>JAKSMD010000030.1 GCA_024400815.1 Bacteroidales bacterium | reverse complement strand
TGCCGAAGGCAAAAAGTCAAAGTCAAGGTCAATGGTCAAAGTTTCAAGTTTCAAGAAAGTCATTCGGGGAATCAAGGGCCGTACTTGATGGCAAATAGTTTAAAGTTTAAGGTTTAAAGTTTAAACAGCGACTCCAAAAAGTCAAAGTCAAAGTCAAGGTCAATGGTCAAAGTTTCAAGATCCCAAGTGCGAGGTCCAAAATAGTCCGATGTACAATTGGAAATTTTATGTAAGTTTGCGCTCCCAAAAAAATGATACAATTAGAATTTTGAAATTATGGCTCACCAACATACTCCCGCATTGCAAGAAAAGTCCAAAGGTCACTCATTAGGACTGGTTTTCATGATAGGCATTGTCATCAATATTGTCTATCTGCTAGCAGAAGCGTTGGCTGGCTTGTTTTGTAATTCCATGGGCTTGCTGTCAGATGCTGGACACAACTTGAGCGATGTGGTCGGCTTGGTGTTGGCGTTTACGGCCTACAAACTGCTCGGGGTTCAATCTTCTCGTCGTTTTACCTATGGTTATAAAAAAGCAACGATTTTGATTTCGCTGTTGAATGCGATGATTTTAAGTGTGGCGGTGGTGTTCATCGTGGTCGAAAGCATCCAGAAGCTGATTAATCCAGATCAGCTCAAGGGCGGTGTGATTTCTATTGTGGCGGCTATTGGCGTGCTGGTGAACGGCTTTACTGCCTATCTGCTTTTGAAAAATAGAAGACGGGATTTGAATGTGCGTGGCGCTTTTGTACACATGGTGGCAGATGCGATGGTGTCGGTCGGCGTTGTGATTTCTGGGGTGGTCATCTATTTTACCGAATGGAGCATGCTGGATGGACTCATCGGTTTGGCTGTTGCCGTGGTCATTATTTTTTCAACGTGGGATTTGATTCGTGCGACTATCCGTTTGGCCTTGGATGGCGTTCCCATGGAAGTGGATTATGATCAGGTGATTGCCTCTTTCTTAAGCGTTGATGGTGTCATCGACATGCATCATCTGCATATCTGGGCACTCAGCACGACGCAGAATGCCCTAACCGCTCATGTGCAGATTCGCGATTTGAGTGAGATGGAAAACATTAAAGCCCAACTAAAATCCAAACTTGATGAATTGGGTATCTCCCATGCCACTTTGGAATTTGAATCCCTTGATTTTCAATGCACCGATAGGAATGACGATACGCCGGAAGATTAATGCACTTCGTCTAAAAATCCCCACCCAAAGTCTTTTAAGTTTGCCGTGGTCATCATGAGCAAAACGATTTGCTGTTGCTTCAATTTGTCCGGCAGGTTGGACTTGTCCGCATATACGGCGGTCGGGTCCCAGATGTTAGGATAGACGGTGGCGTTATAGTACCAGAACTCTGGCTGCAGGAACCAGTGGGCGAGAATGCCTCTGTCCCACAAACTCCACACGTAGCTGTCGGCAATGATGAAGGCTTTGGGCTTGCTGGTGTCGCTGGCTTGGCATTCCATTACAGGGAAGCAGAGCCTTTCGTGCGGAAGGGCTTTCCATAGGTTCATAGGTGGCTCGAGGTCGAAGTCCAAATCTTTGTTTACCGTAGAAAAAGTGTCCGTCAAGTGCTTGAAATGACCTAACTTGAGACCGGTTTGTGCGGTAATGAATTGCTGTAAGGTGTCTGCCGCATTCCATAATCCGTAGGTGCTCCAATGAATGCCGTGTTTGCTGTACAACGGGTGTTGGACTTTATTTTTCTTTTGGATGAAAAATTGGTTCAAATCCAGAAATGTGACGTGCTGTTGGAGCAGTGTTTGTCGGTAGACTTCGTAATTGGTGTGCGGTCCTTTGCAATAGCCTTTGGGCAGATATTCAGGCAGATACCAGACTTTGCTGGGCTCGATGACCAAGAGCAGGTGGATGCCCTGTTGCGCTAATTTGTCTTGCAGCGCTTTGAATTTTCGCACCTGGTTGGTGATGGCCTCTTGGCCTACGAAGTCTTGTCCCGTGTATTCTTGGATATAGATGTTTTCGTAAAAATAATCGTCTTTCCCTAAAATCAGTTTGGGGGCGGCGGAGTAGTGGAAAAGACGATAGTTGAGTTCGTTGTATAAGCGGATAGCATAGTTGCAGCCGCCGACAGTTTGCTTGGCCGCGGTCTCGAATTTATCTTGGGTTTGGTGGCTCAAAATCTTGGCTATGGCAAAATCTGCTTCGCTGAAGGTTTGCTTTTGGATGCCGAAAAGGGCGGGACCTTTGCTGGCAGGCATGAAGGAAAGCGCCAAGGGCACACTCATGATGACGAGCATGAGCGCTAACAGAAGCTGTGCTGTTTTAGGTCTGGGAGTGTTCATGCGGATCAAAATCTAAAGTAAATAAATGGGTTAAAGCCGCCTGCTAACAGCGCGCTGCCGTTGAGCAGATAGAGCGCCATGGCGATGATGGTGAAACCAATCCATTGCCATGGACGGTGTGATGTTTCGAAGAGGATATTGACTTTCTGTTCTACTTTCGGGAAAAATCCCATGAAGGCAAACAGCAGGCCGCATATCAAGATGACGATGAAGCGACTGTTGAAGACGATGTTGTCGCCTATGTTTTGGAAGGCGAACAGACGAGCGATGTAAGCGCCAGCGTAGGAGATGGTGTCGGAACGGAAGATCACCCAGCCTATCATCACAAATAGGAAGGTACATAGTGCGGCTGGGACCCGGCCGATTTTCAGCAATTGCTTTTTCAGTCCTAACTTATCCAAGACCAGGAAGAAGCCGTGGTACAAGCCCCATGCTACGAATGTCCAAGCGGCGCCGTGCCACAATCCAGACAGCAGGAACACGATGATGAGGTTGAGGTAGGTCCGAGACTTGCTGATGCGATTGCCGCCGAGAGGAATGTAGAGGTAATCCATCATCCAACGACCTAGGGTGATGTGCCAACGCTTCCAGAACTCAGTGAAACTTTGAGATATATAGGGAAAGTTGAAGTTCTCGGGAAACGAGAACCCGAGCATTTTGCCCAAACCTAAGGCCATGTCGGAGTAACCGGAAAAGTCGAAGTAGATTTGTAATGTGTATGCTATCATGCCGAGCCAGGCCGTGCCTGTGCTGATCTGGCCAGGTGACAAAGCAAAAATGGTGTCCACTTGTTGAGCAAGGACATTGGCGATGAGTACTTTTTTTGATAACCCAATGAGGAAGCGGAATAGTCCGTTCAATCGACTATCAGCGGTGTCGGTGGCGAAGCGCCCCTGGATTTGATCGGCAATATCTTTATAGCGGATAATCGGACCGGCAATGAGTTGCGGAAACATCAGAATGTATAGACACAAGTGGTCCCATCGGCGCTGCGGCTCGTTGTCGCCACGATAGACATCTACCAGGTAGGATATCTTTTGGAAGGTGACGAAGGAGATGCCAATGGGGAGGGCCACTGCCGACCATTGAAAGGGCGTGAGACCTAACCAGTGATAGAAGTGTTGCACATTATCTATAAAGAAATTCGCATATTTGAAAGAGGCCAATAGTCCTAAATTGATGAACAGCGACAATGCAAGCCATCGTTTTCGCGCTTTCCCCTCTCGCTTTGGCATTTGTCGTGCGATGACGTAGTCAATGGTGATGGAACCTAATAGGATAAGGATGAAAAGCGGTTCGCCCCAAGTATAGAAAAGAATGCTGGCAGTCAGCAATAAGGTGTTACGCCATGCTTTCGGTAGCACATAATACAAAAGCAGCACTATCGGAAGAAAGATGAATAAGAAGATGGCGGAACTGAATACCATGCTTTAGTGTTTGATGAGTTTCTGAGTATAAAGGCCTTCGTCTGTTCTGATTTGAATAAAATAGAGACCGCTATGGTACTGGCTAAGGTCGAGGTCTGCCTTTATATCTTGGATAGAAAGACTTTCCAATTGCTTGCCTTGTGCATCATATATAAATAGTTGTTGGATGTAGTCGTAGTCATGCGCTATTGTGACCTTTCCAGTTGTAGGATTGGGCAGAATGGAGAAACGCTTGTCGGAGGTGAAAGACTCCACGCCGTCGCCGCTTTCTATATGCATGAGGATGGGAATATGATAAGTGGAAGTAATATCTTCAAAGGTGATGTGCAATTGCGCTTGATAGTCTCCGAAAGGAAATTCTTCGGCGTGAAACTCCAAGTTGATCTCCTTTTGCTGTTGCGCATTGATGAAATCCGTCATTGGCGAGATGCTTGCCCAGCCAACAGGGTTGTTCTCTTCATCGCAAAGGTCTGCCGAGAACAATACGGGTAATGTGTTCGTCATATTCCTGATGGCGATGGGGACTTGCATAGTCGTGTGGTCGCTATGGTCCAATGTGACCTCTACCGATTGAGTGCTGATTTGAACGGATGGATATTCCATAGCGTAGGGGTCGAGGCAGATGTCATCTATCCAAATACAGTCGGAGTATTTGTCCACGGAGATGTCTTTGATATAGTACCAAGTGATATTGTGATTGCCGGAGGTTACCGGAAAGGAGTGTTCCTCCCAACCTAAGTTTCCTGACCATTGTCCTTTTTTTACCCCATCAATATAGCAGTAGAACCAATCGTAGTTGTCTTCTGTGGAAACTTTGCAGGCAAAGGAGATGTGACTTGGATTCTGCGTGTAGAAATCGTAACTTACAGCAGAGGTGTCGTAATGGGTGATGCTTCCGCTGCGAAGAGATAACATCCCGCTGTTGGCGTTGGTATTGTCCACGTACCAGCCTGGTTGGTTGATGGGATTGGAAAATGCGGCAGGTAGGGACAGACTGTCAAAGTGGATGCAGTTGCCGAAATTGACAATGGGTACCGTCAGCGTGCCTAAGAGAATCCCCTCTTTTGAAATTTCAATGTGGGCATTGAAATTGGTGCCCTCTATATATTGGCTGTTCATTTGAATATTCGATAGAAACTCGATATGCCCGTTGGGCGGAATGACAGCCACATGCAAATCGCCTTGGTTGACGGAGATGTTGGGCTCCTCCAGGGAGAGATGAAAGTCCACGTCTTCTATGGGTTGCTCTAAAAGGTTTTGGATGTCGAAAATGAGGGAATCTGATTCTGAGGCGTGCAGGGTAGAAGAAACCCCGCCACAAATGTTGTAACTGTTGACGATAAAATTGCAGGAATATACTACATAGGATATGGTTTGAGTACAATCCGTTTCGCTGCTGTGTAAATGGAAGATGAGGTTGATGACATGCCCATTGGGTACGACATTCTGGATGAGCAAAGAAATGCTGTTGTTGAAGGTGTATTCATTTCCTGCGCCGATATAGTCAAAGGTCTCGATGCTGTCCATTATTTGGATATACTCATCTTGTGACGAAAGCCGTACTTGGCAATCTTCATGTGGCGTGTTATCTTGATTTAGGATGCTGATGCTGAGCAGCAAGGTGTCGCCAGGATTGCAGGTGCGACTGCTGTTGCCAAGGTTGGAAATTTCGGTTATTCGAAGTCCTTGGCTGAAAAGGGGGCTAACCCATAAAACGGCAATGAAATATAAAAGTGCTCTTTTCATGGGAACTATTTTTTAATTATTTTATGCGTGCTGATGAGGTCATCACGATATACGCGGAGCAGGTACAGTCCGCTCGGCAAAGTGCTGAGGTCGAGGATGCTTGCATTGCTGTGGACGGGTTGCTGGAATAAGAATTTTCCGTAGATGTCGAAAATTTCAACTTTGAGAATGGTATGCTGCGCATCTTCTATCGTGCATAGACCGGATGTCGGATTGGGCGTCACGGTGACGGTATATTCAGACGGGAGGGATGCGATGCCCGTGTTGTCCACATAATGTAAGAGGATGGGCACCAATACGCTGTCTTCAGAGGTTACCACGTGCAGCATGAGGTGCTGATCTTCAGTTCCGCATTCAAAAGGATGGAAAGTCAAGGTGGTTGTGATAGAGTCGCCGATTTCCAAGAAACTGTTCTCAGGAGAGGATATTACCCAATCAATCAGATTTCCGTCTTCATCATATATTTTATTTCGGTAGATGAGCAGACACTCGGACAGATTATGGTAGGTGAGATTGGCGTTGGCTGTGGCGTTGCCGTACTGGCCGATGTTCACTTGCAGGGTTTCGGGGAAGACCTGCAAGTCGCAATCCATCTGTGTGATATTCGGTATGCAGATGTCATCCACCCAAACGCAGTCGCTTCCGGTATTGTTAGAGTAGTCTTTGTGGTATTGCCAGGTGAGGGTGTGCTCCCCTGGAGCAAGCGGATAACTTACGGTGGACCATCCTATAGTTCCAGACCAACGGTCCATTTGTACGCCATCAATGTAGAAGACGAACCAGTCATAGTTCCGTTCAGAAGATACTTTATAAGCAAAAGATATCGTTTGTGCAACGGCTGCGGAAGTCTGTAGAGAGACCGAGGTGGTGTCATCGGCTCCGATGATGCCGCTTTGCATGCTGAAGGAACCGGAATGCGCATCGTCATAGGCGATGTGCCAGATTGGCTGGCTGTTGGTGCCGTAGAAAATATTCGGCAAGGTGCCATCGGCAAAGTCCAAACAATCGAACCCTCCACGGATAGTTACCGTTTTGGTGTAGAGGAAATGACCGTTCATATAGACATCAAGGTAGGCATCAAAGGTTGTCCCCGACACGAATTCAGGACCGATATACAAAAGCGTTGGGAAGGAGAAGTCGCTCAGCTCTTGTATTTTGTCGTAGTGAATCTCATTTATCGGAGTGGAAATGCCAGGCTGGTCGATGCGAAGTTTCAAATCCACATTCTGCAATGCGTATTCATTCGGGTTGAAGAGGGTGAAGATGACGGAATCCAACTCAATGGGGTCTAGGAAGTTGTTGACATTGGAACCGTAGTCCAGAATATGATATCCTGTCACATCGATTTTGGCGGAATGGATGAGGTAGGAGCGGTTGTAGGTGATGGGCGAAAGGTCATTGTCAATGGTGATGGCGAAGGTGGTGGAGCGATTGCTCGGCGTGTTGGATTCCACAGTGCATTTCATACATTGATTTAAGGTGTATTCATTGCCTGGAGCGATGGACCCGAAATATTCACTGCTGTCCAGGATGTTGACGAAGAAGTCGTTGTTTTCAATATGGATGCGCCCATTATGGTAAGTTAGAGTGTCGAGGTTCTTAACTTTGAGGGTGAAAAGGATGGTGTCGCCAGTGAAAATGATAGGGTCGGAACTGCCATTTACCAAAGTCTCAGAAAGCAGCAACAACGCTGTGTAGGTGCAGTTGAAGTGGACATTCTGCGTGGTTTTCACATCATTGTTGTCATAGCAGGTGAGGGCACAGACATGGTCGTTGAACGCATGGGTGGAGGTTCCGCTGAGCAGACCGCTGGATGACAATGTGATGCCTTCTGGCAGGGTTTGTGGCGTGAGTCGAAGACTGCGGTTGGAAAGGTTGTTGGCAGTCAAACCTGACAACGAAGTGGTCTGGTGCGTGCGTCCGTCGCCATAATGAAGCCCAGATTCATAATCGCTGCCGGTGTAGCTCATATCGCCATAGTAGAAGTCTATTTGCCCGGATTTATGGAGGGTGACTGCAAATCGTATTTGAGAGGAGGCCTGCCCGTTGATTTTGGCGTTGAATTGCAAAGTGATTTCATCCGAAGTCTCTATTTTTTTAATTTGACAAGGATTGAGATTCGCTTTGAATGGGCATATCATGCGGTTTGAACTGTTCTGCAAATTCTCGTCTTGCAGGAAGGGCCAGTTGGCGGGACGATGATGGAAGGAGAGGTAGCCGTTCGCATAGACCACGATCTGCTGATAGTAATCCCCGTGAAAGGGGAAATCGAAATTCAATGGAATGACCGCATAACCATTGCTCGTGTTGGAAAGCTGGACGGTGTTGCCTTCCATGGTTGGGGCGCCTTCGCTGAGGAGCTCTTCTTTATAGTCGCGACTGATTTCCCAACGGTAGGGGGCTTGGCCGCCAGTGGCCTGTAACTGGTGATACAGGGGCTCGTAGGCCTGGAAGGTCGGAATCACTGTGTCCTGGATGATGGGCTTGGAAAAGTTGATCGTGCGCACCAGCGTCAGCGTGGTGGTCGTATTGTTGGCGATGGGAACATGCTCTGACGGACAGGGCTGCTCCACTTCGCTGCCAGAGGTGTAATCCATCAGACTGAAATTCACGATTTCGCCACTGTTGCTGTTGTTGGGGTCTTGCTCTGTAACATTAAAGAAAAACTTACAAGGTGCATTTGGGGTCATGTAGTTGAGCAGAGGACTGACGTCCAAACCGAATTCCAGATAGTCGGCGCTGTCTTCCTCGGTGCCTTTCATGGGGTAATTGCCGCCTTGATAGTTGAAGACATAGAAATCCAAGGTGTGTTCGGGTTGGGTGGCGCTAGTATTATTGGCAATACCTGCGGAGACTTTGATTTTGTTACGAGAACTGTGACGCAAGGTTGCCTTATAGGTGATTTGCGGATAAACTTCGTCCTTGACTTGCACCACATAAACCGTCGAATTCCAGATGCCGCCTTCATTGGGCAGGGAAGCCAGTTTGCAGTAAGGGAGATAGCAATAGCCGTTGTTGGCAAAGTCGGTGCCGAAGGTGTTGCAGAAGATGACGGCACCCACCTCCCAGTCTTTGATGTTGACAACCCCATCTCCGTTGATGTCGATGTCGTTGGTGTAGTGCCCGTCGCCGTTGTAATCCCAGCAGATGGAGTCATCGTATCCGACGATGGTCTTGGCGTGGTTGACCGTGGTAGTGAACTCTGTCAGCACATATTTGCCGGCTTCGGGAGTCCCAGCTGGCAAACGCGAGAGGTAACCGTTGCCTAAGTAGGTGCAATAAAAGTTCGCCAAGCCGCCCGGATGCTCTCCGCAGAGATGGTCGTTGAGCCAATGCTTGAGCACGAGCAACCCCTCTTCATTGTCGATGTGGATGGCATACACTTCTGAAATTCGGTTCTTCATGGCGCTATGGTAGAGGTCATAGCCGCTAATCCAACGGGTGATTTCGCCGTAGTTGTACCATCCGCCCCATTCGTTGACGGTCGGGGTGCCGGCTGTCCGGATGACTTCCCAAGACTCTAGAAAACTGACGCCGCCGTTGGCCCCTTTGTTGCAAAAGTTCCATGCAAAACGGGATGGATATTGGTAATCATAGCCCCACATGTAGTTCTGGTGGCGACGGCGCAGCAATTCGTAGGATAGGGTGTAACAGATGGTGCTGGCCTGTCCGCATTCGTTGCCACTCTGATAGAATATCGGCGTCATGAATTGCGTCTCCGCATTGTTGACACGGCTGGGCAATTCAATAGCCCGCTCTGCTGAAGTCAGTTTCAGTTGAGGAACATCTTGTAAATAGGCCTGGTCTTGAATGGACAAAATCGCTGGCGCCGCAGTATAGACGCTGTCGTAATAGCGGTCCATATAATTTTGGCCTGCTGCTAGGAATACCCATAGCATTGAAACGAATAACAGCAGATACTTTCTCATGAGATACTATTGTTCAAGTTGTATTTTGATATCGTTCAATACATTCATGTAGTTGATGAATGCTTGATAAGGAGATGCATATACTTCGAAGTTCCTTTTGACAAAACGATGTCCGAACCATTTGGAGCTCATAAAGTTGAAGTGGTCGGCTCCTTGCAAACGCAACCAGCTGAGTTTCGCTTCTTCGTTTGTTGATTTTTGATACAAATCTTCAATTTTGAAAAGCTGTTGGAAGGCCTCCTGTTGGAGCTCGTTGCCAATCCATTCGTTGGTGTCTTTTTCTTCGCCAGAACAGGATATCGGCCATGGAATGTGGATGGTGGAAACGGTGGTTTCCAAGTCAATGACCTCCTTCGGGGTGATGAAGCTGTAGTTTGGATTGTTGACCATTTGGGCAATCAAAGATTTGAAGAAATCGAAGATGCCGGTGTCTTCAGTATAGTGCTCGCCGATGGTTTCGTAGTCCCAGAACAAGTTGATAAATGGAGCATCGCCACTGAGATTGCTGTTGTCTAAGAAACGCAGATATTTGTCTGCGGTCAACGGATATTGGTCCCAGTTTTGGTCATTGAAACGCAAGGTGATGTCGTCGCACAACCGATAGGTTCTCAGTAGCAATCGAACATCGGTTTGATAAGGATTGCAGTAGAGGTATGACGGGCTTTTCCAGCCTAAGATGTGTCGTGCGCCTTCGGTAAGTACAACGCGGTAGCCTGCGTCTCCCAGCCATTCGCCGATTTCATCCGAGTAGATGACTTCGGTGTTGCAGAAAGACACGGGCTTGACGCCGAAGGTCTCTGCCAGCAGTTCTTCCTGTTTGCGTACTTGCTCTAAGAATGCCTCTTTGCCGTGAAGTGCTGCGATGCTGTGGGTGAAGGTGCTGCCTGTGATTTCCACATTCCCCGTGGCAATCAGTTCTTTGAAACTTTCAATGACTTCTGGACAGTAGTTCTTGAACAGCATGATAGAACTTCCAGACAAACTGAAACTCAATTTGAATTGATCTGGGTATTTCCGGATGAGTTCTAACATCATCTTGTTGGCGGGAAGATAGCAGCGCTCTGCCAATCTCTGGGTCAAATAATGGTTTTGATAATCATCAAAATAGTCATGGTTTTGATTGATATCGAAAAATCTATAGGTGCGCAACCGATAGGGTTGGCTAATTTGAAAGTGAAAACATATTTTATTCATAGTGTAAGAATTTTTCATAAATACCTTTAAGTTTTTTGGCTACATGTTCCCATTTGAGGTTGTTGACCTCTTCTTCGCCTTTTTCAGCAAATAGTTTGGAAAGGGCGGGGTAGTGCAGCAGACCGTAGATGGCGTCAGCTGTGGCGTCGATATCCCAGAAGTCAACTTTGATGGCGTGCTTCAGCACCTCTGCCACGCCGGACTGTTTGGAAATGACCACGGGCACTTTGGCACGCATGGCTTCCAACGGCGATATGCCGAAAGGCTCAGAGATGGATGGCATCACATAAACATCGCTCATGCCGAACATCTTGTCGATGTCTGCGCCGCGCAAGAACCCTGTGAAGTGAAAACGGTCGGATATGCCCAACTCAGCCACACGTTGGATGACATGCTGCATCATATCGCCATCGCCTGCCAACACAAAGCGCACATGCGGGTCTCTGTCCAATACGCGCTTGGCGGTTTCTACAAAATAGTCGGGTCCCTTTTGGAAAGTTACGCGGCCAAGGAAGGTGACGATTTTCTCTTTGACAAACTTCTTGCGTTCCACCTTTTTGTCGTTGGGTTCTACTGCATTGTGCAAGGTGAATACCTTTTCAGCAGGGATGCCGTATTTCTCAATGACAATGTTGCGGGTGAGATCGCTGACGGCACACACGGCGTCGGCAGCGGACATGCCCTCGCGCTCCATGCCGTAAACGATGTCGTTGCGGTTGTTCTCGCCGGAGCGGTCATATTCTGTGGCGTGAATGTGAACGACTAACGGCTTGCCACTGATGCGTTTTGCTGCAATGCCTGCCCGATAGGTCAGCCAGTCGTGCGCATGGATGATGTCGAAATCCTCGTGACTGGCAATCTCGGCGGCAACTTCTGCATATCGGTTTACTTCCTGCATCAAGTTGGGACCGTATCCGCCAGAAAAGATGTAACGACGCATCGTGCCATGCTCTTCCATGCTGAGAAGCCCGCTTTCAATCTGGTTGACCACATTGTAGTAGTCGTCTAAACCTACATACGGAATCAACTTGGAGTTGACTTGTATAAAGGAAGTCTCTTGGTGTTCTCTGAAAAATTGAGTGTGACGAGTGTCCACGGCAACATCGCTGGCATTGAGTACTTTGGTGTAAGTCTGGTCCTCATCGCCAACGGCTTTGGGCATCACGAAAGTGACCGAAACGTCATTTTTGGCCAACCCTTTGGTCAGGCCGTAGCAGGCCGTTCCGAGTCCTCCCGAAATATGCGGTGGAAACTCCCATCCGAACATTAGTACTTTCATGATTGTAAAGTTTGATTGTTATTATTTTTCATATCATTTGTTGCTTTTAATATCTATCAATGCGCCATTTCATGTATAGGATGGCGGCAACGCTCCATGCTTGTGAAATGCAGCCGTTGGGTTTGAATGGAGGGTCTCCATCGGTGATTTCGGCAATGGTGGAGATGCCGTAGGTTCGCATACAGCTGTCGAAACGGTAGAATATTTTTTCCAAGAAAGGAAGGGCTGCTTTTTGGTGAACGGCTAACATGCCGTCGGTAAACGGGAAGAGCAGCCATACCCAGCAGGAACCTTGATGATACGCCGCATCACGCTCGGCTTGCGTGCCGATATAGTGACCTTTGTATTCCGGATCTTTGGGCGTTAAGGTGCGGATGCCCTTTTCTGTCAGCAACTCTTCGCAGGTGCGCTTGAGTACAAGCTGTCTGATTTTCTCGCTGATGGGAGAGTAGGGCAGACTGGTGGCAATCATCATGTTGGGACGAACTTGGAAATTCTTGTAGTCGCCATCAACATAGTCGGCAAGATAGCCGAGGTCTTTGGACCAGAAGGTCTCTTTGAATACAGCGGGGAAATTTTCAATCAATGGTTCCCATTCATCGATGAATGCGCTGTCCTTGGCGCTTTTCGCCAATTCCAAGCTGAACTTCACGGCGTTGTACCAAAGGGCATTGATTTCCACTTGGCATCCTGTTCGTGGGGTGACCGGCTTGCCATCTACGATGGCGTCCATCCAGGTGAGGGCCACATTCGGACCGCCTGCATAGATTAGGCCATTTTCCAACATGTGGATGTGGTTGAGGGTGCCGTGACGATAGGCGTTGAGAATCTTTTTTAGCGTGTCGCCATATTCTTCCCATAATTTGCGCGGGCCATGCACGCACTCGTGGTAGATTTGCAAGGTTCGGAAAAACCACAACGGGGCATCTACAGCGTTGTAGGCGGCACTGTCGCCGGAACCAATGTTCGGGAACAGACCGTCTTCCATTTCGGCAATCATGTCGTCCATGATCTCTTTGCAAAGCTCCGTCTTGCCTAAAGCCAAAGTAAGTCCTGGCAGGGCGATGAAGGTGTCGCGACCCCAACGGCCAAACCAAGGGTATCCCGCAATGACTTCAGTCTTTCCGTTGCGCTTCACGATAAATTGTTCGGCCGCATTCTGTAGGCAATTATAATAAGAGGAACGTGCCGTATGCTTGCTGGTTTCTGCTTTGAATAATGCGGCTATCTCTTTGGGGTCAATAGGCTCTGTCCCTATGGTGAGATACAATTCTTGATTCTGAACTTTTGCCGTAATGTGTCCTGGCACAAGCAAATCTTCGTACCCATCGTAACCCCGGCGCAACTCTTCTTCGTACTCCACATTATAGAACCAGTTGGGCTCATGCTGATAGGCTATCTCTTCTGAACATTGCACATATACCGGCGTGTAATTTTCATAAAGACAGTATCCAACCCCATGCTCCACAGGGCGATATTGCGTGTTGGCAGCGTCGTTGGCATGGGTCAGCTGATGGATGCTGCGAAACGCCAACATCGGTTCAAATTGGAATGCTGCCGAATTGTAGTCATCTAATATCGTGTATTTTATTATTAGACGGTCGGCATCGTTCAAGAATAATATCTCTTTTGTGAAATTGAACTTCCCTACCCGATAGGTGTAGGTTGGAATCTGGTCAGCGGAGAAATGCTGCAGGTATTTGTTCCCTTTGGGTTCAATGACTTCGCCTTTGTACTCGTGTACGCTGAGGTGAAAGTCCATGTCGTTTATGATGATGGTTTCATTCATATTGGAAACCAGCACGTGGCGCTCATGGTCAATATTGTCTTGCGGAACGATGAACAAACCGTGGTATTTGCGGGTGTTCAGACCAGCTAAGGTGGTGTTGGCGAATGCCCCAGTTCTGCTGCAACGGAGAATCTCCCGTTCTTTTGAGAAGTTGAGGTTGACCAAGTCCGATTTTTCGAATTCAATATAACTCATAGGTTTGAATTTTTCGGATTATAAATTTTGTAAAATGGTGAGAGCGGCCGCGCGCGCATCTTGTATGGTGTCGTTGATGCTCATGGGACGCTTGCAGGCACCGGCCACATAGAGGCCTTCTGCCTTTGTAAGATTGTCGTTGAGGTGCTCGGAAACACTTTCGGCAAAGCCGTACAAACCGCTGATGTTGGCCGCTTTGGTTAATGTTTTGGTGCCTTCAGACGGGCACATGCCTACCATCAGGACCAGCAAGTCGGTGTCCATGTTGAGAGGCAATCCCATCAGGGTGTCTTCTGCTTTCAATTGGATCTTGCCGTCGTAGGTGGCAGCCGCTTCGGAGATGCGGCCGCGCACGAAGTTGACCCCGTGAATTTCTTGGGAGTTACGGTACATTTCTTCAAATCCTTTGCCCCACATGCGCAAGTCCATGTAGAACACATAAACGTTGGTGTCGGGCAGCATCTTCTTGATTTCGATGGCCTGCTTGACTGCGGTAACACAGCATACTTTGGAACAATAGTGATTGCCGCTCTTTTCATCACGGGAACCCACGCATTGCAAAAAGGAGATGGTCTTGGGCTGGTCCCCAACGGAGTTGAGGATGTTCCCTTTCTTTATCATATCTTCGAGTTCCAAAGAGGTGATGACGCCCGGATAGATGCCATAGCCGAGCTCTTCTTTTCGGCGAGCGTCAAAAACTTTGTATCCGCTGGTTAAGAGCACGCGGTCAAATAGGTAAGTCTGACTGTGAAAATCTGTTAAAGTCCAGCCGTTGCCTGACTTTTGGATTCCTGTGATTTCAGTGCTGAGCTTCAATTCTATATTGGGGTTCTGCAATTTGGATTCCAGCGTGTTGGCCAGGGTGTCTGCTGAAGAAAAGTCAGGAAATAAGAACGCTTTGTCGCGGATGTTGGACAATGCGCTATCGTTCATTTCGAAGAGGGTGACGTTATGTTGTTGGGCCAGAATGGATGCGGCTTCAATGCCCGCAGGTCCTGCACCGATAATTGCTATTTTTGCCATATTTTTGTTAATACTTCGTTGTAAAATAGATTTTTGGAGTGAATAATGTGTTTTTTATACTTTTAACACATTGGGCTTGTCAGGGGAAGGCAGTATCTTGCCAGAAGCACCGGTGTATTTATTGTTAGGATTGTATTTGATGCCGATTTTGTTGAGCAAGCTTTCACACTGCACTTGGTGCAGTTGCAAGCCGAGTTCCCACGGGTCATAGCCGAGCAGAAGCCCCGTCATCTCTTCGTAGGTGAGTACGGGAATGCCGTAACCGTTTTTGTCGTAAGTCTTGTGCTCCATTTCGGCAATGGTGTATTGCCATTTGTCAAGAAACATGGTGCAACCCGGACAGTTGGCTACGATGAAGTCTGGTTCGTAGGGCTCCATAGATTCGAACTTCTTCTGCGTGTTGGCCACGGAATAGCCGCGGTTTTCTTGAATAAGGTATTGGCGGAATCCAAAACCGCAGCAGTGGCGGCGTTCTGGGTAATCGACTACTTCGCCGCCCCAACTTTCAATCATGCCCGCCAGCACGTATGGAAATTCAGCGTTGCCTACGCCGTGTTTTGGAAAAATTTTGGCGTAATGGCAGCCGATGTGTTCGACTACACGCAAAGGACGACCCGTAAAGCGGTTGACCAGTTGGTATTTCATCTTGCCTTTCAGCTCTTCGCGAAATTTGTATATGATATCGGAAGGATGTACTACATTTTTGGGGATGGTGAACTCACGCCCTGTGGCTTTGCGCAAATATTCGCGCGCCTGTTCTAATAAAGCAGGATTTTCATTCCACTTTTCAATGATTTCGGTGATTACGCCAAAGGAGGTTACGCAGGAGGGAACATAATTTTCATAACCTTTTTCAGCCATAAGTGAAAAGAGCCGTGCGACTATCGTCATGGTTGTTTCAAAAGGAACCACGTCAGCGTGGTAGCCGATGCCTGTGCAAGTGTGCTGATGAGAAGAGTCATAAATGTCTTTTCCTAGTTCGTTTCGTAGAATGTTGAGAAATGCGGCTTCTGAGCCCGGAAAGAATGTCTGGCGAATACAGCTCCTTTCAAAGAAGTAGTGGTCGTCTGCAATGGCTTTCTGGTACTCGTTCCAATAACGTTTTTCCATATGTATGATATTCTTTATATTAAAGTAATATTAAGCCCGCAAAGGTACATAAATTTTGTTAGCGAGTATCATTTTTATTTGAAAAAACGACATAAAAAAAAGGGAGAAATCAAAAGATTCTCCCTTTTTAAGTGGGACGTATAGGATTTGAACCTATGACCTCTGCCGTGTGGAGGCAGCGCTCTAAACCAACTGGGCTAACGTCCCCTTTTTTGATGCGGCAAAAATACAATTTTATTGTTTAGAAAATACGCGAACGCTAAACTTTTTTTGCAACAAAATCAAAATGGTATTGCAGAAAATGGAAAGTGCCGTTATTCTAATGCAGACAAGGTGTTTAAGGCGCTGGGCAGTAGTTGGATATTGTAATCTCCGTTGCGGAGCACTTCACCTTCTACTTCGCCACGAACCAATTGCTTGGATGAAATCGTGAGGCTCGGCGTGCTGAAAACCTCAATGCCTTTCAACTTGTTAAGGTGATTGCCTGTGAAGATATGCTTGAGGTTGGCGATCACTTTCAACTTGCCCACATTGGGGATGACCACGACATCCAATAGGCCGTCATTGGGCTTGGCCATGGGCGCCTGTCGCATGCCGCCGCCGTTGTATTGACAGATGGCTGCTATACTCAAGAAAGATTTGCCGGAGAAGGTGTGGTCAGGTGTCTTTACGGTGATTTCTGGCGCTTTGAAATGGAACAAGGTGCGTATTAAACTGAGTATATAGACGGATATGCCTAAGAAATGCGGCTTGTTGTAGGTGGTGTCGTAAATGACATCTGCATCGAAGCCGAAACCGGCGATGTTGATGAAGTAACGCTCGGCGGCCTTTTGTCCGTTTTGAATGGTTTCCACCTTGCCGATATCATGTCGTATGAAATTGCCTTTGAGAAGCAAGTCTATGCTGTCTATGAAATTGCCGGGAAACTTGTGGGTTCGCGCCCAGTCGTTGCCGCGTCCCAATGGAAGAACGGCCAAATAGACTTCTTGGGTGTTGATGCCCGCTGTGAAAATGCCGTTGACGACTTCGTTGATAGTGCCGTCGCCTCCAATGACGATGAGGTGGCGCTCGCCCTTCTGACAGAGTTCTCGAGCAATTTCAATGCCTCTTCCAGAAGCATCCGATTTGTGCATTTCGTGGCGGATGCCGTTTTGCCCTAATTTCGTTGAAATGGTGCCCCAATTGGAAAAACACTCCTGATTGCAGGCATTGGGGTTGATGATTACATGCCAAAAATAATCTTGGGCATGAAGCGTTTCTTTTGCCATAAATAAAGCATGAAAAAAAACGCCCGTAGAAACTGCGGGCGTTTTTTGAATATTGATTTGGAAATTATTCTTTTACGAATCTTTGGTTGAAGATGTTGCCATCAGCGGTTTGGATGCGAGCAATGTATGAACCAGCTGCAAGGCTGCTGATGTTAACGCTTTGAACGTTGCCATTTTCGCTCATAACCATTTGACCAGCGACGTTGTAAATAACAACATTGTCGATGCTTTCGCTGGAGTTGATGTTCAAAACATTGGTAGCAGGGTTAGGATAGATGGTTACATTGCCGTCGAATTCTTCAACGCCCGTACCGTCAACAACGCGTACATTGTCTAACCAAATAACATTACCATAGTTACTTACAAATACGAATTTAACGATAACGTTTTCTGGATTGGAAATGCCAGAAAGATCAACCGTTTCAGTACGCCATTGAGAATCAGTAGAAGGAACAAATTGGCTTGTTGTAGCGCCACCAGTGGTCAGGTCGGCACCAGCTTTGTTGTATGCCGTGGTCCAAGTAGCACCGCAGTCGGTGGAGTATTGAACTTTAAGTCTATCGTTAGAAGTTTGATAACGTTTGTGAGCGACGTCGAATTTCAAAGTGGCATTTTGTGTGTTGGAGAGGTTCATCATCGGCATGGTGAGTTCATCTTGTACACCATTGCTGTAGCTGTAGCAGTCGAAGTAGAGAGCGTAACCGTGACTGCCGGCAGAAATGTTGTAGCAGCCAAGGAGACCATTGACATCAGACCAGTTGTTAGATACGCAGCTGCTGAAGTCTTCATCGATAGGTTCTGTTGTGCCATTGATGAAAACATTGAATTCTTTAGAATAGGAGTTCATAGTAGCATCATCATCAGCAACGCCGTTGACATTGGTGATGGTAACGGTGAAGTTTTGTGCACCACCATTAGAAACGTTCATTTGAGGCAAAGTGATGTCAGCCACATTGTATTGAGCCAAGTTGCCAGTCCAAGTATAGGTAGAGGTTTGGCCGCCGCAGTTGATGTTGAAATCAACAGAGGTGAGGGCAGCAGTACCTGCATTTTGCAATTTGATGGATGGGGTGAAGGTTGCGCTACAGAAATAAACAGTGGAAATGCCACTAGCACTGATGATGAGTGCGTTGTTCGCTGCGCTGAAATCAACAGCGGGACAGGTGGTGTTCATGGCATTGTAAAGGCCAGCGGCATTCAATTGACCTGTTTCATAAACCAAGCGGTTCGGGCAAATCAAATATACCGTTGGGAAATAAGCAATGGCATAGTTGCTGTGGAAGGAGTTGTAAGAACTTTGGTTTGCATCCATGCGAAGAGGAATGACAGGATATTCAACGCCAGCAAGCCAGTTGCCTTGAGTGGCAGAACCATTAGCGTCAGGACCCGTGCCAGACAAGGAAGCAAAGTTGCCGTTGCTGCCTTCGACGAAGAGGACTTGAGCTTGGTTTGTGCCAGTCGGACCGTATGCAGCATAGAAATCTTCCAAAGCATGAGAAGTGTGATAAGACCAGCATGGTGCGCACCAGGTGGCGGATACATCCATGATGACGGATTTTCCAGCATTGGTGTAATCGTAAAGTGAGATTGGATTTGAAGTAATCAAAGTGCCAGCGGTCTTGTCGATTTCATAAAGTGTGAAATTTTCGCCATAAGATCCGTCAGGAAGTTGTGCGAAAGAAAGACCAACGAAAGCAATAAGCATTGCTAAAAGGGAAATTTTTTTCATACTCGCGTGATTTAAATTTATAAATGAATTTAGATGTTTCTTCTTTTAGAAAGAACATGCAAAAATAGAAAAAAAACCAATATGCAATTATTGCTGTTTGTAAAAAATGAAAAAAAATGAAATGCTTATTCTTGAGGTGTTTCAATCATGGCTAATGCTTTTTCCGCAGCGGCTTGCTCGGCTTTTTTGACGGAGAAACCTAATCCATCGGAAACGGTCTCATTGTCGATGCTGACGATGGATTTGTATAGGTGCTCTTTGCCATTGGTTACGGATTCGTGCGCGAAAGTAACTTTGCGCTTGTTTTTTTGGGCCCAGATGAGGATTCGGCTCTTGAAGTCATTGTCTTCCTCATAGACGGTTTGCATGTCCAAATGGGTGAGGAAGATGTTGTGAATGATGATTTTGTAGGTCTTTTGATAACCTTGGTCCAAATAGATGGCTCCTACAACGGCTTCAAAGGCGTTGCCATTGGCGCAACCTTGCGTGATGTGGCCGTCCATGCGGACCATGTCGTCCAGCCCCAATTTCTTAGCCAAGGTGTTCAGTCTGGCTCGGTTGACGAGTTTGGAACGCATGCGGGTGAGCACGCCCTCGGCTTCTAAGGGGTATTTGTGATACAGAAAATCTGCCACGACGGAACCTAAAATGGCATCGCCAAGGTATTCCAATCGTTCGTTGTTGATTTTGCCGAAAGTGGCATCGTTATCCGATACGGAACGATGGATAAGTGCGATTTTATAAGGATCTAAATGCCGGGGTTTGAATCCGAAGATGTTTTTGAAATATTGCCGTATCTCCTTGTCAGTGTGGTTCATGGAAGTGCTTATTCGGCAAATTTCTTGTAAAGGAGGGTGACGTTGTGACCGCCGAATCCGAAGGAGTTGGAAATGGCGACGCGAATGTCCCGTTCAACCGGTCCATGGGCGGCGTAGTTCCAATTTTGCGGCAGGCGCTCGTCCAAATGCTCTATGTTGATGGTCGGGTGAATTAAGTTGTGCTGCATGGATTTGATGATGGCCACACTTTCAACTGCAGGACCTGCCCCCAAAAGGTGTCCTGTCATGGACTTGGTGGAGTTCATGACTAATTTGGCGGCGTGTTCGCCGAAGACTTTATCTACGGCAACGCATTCGGACAAGTCTCCCAGCTGTGTGGATGTGCCGTGCATATTGATGTAATCGACATCGGTAGGGGAGAGTCCGGCGTCTTGGAGCGCGCAGGTCATGGATTTGACAGCGCCGGAGCCTTGTGGGTCGGGCGCTGTAACGTGGTATGCGTCTGCCGACATGCCCACGCCGCAGATTTCAGCGTATATTTTCGCTCCGCGTGCACGCGCATGATCCAAATCTTCAAGAATTAAGGTTGCGGAACCTTCCCCCATCACAAAGCCGTCGCGGTCTTTGTCAAATGGACGCGAGGCGTGTGCCGGGTCGTCATTGCGAGTAGATAGGGCACGCATGGCGTCAAATCCTCCGACGGCCGCTTCTACAATGCTGGACTCAGTGCCGCCGGCCACCACCAGGTCGGTCTTGCCCAATTGGATGAGGCGCATGCCGTCGCTGATGGCATTGGCTGCGGATGCGCAAGCCGCACTGGTAACATAGTTCGGCCCCGTGAAACCGAATTTCAAAGATATGTATCCCGTCACGAGGTCGCTTAATACTTTAATGATGAGATAAGGACTGAATCGCGGTGTGCGGTCGTTTTCAATAAATGAATTAGCAGATTCCATCATAGAGTAGAATCCGCCAACTCCTGTGCCGAAGATGACGCCGACACGTTCTTTATTGATTTCGTCCAAATTGATGCCGGAATCCCGAAGGGCTTCTATGGTAGAGACCATAGCGTATTGTGCACACGGGTCCATACGCAAAACCTCTTTGTGTGGAATAAAATCCTCCACATTAAAATTCTTCAACTCACAAGCAAATTGAGTTTTGAATTTTTCAGGATTGAAATGCGTTATGCGCGCAGCTCCCGAACAACCCTTAATAAGGGAGTCCCAATAATCAGCAACATTGTTGCCTATCGGAGTGAGTGCACCCAGTCCGGTTATGACAACTCGCTTGAGTCCCATGAACGATTTATTATGAAATCAGAAATCGCTTATGCTTGTTCTGCCAAAATTTTCTCAATTGCAGCAATGGCATCACCAACGGTGAGGATTTCTTCAGTTTGTTCTTCAGGAATCTTAATGCCAAAAGCGTTTTCGAAATCAAGCACTAATTCTGCAGTGTCCAATGAATCTGCACCGAGATCGTCGGAAAAACTTTTTTCAGGAGTGATATCTGCAGCATCAATGCTGAGTTTGTCTGCTATAATAGTCTGTACTTTTTCTAAAATTTCTGACATAGTTCTTAGTTTTAAAATCGGCGGCAAAAATACAATTTTTTTGAATAATTACGCCAATCCTTTTTTTTTGTCTTTTTTTTACCCTCTCGTTTTGTCCGTTAAAAGTCTTGTTTTTTGACATGTTTTGAAATTTCGCTCCGAAATTTATGAGGATTTCTGCCAATTTTATGGCAAAATGGCTCGGTGCAAATGCCTGTATTATTAATTTTTGAAAAAATATTTTGTTGAAATACAGTTGATTGTGATTTTTTTTAAGAAAAAAACCGATAGGGTGTTGACTGATATTGAAAAAAGACTATTTTTGCGGCCTCAAAACAAGAGAGAGTTCTTTGAAAGAAAACTTAAGTGCCGATATAGCTCAGTTGGTAGAGCAGCTGATTTGTAATCAGCCGGTCGTGGGTTCAAGTCCCTCTATCGGCTCTTTTCTAGGCACGAAAAAAATTTGTTGGGAGAGTTCCAGAGCGGTCAAATGGGACAGACTGTAAATCTGCTGGCTAAGC
>JAKSMD010000003.1 GCA_024400815.1 Bacteroidales bacterium | reverse complement strand
TTTAGCCATGTGTTGGCATTTTTGCTCTTCAGATTTAAGTTGTTCCTGTACTGCCAAGGCATTTTTTGCAAAAGCATCACTGGCGGGTTCCACTTCAAAAGCCGCAACCTGAAGATACAGATTCCGTAATTTTTCTAATACAACCTCTTTCTCAATTAGAGCAAGGCGAGCATCTTTTCCACATATAAGTTTAAGATTCTCAATAATTTCTGTGATTTGTTGAAAAGTATTTGGCATTTTATGAAAGTTAATGGTTCAATACGAAAGCAAAATTCCTAATTTTGCGGTTTGAAAAAAAACGGCCAAAAATACAAAATTTCTTTAATCAAAGACGGGAATGTTTTTAGAAAATAAAGCAAGCAGAAACAACAAGCGGGGATGGTTAGAAGTCATCTGTGGTTCAATGTTTTCCGGAAAAACGGAAGAGTTACTCCGCCGTATTCGAAGAGCAGAATTTGCAAACCAGAAAATTGAATTGTTCAAACCCGCCATTGACACCCGCTACGATGAGGTAGAAGTTGTCTCCCACAATGAGAATTCCATGGTTTCAACGCCGGTGCACAACTCTTCTGAAATTTTGCTTTATGTGAACATGGAAACTGTGCAAGTGGTCGCTATTGACGAAATCCAGTTTTTTGACGACGGCATCGTAGATGTTTGCAACACTTTGGCCAATGCGGGTATTCGCGTTATCGTCAGCGGATTGGACATGGACTATTTAGGGCAGCCCTTCGGTCCGATGCCCAAATTGATGGCCGTCGCAGAATATGTCAGTAAGCAGCATGCCATTTGTACGCGGTGCGGTGATTTGGCGCAATACTCACATCGTGTCGTTCGACAAGGCGGGCAAGTCCTTTTAGGGGAGAAAGACGCCTACGAACCTCTTTGTCGCCACTGCTTCAACGAAGCTATGGAAGCGTCCAAGAAAGAAGAATAATTGCGATATCTATTTTTTTGCTTTACTGGATTTGACTTTCGCGTCAGGTTCTTCCTTGTAGGGGCAAGTCGGATAATTCGGTTTCACGAAAGAGTAAATCAGCAATCCAAGACCCACCAAGACCAGTGGGATGCTCAAAATTTGGCCATTATTCAAAGCATGTCCGATTTCGCTTTGCACCTGCACTTCTTTGAAAAATTCGATGATAAAGCGGGCCAAAAAAATCACGGTTAATGTGATGCCGGCAGTACGTCCAGCGGCGACCTTGCCTTTGGCAAATTTGAAATAATAAATTGCCAGGCCAATAAAGACGAGCATATAGACAGCAGACTCATACAGTTGCGCAGGGTGGCGGAATGTACCTTCCACGCCCAAACCGCCATAAATAAAATTAAATGCCCAAGGCACATTCGTGATGCTGCCCACGATCTCATGATTCATGAGATTGCCGATACGAACAAACGACGCTGCAATCGGAATCGCAATACCCAAACGATCTAAGAGCCAGAAAAAGTTGATTTTGTGTTTCCAGCAATAATAAATGATAAATCCGAAAATGGCAATAACGGCGCCATGACTGGCCAATCCCTGATAGCCAACAAATTTACCATCTTTAAACGGCAAGAGGATTTCCAACGGGTTAATGATGAACTGTTCAGGTTCATAAAAAAGGAAATGGCCTAAACGCAGTCCTATAATCGTCCAAACAATCGTCCAAATAGAGATTTTATCCAATAATTTCTGGGATAGTTTCTCCGTTTTGAAAATTTGCTGCAAGGTATAATAGGCCAGCAAGAAACCTGTTGCGAGCAAAATACCATACCATCTTATTTCCAAAGAGCCGATATGAAAGGCAATTGGATCAACCTTCCAGGTAACTGTACATAACGTATTCAAAAGTATCATTCTAACAATCTTTTTTAGGGGCGGCAAACATAAATAAAAATTCCGACTTTATGACAACAAAAAGAATATAAATAACTTTCGGGTCAAAATCAGGACCTACTGGATATCTATTAGGTGAATCGCAAGATTGGCGGGGCACAACAATAATTGAAATTTTGTATTTTTGCAGCGTTTTTGGTTAAAAATATATGCTTATGAAAATAACCAGACTATTTGACATTCTTGACAATCTTAAAGAAAAATATAGAAAAAACGATATTCTTTGCGGCAAACAAAACGGCAAATGGCGCAAATACAGTGTTGATGAATACATTGAGATCTCTCATTCCATTTCTTGTGCTCTACTAGAGCTCGGTTTTCAGCGTGGCGACAAAATTGTCACCATCATGAACAACAGACCGGCATGGAATTTCATGGACATGGGCATTATGATGGCCGGCATGGTACATGTTCCCGTATATCCGTCCCTTAATGCTGATGACTATCGTTTTATCCTAAATCATTCCGATGCGAAATGTATCGTCATTGGCATTGAATCCATTTACAAGCGTGTAGCGCCGGCCATTCCAGACTTGAAGCTCCACCCCATGGTTTTCACCATTGCAGACATTGAAGGGCAGCGTTCATTCAACGAATTGGTTCAATTAGGACGCGACAACCGCGAGAAATGGATGCCCGTCGTGGAGCAAATCAAACAGGAAATTCAACCAGAAGATTTAGCCACCATCATATACACTTCGGGAACTACAGGATTGCCCAAAGGCGTAATGCTTTCGCACAAGAACTTCGTTACCAATGCGTACACGCTTTCCACCATGCAAATCAACGACCACACTGGAAACATCCTAAGTTTTCTGCCGTTGTGCCACGTATATGAACGCGTCATAAACTACCACTATCAGATTTTAGGGGCCAGTTTGTATTATGCAGCCGGGTTGAACACCATTGCCCGAGATTTGAAAGACATCCATGCGGTTGGTTTTTGCGCAGTGCCACGTGTTTTGGAGATGATGTTTGACAAACTTTACGCGGCCGGCACGGATATGCAGGGTTTGAAAAAGCACATCTGTTTTTGGGCCTTCCGTTTGGCCACACAATTCGAATATTACAATCACAATTGGTTCTACCTTAAGAAAATTCAATTGGCTGACTACTTGGTTTACTCCAAATGGCGAGAAGCATTCGGCGGGAACCCTATGGTCATTGTTTCCGGCGGATCTTCTATCCAAGAGCGCATCATACGACTTTTCTCCGCTGCCAAACTTCGTGTATTTGAAGGCTACGGCATGACCGAAACCTCTCCTGTCATCGCGGTCAACAACCCTATCAAAGATATTTTCCACATCGGCACGGTGGGCGAGATTATGTCCTGCGTGGAATTCAAACTCGCCGACGATGGTGAAATCCTTACCAAAGGCGATTGCTTGATGATGGGTTACTATAAAGATCCGGAATACACCAAGCAAGTTATTGACGCTGATGGATGGTTCCACACCGGCGACATCGGCACTATGGTTGAGGGCAAATATTTGAAAATCACAGACCGTAAAAAGGAGATTTTCAAGCTATCCACAGGAAAATACATCGCACCGCAAGTATTGGAAAACAAGTTACGCGAATCTACATTTATTGATAACTGTATTGTCATTGGCGCCAATGAGAAATTTGCATCTGCAATTATTGTTCCCGACTTCGACACCATGCATTTCTGGTGTGCAAAGCACAAAATCCATTTTGAAAACAATGACGAAATCGTCACTTATCCGGAAGTTTTGAAACGGGTCCAGCAAGAAGTCGAAGAAATCAATAAAAATTTGGCAGAGCACGAAAAGATTCACCGCATACGCATCGTCAGCGATGTTTGGTCACCGCAAACGGGAGAGCTATCCCAGACCTTAAAACTGCGCCGTGCAGCCATCATAAAGAAATACGAGAAGTTGTGCCGTGAAATATACAATTACGACAACAAAGAGCAAAAGGAAGAAGCAATAAAGAAATAATATGAGTAAAGGAATTGCACTCGTCACAGGAGCCGACGGCGGCATGGGCACCATTCACACCCTCACGCTCGCCAAAGCTGGTTACGAAGTAATCATGGCTTGCTACGACACGAAAATCGCCCAAAGCACCTACGACAAAATCAAAGCAGAAACAAATGCAGAACTTCATTTTATGCAAGTGGATTTAGGCAATTTGCAAGACATCATTCGTTTTGCCAATGAGGTAAAACAGCGTTTTTCATCTCTGCAAATTCTGTTAAACAACGCTGGTGTTCTCTGCCATAAGGGCAAAAACAGCGTCAACGGAGTAGAATACACCGCTGCCGTCAACTATCTCGGGCACTACACGCTCACCCATGCCCTGCTGCCCATCATGGGGCAAGGCACGCGCGTGGTCAGCATGGTCTCCATTGCCTACGCTGTAGGCAAAATCAAAGACGATTTCCTTTCTGAGACCAGCGATAAAAAGTTCAATCGTTTCACCACCTACGGCAATTCCAAACGCGCGCTCTACTACTTCATGCTGGATGCTGCTGAAGCGTGGAAAAAACGCGGAATCTGCATCAATGTAGCAGACCCCGACATCGTCAGCACCGGCATCATCCGCCAAGGCAACATCGTCGTGGACAAGCTTTGCGACTGGTTCTTCCGTCCGCTCATCAACACCCCTGAAGAAGGCGCCGCCACCATGTTAGCCGCCGCACTGAATCCCGAATTCGAAGGCGTCACGGGCTGCTATTTTAAAAAGAAGAAAGTTAAAAAACATAAAAAACGTTTCTACAACAACATTGCCGAACGAGAACTCTTGCGTAAAATCACCTTACAGGCACTTGAACGCAACCATATTGAATTATGATAATCCCCGAACACTTGCAAACTGGCGACACCATTGCGATTGCCGCACCTGCCCGCAAAATTTCCAAAAACGAAATTGCGGCAGCAGAAATGTTGCTACAGGAATCCGGTTTTAAGGTTTATTACGATGACCGCCTTTTTGCCGAATGCCATCAATTTGCAGGCAATGAAGATTTCCGAGCAGGATATATACAAGATCTGCTCGACAACCCAGAAATCAAAGCCATATGGTGTGCTCGCGGCGGTTACGGTTCTGTTCGCATCATTGACCGCTTAGACTTTTCCGCCTTTTGCAAACGGCCCAAATGGATTGTCGGATATAGCGATGTCACCGTCTTCCATTCTCATATTAACAAAAATTATGAAATTGCCACGCTCCATGCGACGATGCCCATCAATGTGAAAATGGAAAATCTGCACTCTACCGCCACACAATCGCTAATTGCGGCACTGAAAGGCGAACCACTGCAGTACCCTATTCCTGCCCATCCATTCAACCGTCCCGGCAATGTCACGGCCCCCGTAATCGGTGGAAATCTTTCCATGCTCTATTCGCTATTGGGGTCACCATCCGACATTGACACCACGGGCAAAGTGCTCTTCATTGAAGACTTGGATGAATATCTCTACCACATCGATAGAATGATGGAAAACATCGTTCGCAACGGCAAGTTCGAACATCTTGCCGGATTATTGGTCGGTCACCTCAGCGACATGCACGATAACACCATTCCCTTTGGCAAAACTGCTGAAGAAATCGTAGCTGAGCACTGCCGCCCATACGATTTTCCTATTGTATTCAATTTCCCGGCCGGACATTTAGCCGACAATCGTGCCTTGCGCATGGGTTGTCCAATACAAATAAATTTTGGTAATTCTAACATCACCATTGAAAACTAAGCTATGAGACTTTCCGAATTCATATTAAGACTTTGTCGCTTCAAACCTGTTGGTTTGCGACCTATAGAAGAAAAAAAATGTGTCATCATCATGGCACCACATACAGGCATTCGAGATTTTTTCTTAGGATTTTTGATGATTCGATTATTAAACTTGAAAATGGCACTTATCATGAAAAAAGAACTTTTTGTGTTCCCCATAGCAAAAGCCATGAAACGTGTCGGCATGGTTCCTGTAGATAGAGAACATGCCCGAAATTTCGTCAAGTTTTCAGTAAACCTCATCAAAGAAAGTGATGAAATCGCCTATATCATTTGTCCAGAAGGCACTCGTAAAAGAGTGGATAAATGGAAGCGCGGTTTTTACGAAATCGCCATGATGGCAGGTGTTCCCATTGGACTCAGCCACATAGATTTTCGCAGTCGGACATTAGGCGTCGGGGCCATGTTTTATCCTACCGGAAACTACGAAGCCGATTTGGCAGAAATTGAAAAATACTATTATGGAATGCAGGGCACTCATAAGGGGGGCTTCAATTTAGAAGACCGCGAACCCTACGCTCATCCAGAATGGTTAAAGAAATAACGCTATCGGCGATAAACCAAATGTCTCTTTTCTGATGGAGCAGGATAATATTCGTAGGCGCCCAAATCTGGCAAACCATTACGCATTCTGCCCAGCAAATCCGTTGTAATGCCCAAACCACTCATACCCGCATCTATAGCTGGCGATTCCTCCTTCAAATTATAGTCCTGCAAAGACTCTGCGACAAACTGTGGGTCACGATTGAAACAATTGATGTAGTGATTATTCATCGTATCACGACGTACTAAACAGTTTCGCAGCGTATAATCGCAATTGGCTCCTTCTGTAGTGGAGACCATAAATTCTCTTTGATTATAACCATAAATAATGCTGTTATTGCATTCCAAATTAGTTTCGCCCACCAAATAAACATTCTCATACTCTCCTGCCGCATTGACTTCCGTAGTTTGATAATAATTGGTCAACAGCACCGCAGGATTTTTGCGTGGAGATTGTGAAAAATAATTGGCTACTGTAAGATGATTGAGTTTAAAGTCGCCCACTTGGAGAGCCATACTATATTCACCATTGTTGCTGATTTGACAATTCGTCATCTCCAAATTAGCAGCACGGGCCAAAACCCCAATATTTTTATTATTCTGAATGATTGTATTCGACACAATGGTTTTATTCGACAGATACTCTTCCAGTGCAGAAACTTGCAGACCTATCGCCGCATTGGTAATTACAGCATTACGGATGACATTGTCTTGCGAGCCTTCATTTATCCATATGCGATCCCATTGCGCATAATCGGTGGCATAAAAAGACTCCAAGCGATCGCCCGCAAAATAGACAGGCTGATCTGCCGTGCCATTGACTTGAATATTGCCATAACGATACACCCAAATGCCGCCACCACTATGCACATACACACGCGTTCCAGGGTCGATGGTAAGTTTGCCTAACGAGTCCACAACCGCCCATCCGTAAATCACCCACGGTTTGTCATTGGTCCAATGGATATCTTCATGCTCATGGGCTACTATTTTATAATGCATAGAAGAAGTCAAGTGATCCGGAATGATGAAATGCGCATCTTGCCCGAAAGCAACCAATTGTACAGCTTGCTGGCGCTCCTTATTACGGAAAACAACCGAATCTGTCACCAAATATGGATTATTTTGGTTCGTCGGATTGATGGTTACCTTCACAAAGACAAAGACACTATCGTGCGGCGCAATTTCCACATCGTGAAATTCTGTGCCTGCCACGCCATCCACATTGATACTATAATAGGATTGATTGCCACCAGCAAGATATATATCCAACTTGACAGGATCCGCCGTAGGGTTGGTCACAGTAAAATTGCGTGTGATAGAAGTTGTGGTAGTAAACACCGTATCAAACATCAGAGTGTCCGTTGAAAACACCAGTTGGGCATCATCATTGAAGCCATGAGGATCACAACTTGTCGTTGTTACTGTAAAAAACATCCACACACAAACCCAAGCGCAAAGCGTCCAAAAGAGTTGTATTTTATTTTTCATCATATTGCAAAATAATTTCATTCCAGTTATAACGAACATCCGTTAAAAATAGTGCCCCCGCCGGCGCAGAAGTTCCAGCTTCACACCTATCTTTTTGATTTATAATATTTTGAAAATCATCAATCGAAATTTTATGCAATCCAACATCCAGTAAAGTGCCAACAATGGCTCTTACCATATTTCGCAAAAATCGATTAGCCGTAATGGTGAACACCAAATCATCGCCCTGTTGAGTCCAGTGCGCTTCCGTCACATGGCAAATAAAGTTATTCACCTGCGTATGCACTTTTGAAAAACTGGTAAAATCCTCATTTTTCAGTAGTAGGGCGGAAGCTTCATTCATTTTTTCCACATCCAATTGGCGGAAACTAAAATGGCGTTGTGTATAGTTGAATGGATTTTTGCGGGTGGCAATGAAATATTGGTAAGTTCGAATTTGCGCATCAAAGCGTGCATGTGCTTCTGGCTTAACTGCAAATATTTTATAAATCACAATATCTTTCGGCAAGAAATTGTTGAGTTGGTCAGTCAGTTGTTGGCATTTTTCTTCTGTAAACTCCATATCAACATCAAAATGCGCATAATAAGAAGAAGCATGTACCCCAGTATCGGTTCGACCACAGCCCGTAATCGGAATTCTTTCCTGATGGAGCATCAGCGACAGACATTTTTCGAGGACCTCCTGCACAGAGATATGAGCCGGTTGGATTTGCCAACCGAAATAGGGTGCGCCGTTGTATGCCAAGTGTATAAAGTACCGCATATGTCTAAAAATAAAGTGGCAAACATACATGAAAATCCCGGCTTTTAGACTATCCAAGTCAAATCTTCAACCGGAAACTCTTTTGTACAATGCCTATCGTACAATGACTTTAATACTCGAATTTCCTATTCTAACAAGATACGTTCCAATTGCCAATTTTGGATTTATAGTCAACATATTATCACCTTTGTCATAAAAAATAGGAGAAGTGAAAACACATTTACCATAGATATCAAAAACATGAAGCTGGGCAATACCAAAATCTTCTGTATGGAATTTAAGCCTCCATTCCGTGCCAGCATAGATTGGATTCGGTGAGCATTGGATATTTATTTTATCCAAAGAATTCTGCAATTGGAAAAAATCTATCGTTTGTTGGACAAATTGTTCAGGGCGTTTTTTCAAAAAATCAGACAATTGCTGCATATAGTTTTGCCAACTTTGCTTACTCGTAGGAACGCCAAATCGCTTCGACTGCTGTTCGATTTCAGTATATATAATATTGTATATTTTATCAAGGTATAAACTGGTTGCCGGATAAGAAAAGCACGTTTGGGAAAGTTCAAACACACGATGGATAAATCGTTGCTGGAAGGTATCATTTTCTATCAATTTCCTAAAAAAGAGCGTTGCATTGCTGGAGGAAGGCCATTGTTCTTCGCCAACATAAGTGGCATTGGCATACGAGTCAAACTCCAAATCGGAGAAACAGGCATCGCCATCATAAAGCAGCCAACGCCAAGGCGACATCTCATACTGCCAACAGCGCATATTATTCGCTGGCCAATCGCGATTGGCGGAGAAGAGCTCAAATATCATATAATCGATAAAATCATTCATATCAATCTGTTCTTCCGCATACGCAAAATCCGTTTCTTGCGTCATATCGGCAGATTCCATCCAATGGAAAAGATTCAGAAAAGTGCCATTATCGCCATTATCCGCAGTGCCGCTCCAATCGCCAATAACCACAACATCATCTGGATCCACATCATAATGATTTTCCAAATAGCGTTCGTCAGTCTTTTCTTGCAAGAAGTAGATGCCCCAATACTCGCCATTGATAAAGAGGACAACCGGTCGGCTGGCCACAGCATCCACATCCAACTGGCGCGCAACATGTCCTGCCAACCAATCTTGAACCCCCGCATCAGTCCAAGGACTGGAGAAGGGTTTCAGCACCAAGCGTTTGTATTTTTCATTGCTCAGTTCATCGAAAATCTTATACTTGAAGTTTTTCTCGCCATATTCAGCGCGGGCATACAATTTGATGCCTTTTTGCGTACCGTAACGAGATTGTCTGCCTCCATGGGTACGCAATCCAGCCAACTGATTGAATCCTTCATTTTCTGGGGTATAATACTCCACGTTGATAAGACGTTCCCATTCATTTCCGGAAAAATTATAATTTCCAGACCATTCTGGATCATCACTGCTCCAACTGGCCCCAGGAACAAAAATACCTGTATCATAGGAAAACAACGCCATAGAATCCGCGCAAATAGAAACCACAGGCAACTGGTTGAAATTGCAATCCAATGCATGGATAAAATAAGAATTCGTTGCCACATCACTCACACAATTACCTTGGACATCAAAAACTGCCGCGCGTATAACAATTGCCTTTCGCACTGAATCTGGGCAAGTGAAATATTCTTCTGGAGAGATTTGTATTTTATAAATGTTCGATGAGGAATAGAGTTCGCGACTCAATGTCATCGGTTGAGTATATAGCCTCGATTGAGCGGTTGGCGTATTTCCATTAAGCGTATAGCGAATCTGATGTTCCGGTTGTTCGCAACTAAGTGACAATGTAAATGCACTTGGATAAGAACCACCCTTTTGCGAAAAGGTAACCTTCTCGTCCTGAGCTGACAATGACCAAGTCAGCATCAGCATAACTCCTAATAATAACTGTTTCATCATTTTCCAATAAGACCTGATACCAAAATAATAATCAACGCAATGGGAGCCACATATCTCAAGATAAAATAGTAAACATCAAAAGCTTTAACCTTGAGAGTGCCGCCATTAGAAAGTTCATCGCGCACTTCAGCTTTCGGGAAGAACCAGCCCAAGAATATGGTCATAGCCAAAGCGCCAATCGGCATCAGATAGGAAGCTGTCAGCCTATCGAACAAATCGAAAATGGTAAAACCGTGTATCTGAACATCTTTAAGTGGGCCAAAAGAGAGGGTACAGAAAGCGCCTACTGTAAAAACAACGAGCGAGCTGACAACCGCAGCAACGCTTCGTTTCCAATGGAACTCTTCCACTAGCGTAGCCACCAAGATTTCCAACAGAGAGATTGTTGAAGTAAGTGCGGCAATCGTCAAAAGCAAGAAGAAAACAACGGCGAAAATCGCACCACCGGGCATACTGTTAAAGACATTAGGGAGAACGATGTAGACAAGTTCAGGACCCGCCGCAGGACTCATACCAAAAGCAAAGACAGCCGGAAAGATTACGACGCCCGCCAAAATTGCCACCAAAGAATCGCAACCTGCAATCCACAAACTGCTGTTGAAGAGTTTGTCCTCCTTGCGGATATAAGAACCGTAAGTCACCATTGCGCCCATACCGATACTTAAGGAGAAGAAAGATTGTCCTAAAGCAGAAAGCAAGCAGTGACCATCAATTTTGCTAAAGTCCGGTTTAAAAAGGAAGTTCAGGCCATTGCGCACGCCGTCGCCTAACGTCAAAGAGCGCACGCACATTAAAATCAAGAGTATAAACAAGGCAGGCATCAGAATCTTGGACATCTTTTCGATTCCCTTCTGCACGCCCATAAACACAACGGCTGCGGTGAGCACTAAGAACAGGAACTGATAGAACAACGGCCAGAAAGAGCCCTGCGTAAACTCAGCAAATTTTTGTGCAATAGTTGCAGAATCACAACCGCCTAATTGATTCCCGCAGGATAGCACCACATAGTTGAGCGTCCAGCCGGCCACCACGCTATAGAAAGCATAGATAAGCAAAGCGCCCAGTATATTGAAAATGCCAATCAGCATCCAACCTTTATGTTTGGGTGCGAGTGTTCTGTATGCGCCTATAGGGTCTTTCTGAGAGCGCCTACCGATGATGAATTCCGTCATCATCAATGGAATGCCTATCAGCAGCACAAAAAACACATATACCAGCAGAAAGGCGCCACCACCGTTATTGCCTAAGGTATAGGGGAATCGCCAAATATTGCCTAAACCGACAGCCCCCCCGGCTGCGGCCAAAATAGCCCCGATATTGGATGTGAATCCTCTTGTATTACTCTGTGTAGTCATATTATGTATTTTGAAATGTCAAAAAAGTTGCTTTATGCTTTGGTTTCCAATGATTCTCGATCTTTGATATTCACCATAGTAATTACCGCAAAGGCACCCCAAAACGGCAAAGAAAGTTTATCGGTATCCAAGAAATTGTTCAAGAAACCATGTACAAAATAGGTGATCAGGGCCAGCGTCATCATCAAGACAAGCAATTTCAGTGTTTTGTCGGAAGCCCTGTTGTAAGTTGTTATGCCTGTATAAAGACTACAAAACAACAAACCGAAAACGGTCAGCATACCCGGAATTCCCGTCTCGGCGCAAGGCCCAATATATTCACTATGGGCATTGCCGCCATCACCGAAATTCGTAGAGATAATCGTCTTGAACTGGCTTTTCTGATAGGGGGCATACTCAAACTGATACGTTCCCGGACCCCAGCCCAAGAGCGGTTTTTCGTGAATCATAGAAAACGCCGAATTCCAACGGTTTAGACGTTCCACATTAGATGCATCAGTTGAGATGTTGGATACCGACTGCAGTTGCTCCACCAACTTACCAGAAGAATCCTGACTGTTTCGACTCATTTTATAAAGGATATCATCCGCATAAAAATAAAAAGTCGAACCTACGATGGACAACCCCACAATCAACCAAGATAGCTTAATGCGCAATTTAAGAACCACCCACACGGCAATGGCAATCATCAAACTAATCCAGGCAGCCCTACTGAAAGACAAATAGAAGCCAACCAGAAAAATCATCGTAAGACCAGCATAAAAAATTTTGCGAAAGGTATTATTGCCCGGCAAAAAAAAGCAGCAAGTGGTAATCGGGAGGAAAAATGCCAACACGGCGCCGTATGCCGTATGGTCGTTATAGAAAGGTTTCATTACCCAATGGGCATAGCGCTCGTCAAAGCCACTCAAGGCATGTTTTATGGTAGTGATAATGACAATCACGGCCAAACCGACCGCATAGCAGTTGAAATAATGAACCGCATTTTTCATATCATCTTTAATGAACTGCAAAATCACCCAATAACATGAGGTCGTGAACCACAGCTTCGAAGCCCAGAATTTTAGGGAGACTACTGGCAATTGGCTCGTAATACACGTCAGCAGCATCCAAGTAAGATAGACATATAGGGCTATCGATATAGGATGCGTAATCATACGTTTGTCCAGATGCAAATCATATAAGATACGATACAGGAAAACGAAGGAAAGGGCAATCATAATAACTTCTGAAGGCAGGGATAATCCGAGATGGATTTCCTTGCTGCTCATGATGATGGAAAACGGGGTACACAACGCCATCAAGAAAATAATCCAGTCAACATGAAATACAAGCAGATACGCCAACACAGCACCGCCCGTGAGCAAAGGCACAACAGGCAGTTCTTTCATGATGGCGATGCCGTTGATAAGAAGCAACAAACAGCAAATCCCAAAGAAGAGATATTGCTGTTTGTTCAGTTTATTCAACAGATTCTTCAGCTTTGTTATCAGATCGTTCTTCAATTCTTTCAAACAATAATAAAACGATTATGGACAAAACCAGCACACAGAAAGTGGACACGAGCATAATGATGGATTTCTTCGGATAGCATTTCTTGTCGGCAGGTGCAGGTCTGTCAACAACAAACTTCACTGGCATAGCATTGGACATATCCAATTGAGCATCCATCAATTTTTGTTTGCAGAGGGATTGGTACTCGCGAAAATAGTGCAGCAGATTTTGAGCCGCATCCAAACGAGGTCCCCATTCGGCCAACTTTTTCTGTTCTTCTTCCAATCTGGAAATGGCGGCAGCGTTGCCTTGTGAGACAGCGATAGCGTATTGTTGCATCACACGTTCAGATTGGGTTTCCACATCGAAAACGCCATGCTGCATGCACACCTGAATAGAATCGTCAATACGTTGGATTTCTTTGTTGATAGAATCCAACTGATGAGACAATGCCATGTAGGCAGCTGTAGCACGTTCGTGTTCCGTACGATTTTTCACCGTATCCAAAAGGCGGAGCACATCATCGGTCATATTGCAGGCCATCTGCGGATCCCAATCGGTTACGGTAATCGTAATGGCACCATAATCTGTACGCTTGATTGTAAGATTGTTGGTGAGGGTTTTGTAAAGTTTAGTCAGACCGCCCTTCTTTTGAATGTCGATGTCATAATACTCCGGAAGATTATACTTCTTAATCAAGGAGTCTTTAATTTCGACAGCATTCAGCAGTTGCATCATCTGTTCCGTTTCTTCTTCGATAGCGTATGCCTTGATGTCGAGACGCTCGTTATAGTTTTCTTCATTCAGCAAGATCTTAGCCACGGAATTGGTTCGGGGTGCGTAAATGGTAGCCGTGGATTTAAATCTCGGTTGAATCATCATTGAGCAGATGAATGAGATAATCATGGTAGCAACGCAAAGCAACAGCAGCCACTTGCGCCATTTCCACACGAATTTCACCAAACTGAAAGAGTTGTATTCGTTTTTATTTTCCATTATTTGTTGATAGGTTTAATATCAATGTTGAGTTCATCCAATTGTGCTTGTGCAATGGGTGTAGGAGCCGGCAACATCGTATCGCGACCGGCATTGTTCTTCGGGAATGCGATAAAGTCGCGGATCGTGTCACAGTCGGAAAGCACAGCGCACATACGGTCAAAGCCGAATGCTATACCGCCGTGAGGAGGAGCACCGTATTTGAAGGCGTCGATAAGGAATCCGAATTGGCTTTGTGCCTGTTCTTCAGTGAAGTTGAGGGCTTTGAACATGCGTTTTTGCAATTCCGGATTATGGATACGAATAGAGCCGCCACCGATTTCGGAGCCATTGATAACCAAGTCGTAAGCATTGGCGTTAACTGCGCCAGGATTGCTTTCGAGCATGCTTTCGTGTTCTGGTTTTGGAGCCGTAAAAGGATGGTGCATAGCATAGAAGCGTTGGGTTTCTTCGTCCCATTCCAACAATGGGAAATCTACTACCCAAAGAATCTTATATTCGCCGGCTTTACGCAAGCCCAGGCGGTTGCCCATTTCCAGACGAAGTTCGCAGAGTTGCTTACGCGTCTTCATGGCCTTGCCAGACATAATCAGGATGAGATCGCCGGGCTGAGCCTCGCAGCGTTCAGCCACTGCTTTCAGATCTGCTTGGTCATAGAATTTATCCACGGAAGATTTGAATGAGCCGTCTGCATTGCAGAGAATGTACACCAAGCCGCCTGCGCCGACATGAGGACTCTTCACAAATTCCACCAAGTTGTCGAGTTGCTTACGAGAATAGTTGCCACAGCCATCGACTTTAATGCCGACGACGAGTTCGGCTTCATTGAAGACCTTGAATTCTTTATGTTGCAAGAGGTCGTTCAATTCCACAAAGCGCATGGCAAAACGAGCATCTGGCTTGTCAGAACCGTAATATTTCATAGCATCCGCCCAAGTGATGCGTTCAATTGGGTCAATCTCAATATTTTTGAAAGTTTTGAAAACATGTTTCACCAAACCTTCGAACAGGTTGAGGATATCTTCCTGTTCAATGAAAGACATTTCGCAGTCGATTTGTGTAAATTCGGGCTGACGGTCTGCGCGAAGGTCTTCATCGCGGAAGCAGCGGACGATTTGGAAATAGCGGTCCATGCCGGAAATCATCAGCAGCTGTTTCAGCGTTTGCGGAGATTGCGGGAGAGCGTAAAATTCGCCCGGATTCATACGAGAAGGGACAAGAAAGTCACGTGCGCCTTCTGGCGTGCTATTCACCAAAAACGGCGTTTCGATTTCCAAGAAGCCGTGTTCGCTCAAATACTTGCGAATTTCCAAACCCAATTTGTGACGGAAGATGATATTGTTTTTAACCGGAGTACGGCGCAAGTCGAGGTAGCGGTATTTCATACGGAGTTCGTCGCCGCCGTCAGAGACATCCTCAATCGTGAAAGGAGGGGTCAGAGACTCGTTCAGGACCGTTACTTCAGCGACTTCGATTTCGATGTCGCCTGTAGGTATATTCTTATTCTTACTATATCTTTCGATTACCGTTCCCGTGGCTTGAATAACCCATTCGCGGCCCATCTTTTCAACCTGTTCGCAGAGTTCAGGTTTGGATTCATGATTGAAAGCCAATTGGGTTATGCCGTAACGGTCGCGTAAATCAATGAAAATCATGCCGCCGAGATGACGGACTTTCTGTATCCATCCGCAAAGTGTAACTGTTTGCTGGACATTGGCGATAGTGAGTTCGCCGCAATTGTGAGTTCTATACATAAGCTTATTTTTTACGGGCGGCAAAGATAACAATTCCTTGCTTACATCTATCTTCTAAATATAACTTTTATAAACTTTAATATGGGAACAAAAAACAAAAAGCAGGTAACCGGATTTTATGAGTAATTGCCAAAAACAGGTGGGACTATTTTGTGCTTTAATAAATTAGGTGGGACATACCGGCTACCTGCCAAAGCACTAGGCAAAAATAACATTTTTATTAAATAATAATTAATAATAAAAAATATTTTATTAACACGATATTAACAATATAGAGATAAAAAAGTATTACCTTTGCGCCCTTAATTGAAAACATGATGACGCGCGAAGAAAAAATTTTATCAGAGTTGAACGACCAACAGCAACTTGCTGTTAGACAAATAGATGGTCCAGTGATGGTTTTAGCCGGGGCGGGTTCTGGAAAGACGCGTGTGCTGACTTATAGGATTGCCTATATGCTCGCACGGAATGTAAATCCTTACAGAATATTGGCCCTGACTTTCACCAACAAGGCGGCTGCCGAAATGCGTTCCCGTATCGTCAGCTTAGTGGGCGGGGATGTGGCCAAGGCCGTGACGATGGGCACATTCCACTCCGTCTTCTACCGCATCCTGCGCGCGGAAGCCGAGAAACTCGGATACACCCACAACCTCACCGTTTACGACACAGAGGACGCAAAATCGATGATTAAGAGCATCGTGAAGGACATGAACCTCGACCCAAAAATCTATGCGCCCAACTATATCCTCAACCGCATATCCATGGCCAAGTCCAGTCTGCTCTCCGACAAAGAATATGCCGAAAACAGCGAGATTCTTGCTGCCGACACCGCCGCCGGCAAGCCCATGATTGCAGAAATTTTCACCCGTTACAACAACCGGTTGAAAAACGCCGACGCGATGGACTTCGACGACCTGCTCTACTACATGAACGTGCTACTCCGCGATTTCCCAGACATGCTCTACAAATATCAGAATCGCTACAGCCACATTCTCGTAGACGAGTACCAAGACACCAACTACGCACAGTATCTAATTGTGCGCAAGTTATCCGCTGTCAACCAAAACATTTGCGTGGTAGGCGACGACGCCCAAAGTATTTATGGATTCCGCGGCGCCGACATCCAGAACATCCTCAATTTCCGCCGCGACTACCCCACCGCTCAAATCTACAAACTGGAACGCAACTACCGCTCCACCCAGAATATCGTCAATGCGGCCAATGCCGTCATCAAATACAACAAAGACCAGATGCCCAAAGATGTTTGGACGGAAAACGAAGTGGGGCACAAATTCAATGTCATACGCTCCAACAGCGACAATGACGAAGCCTTTGCCATCGCCAACGCCATCTTCGAAATCAAGATGAACGAGCACGCGTCCAACAACCAGTTCGCCATTCTCTACCGCACGAACATCCAATCCAGAACGTTGGAAGAAGCCATGGTCAAACGACACATTCCTTACAAAATTTACGGCGGACTATCGTTCTATAAACGCAAGGAAATCAAAGACGTACTGGCCTATTTCCGATTGACCATCAACCATTACGACGAAGAGTCGCTTCGCCGTGTCATCAACTACCCGATGCGCGGCATCGGCGACACCACCGTCTCCCGGGTGGCCGCTACCGCCGCCGAAAACAAGGTGCATTTCTGGGATGTGATAGCGGATCCGCAGCAATTCCAATTGCAGGTTAACGGACCTACCGCTACCAAATTGGTAGAATTTGCCGATATGATACGCGGTTTTTCCTCCCAATTGAAAACTGCTGACGCCTACGAACTCGGCAAGACCATCGTAGTCAAAACCGGCATAGCCAAAGCGCTGAAGGAGAACACCGACGAAAAGGAACGCGTGGACCATGTCGAAGAGTTGCTGGACTCCATGAAGGGCTTCACAGAAAAGGACCCCGAGAGCAGCATCAACGAGGCCACTGGCGAACTGATTGAAGATTATTATCCCACTTTGGACCATTTTCTTGAGTCTATCGCCTTGCTGAGTGACGATGAAGAAAATAAGGCAGATGAAGATGATGACAAAGTCAAATTGATGACAATCCACTCTGCTAAGGGTTTGGAATTCGATTACGTCTTCATCACAGGCATGGAAGAGAACCTGTTCCCATCATCGCTGAGCCTCAATTCTCGTCAGGAAATGGAAGAAGAACGTCGTCTTTTCTATGTGGCGCTGACGCGTGCCCGTAAAATGGTTACGCTGACCTGTGCCCAAACGAGATACCGCTTCGGTTCTTTGCAATTTTGCGAAGACAGCCGCTTCTTAGAGGAAATTCCTGCTAAATTCCTAAATATCACACAAAAAGCCTCCAACGGTTCAGGAACCTTTGCACACGCTCGCGCAGAATCGCCTTTTGGACGCCGCCAAAAATACGTACCCGCAAGCACCCCACACTCCACCTCGACAAAAACAACCATTACGCAAAGACCGCAAGTGAAAACCAAAGCCGAAGTACGACAAGACCAGATTGGCAATGTGGCCAGTTTCGACCAAATTCAGCCAGGCGTTCGTGTTTACCACCCCACCAGATTCGGTTACGGCAATGTGGTCTCCGTTGAAGGCGTCGGCCCGGATGCCAAGGCACAAGTTAAATTCGAAACCGTAGGATTGAAAACCCTCTTGCTGAAATACGCCAAATTAATAATTCCCAAATAGATAGCACTATGTTATTTCGTTCCAACATACCCGCCCCGCAATATCCATTCAAGATCGACTACAGCACCTCCATTATGTTGTTAGGTTCGTGTTTCTCCGACAACATCGGGAACTACTTCCATCGCCACAGATTCGATGTTTGTTCCAATCCATTTGGAGTGCTTTTCAATCCGATTTCCATCGACCATGCCGTGCGCATGCTGATGCATCCGGAGACTTTCGACAAAGATCGTTATTTTTACAAAAATCGCGATTTATGGGTCAGTTTTGCCCACCACGGGCGCTTTTCTCGCGAAAATTTTGAAGTTTTTGAAAACAACATAGATACGCAATTGGCCGAAGCTGCCGAGTTTTTGCAACATACTGACTGTCTATTCATCACATTTGGCACCGCTTTCTGCTATAAGTTCATCCCACGCGACTTGATTGTATCCAACTGTCACAAAATCCCCAATCATCAATTTGACCGTATTCGATTGGATGTCAAAAAGATTGTATCCCAATGGAACAACACCATCAAAGCCTTGAAAGAAATGCGCCCCGACCTGAAAATCATCTTCACGGTCAGTCCGGTACGCCATGTTGGTGACGGCATGCACGAAAACACGCTGAGCAAATCCATCTTGCTTTTAGCCGTTGAAAAATTGGTGGACAACGAAACTACTTTTTATTTTCCATCCTTCGAATTTTTGATAGATGATTTGCGAGATTACCGATTCTATGCCAAGGATCTCTGCCATCCCAATGATTTAGCTATCGAATACTTGGAGGAAAAGGTTTCAGAATCCTTTTTCACGCCTCAAACCATAGAGCGAGTTCGTCAAGTTGGACAAGAAAACAAGTTTTTCAACCATCGTCCTCTGCGCCGCGAATAACCTGCCGATTCTTCAACACTTTTGAAGTGTTATAACGGTTGAAAAAAAACACTTGACAAACGGATTTTTTTGTTGTATCTTTGCGCGCCAAATTTTTTACAATGAAATTATCTGAATTTAAGTATTATCTGCCTCAGGATCTGATTGCTCTACAACCAACGGATGAGCGCGATGAGGCGCGTATGATGGTTTTGAATCGCAAAACTAAAACTATAGAACACAAACTGTTCAAAGATGTAATTGATTATTTCGACGAAGGTGATTTGTTCGTAATGAACAACACCCGCGTTTTCCCGGCTCTGTTATTCGGCGAAAAAGAACAAACTCGCGCAAAAATCCGCGTTTTCTTATTGCGCGAACTGGATGAAGAAAGCCGTCTTTGGGATGTCCTCGTAGATCCCGCACGAAAAATCAGAATCGGCAACAAACTCTGTTTCTGCGAAGACGACAGTTTAGTGGCTGAAGTTATTGACAACACCACATCCCGAGGCCGCACGCTTCGTTTCCTGTTTGATGGTGACCACGATGCTTTCAAACAGAAATTGATGGACTTGGGCACCACTCCGCTTCCTGAAGACATTCAACGTCTGCGCGATATCGTTCCAGAAGATGAATTCAACTACCAAACGCTTTACGCCACCGAAGAAGGTGCTGTTGTGGCTCCAGCTGCCGGTTTCCATTTCAGCAGAGAATTGCTGAAACGCATGGAATTGAAAGGATTGGAAAAGACTTTCATCACACTCCACGCCGGATTAAGCAACTTCAACGATATCGATGTAGAAGACCTGTCCAAACACAAACCAGACTCCGAACGAATGATTATCCGTCCCGACGTCGCCAACACCATTAACAAAGCAAAAGACGATGGCCATAAAATCATCGTAGTCGGCACGACCACCATGAAAGCACTTGAGTCTTCCGTATATGCGAACGGACATGTGAAGACGACGGAAATGAACGGCAAAGTAGACGCGTGGACCAACAAATTCATCTACCCGCCATACCGATTCATGGTTGGAGATGCTATGATTACCAACTTCCATGCTTCCCAAAGTTCCATGCTGATGATGGTCGCTGCTTTTGGCGGTTACGAATTCGTCATGGAAGCATACAAACAAGCAGTAGCTGAGAAATATAGATTCCTCACTTACGGCGATTCAATGTTGATTATTTAACACTCACAATAAATTTTAAACATGGCAAAATCTTATGAAGCAGCCGGTGTGCGCTTGGAAGCCGGTTATGAATCAGTCCGATTGATCAAGAAACATATTTCCAGAACCAACCGTCCCGGTATGATGGGCAACATCGGTAGTTTTGGCGGCATGTTCGATTTGGCGTCTTTGAACTACAAAGAACCCGTACTCGTAAGCGGCACCGACGGTGTCGGCACGAAACTGAAGTTGGCCTTTATGATGGACAAACATGACACCATCGGCCAAGATGCAGTCGCAATGTGCGTTAATGATGTTTTGGCACAGGGCGCTGCCCCTCTTTTCTTCCTCGATTACATTGCCGTTGGCAAAAACGACCCCTCCAAAATCGAAGCGATCGTCAAGGGTGTAGCTGATGGCTGCGTGCTTTCCAACTGCGCATTGATTGGCGGTGAAACCGCTGAAATGCCTGATATGTACGATGAAGACGAATATGATATCGCAGGTTTTACCGTTGGCGCAGTCGAAAAATCAAAACTCATCGACGGTTCACAAGTTAAAGTCGGCGACCTCCTCATCGGTTTAGCATCTTCTGGTGTACACTCTAATGGCTTCTCTTTGGTTAGAAAAATCATCTTCAAAGACAATGCGTTGGATTTGCACACCCAATATGAAGGCCTTCCAGACACATTAGGCAATGTGCTCCTCACTCCTACCCGCATCTATGTGAGACCCGTTTTGGAAGTGTTAAGCAAAGTCAACATTCACGCTATTTGTCATATCACAGGGGGTGGTTTTGACGAGAACATCCCTCGCGTTTTGCAACCCGGTCAAGGCATCCACATCACCGAAGGTTCATGGGATATGCCTGCCATCTTCCCGTTCCTCGAAAAACAGGGCAAAGTCGAACACCGCGAAATGTTCAACATTTTCAACATGGGTATTGGCATGGTGCTCGTTGTAGATCCAGCCGACAAAGATACCGTGGTGGAAATGTTTTCCGCATTGGGCGAAAAAGCCAGCGTCATCGGTGAGGTTACAGATAAAGAGGGGGTTGACATCACATTGTTATAAACCAATTTGAATATAAAACATTGTATTTCAGTCATATATAAAAATACTTAAAGACAATTATTATTTTAATAATTTTTGTATTTTTGGCGACTTTTTTAATAACTATAGATTATTATTAATTAAAACATACAAGTATGAAAAAAGTTTTCCTTTTAGTTTCATTGATGGCAGTCATCGTATTGGGCTACTGTTCACATGTAGTTCCCGTCGAAACCGCTATGAAAGCCTCCCAAAACTTCCTCTCTGAAAGAGTAGGTGTTTCTGGTGCAAAAAGCATGACATTAACTCTCGCCTATACGGAATATTCCGAAGAAGGCACCCCTCTCTACTACCGTTTCCAAGTTGGTGACAAAGGTTTTATGATTGTATCCGCAACGGATCTCGCCACCCCTATTTTGGCTTACTCTTTGGAAAGCAACTTCACCCAAGGCACTGGCGTTGAATTCTACTGCGACCAATACAAAAAAGACCTCGCATATTTGGTTAAAAACCCAACATCCGCACTTGCAACCAGCAATTTGTGGAGTCGTTATTTGAGCGACAATTTCCAAGTCAATGCTCCAAAAGGCAATCCTTGTGTTGAACCATTGGTAACCACAAGCTGGACTCAGGAAACTTATTACAACACGATGTGCCCGATGAATCCGCAAGCTGATTTCGACTGGGATCTCCGCGCTCCTGTTGGTTGTGTTGCTTTGACAATGGCAAACCTTCTTTACTATTACCGCTACCCGCAAAGCGGTTATGGCGCTGTTTTTTATCATCCTGTCGAATATGATGATGAAACAGGCGAAGTTGTCTACGCTTATCCTGCATTGAACGCTAATTTCGGTCAAGCAAAATATGACTACAACCACATCACCAATTCTTTGAATTCATACAATGGTGAATTGGAAAAATTGATTTACCACTGCGGTGTTTCTGTTCGTATGGGTTACGGTCACGATGGTTCTGGTTCTCAATCAGAAGTAGCTATGACCTCTTTGCAAAACCACTTCAACTTCTCACAACAAGCACAATTCCAAGAAATCACGGAAACCGTTATCGCTGACTCACTTCTCTATTTGTGGGTTAACAAAGCAAAAGCAGAATTGGATGCACGTCGTCCTCTCTTCTTCTCTGGTACCAGTGAAAGTGCTGGCGGTCACGCTTGGATCGTTGACGGTTACACCACCATTGCTGACGAAAATGGCAACAACGACACTTACTTCCATGTAAACTGGGGTTGGGCTGGTTATGACAACGGTTTCTTCTTGATTAACAATCAAAACACACATGGTTCTGGCAACTTCAATGCTGCTGGTTCTGAAGCTATGATGACCAATATGGTTCCTGGCGACACCAACGCTGTCATCAAACCTGCATTCAGCGAAGAAAGAGTTACTTCAAGTACGGGTACCATCAGTGATGGCGCTGGTCACATGAAATATGCTCAAGGTTCTAACCGCAGCTGGATGATTGCTTGTCCAGGCGCAACCAAATATAGCTTCCAGTTCTCCAAACTCAAAGTTAAATCTGGTGACAAAGTCACTATTTACAACGGACCTACAACTGCAAGTGGTGTTAAACAAGAATTCTCTGGCAACTACTTGATGCCGGCATGTAGCCAATACTCCAACGTATCTGGCGGCCAACACGGCGACTACCAAGGTCAAACTCTTCCTGGCGCAGTTTCTGTAACCGCTGACAGCGTTTTGGTGGTCTTCACTTCCGCTGCAAATTCTGAAACTGACTATGGTTTCGTTTTGGATTTCGAAGCTACCAGCTTCTCCTCCAACAACTCTTGTGCTGAATCTTCCGCTATCACCAACTCTTGGAACAGAATCCTTTCTGACAAAGCCAATAACGAATTGGGCAGCACAGAACCTTACCTTCCTGGAAAAACTTGCTCTTGGCAACTTCGCGTTCCTTACACTGTAAGCTACACCCTCGATTTCCGCAAATTCGACCTCAAAGCTGGTGATTTCGTTGATGTTTACGATTATGAAACACCTTCTCACCCAACATTGATTGGTCATTTCGATATCAACAACATGCCTTATGGTCCATTCTCAATTCCTTCTTCTCGTGGCTACATCAAATTTGCAACCGATAACTGGCAAGAAGGTACTGGTTTCGAACTCGAATATTATCAAATCGCTGGTATCGACCAACACAGTGCCTTGGATGAAGTTAGTGTTTATCCTAACCCTGCTACAAACTTCGTTAATGTTGCTATCACTACGGAAGAAGCTCAAACCATCGCTGCTAACATCGTTGACATTACCGGTAAGGTTGTTTACGCTGAAGAATTAGCACACAATGGCGGCGAACAAATCTTCACCCTTCCGCTCAACAACTTGGCTAAGGGCGTATATGTTATCAATTTGACAAGCAAATACGGTAAGACAATCCAAAAATTTGTCATCCAATAAAACACATATACAATATATATAATAGGGTAGCCTAACGGTTGCCCTATTTTTTTATGAGGACACACTCTATTCCTCTTCTCATTTTACAGAACAGAAAATTATAGCAATTTCAAATTTATCTATTATGACTTCAAACGAAATTCGCGCTGCATTTTTGAATTTTTTTGAATCCAAACAGCACCATATCGTACCATCTGCTCCGATGGTGATTAAAAATGACCCTACCTTGATGTTCACCAATGCCGGCATGAACCAGTTCAAAGACATCTTCTTGGGCAATAACAAACCAGAATTTCCCCGCGTAGCCGACTCACAAAAGTGCCTTCGCGTGTCTGGCAAGCACAATGACCTGGAAGAAGTGGGGCGCGACACCTATCACCACACGATGTTCGAAATGCTAGGCAACTGGTCTTTCGGCGACTATTTCAAGAAAGAAGCCATCGCCTATGGTTGGGAATTTCTCACTGAAGTTATGAAGTTAGATAAAAACCGTCTTTACGCTACTGTCTTTCAAGGAGACGAAAAAGATGGTACCGCTTTCGATCAAGAATCTTACGATTTTTGGAAAGAACACCTTCCTGAAGACCGCATATTAAAAGGCAATAAAAAAGACAACTTTTGGGAAATGGGCGACACTGGTCCATGTGGCCCTTGCTCTGAAATTCACATCGATTTACGCGATGACGCTGAACGCGAACAAGTTCCCGGCCGCGATTTAGTAAACAAAGACAACCCATTGGTCATTGAAATTTGGAACCTCGTATTCATGCAGTTCAACCGTATTGCTTCAGGTGAACTCAAGCCACTGGAAAACAAGCATGTGGATACGGGTATGGGATTCGAACGCCTTTGCATGGCCGTCCAAAATAAGAAGTCCAACTACGATACTGACGTCTTCCAACCGTTGATTCAAAAAATAGCACATAATGCAAATGTTCAATATGGTGCCAAGAAAGATGTGGACATTGCCTTGCGCGTAGTTGCAGACCACCTGAGAGCCGTCACCTTTGCCATTGCCGACGGACAGTTGCCTTCCAACACAGGAGCTGGCTATGTCATCCGCCGTATTTTGCGCCGTGCCATCCGTTACGGGTTCACCTTCTTGGGATTCAAAGATCCGTTCTTGTACCAATTGGTGGCAGACCTCGTTGCTCAAATGGGACATCAATTCCCAGAACTGCCAGCTCAAGCTACATTAATTGAAAAAGTCATCCAAGAAGAAGAAAACTCCTTCTTGAAGACCTTGGATTCAGGTATCATGAAATTTGAGAACTACTGTTCCAAACTCAATGGCAACACAGTTGTTGATGGCGACTTCGCATTTGAATTGTTTGACACCTACGGCTTCCCCATTGACTTAACCCAGCTGTTAGCATCTGAAAAGAATCTCTCCGTGGATATGGAAGGATTCCAAAGCGGTTTGAAACAGCAAAAAGAGCGTTCACGAGCTGCTGCTGCGGTTGCCACAGACGACTGGGTAGAACTCATCCAACAAGATGTGCCAACCCAATTTATCGGTTACCACGAAGACTCTTTCGAATGCAAAATCGTCAAATACAGAAAAGTTACTGCTAAGAACAAAACCTTCTTCCAGATTGTACTTGATAAAACGCCATTCTACGCAGAATCTGGCGGGCAAGTAGGCGACACGGGCATTTTGGAAAATGCACACGGCAATGTGGCCATCTACAACACCACTAAAGAAAACAACTTGACCATCCATCATACCGCACAACTACCAGAAAATCTGGACGGTGTATTTACGGCAAAAATTGACACCGGCAAACGCCAAATGACGGCCAACAACCACTCTGCCACCCACCTTCTTGACCACGCTTTGCGCGCCATTTTGGGTACTCATGTGGAACAAAAGGGATCCTTAGTAACCTCCGAAAGACTCCGTTTCGACTTCTCACATTTTTCCAAAATGACGGATGAAGAAATTATGCAAACGGAAAAGATGGTCAATGCGCTGATTCGTCAAAATTTACCTTTGCAAGAACATGTTGACATACCAATCGAAGAAGCACGCGCTAAAGGCGCTATTGCTTTGTTTGGTGAAAAATATGGCAAATTCGTACGCGTCATCCAATTCGGAGATGCTGTTGAGCTTTGCGGTGGCACACACACCTCTGCCACTGGAAACATCGGCTTCTTCAAAATCGTTTCCGAAGGTGCGGTCGCTGCTGGCGTTCGCCGTATTGAAGCTGTAACCGGCACCGCTGCCGAAGAAATAGTTTATGCTCAACAAGACCTTATCAAGCATTTGAAAGAGATGTTGGGCTCCACCAACCTCATCCAAGGCATCCAAAAATTGAATGACGACAATGCGCAATATCGTAAGAAAATTGAAGAATTTGAGAAACAACAAGTCGTTAACTTCTGCAAAGAAATCGAAAATGCCGCACAAGACATCAACGGCATTCAAGTAATTTCAAAAATCACCACTTTTGGTCCTGACATTTTGAGAAATGCTGCCTTCCAATTGAGAACGACAGCAAACAGAATTGTCGTTTTAGCCAGCGTATTTGACAATAAACCAAATTTGGTAGTTGCCGTATCAAACGACTTGGTCGGACGTTTTGAAGCACCAAAATTAGTACGGGCGGTCGGCAAACTCATCCAAGGTGGCGGCGGCGGCCAACCCACCCTCTCTATGGCGGGCGGTAAAAACCCGGCCGGCGTTCCAGACGCTGTCGCTGAATTGCTCAATATGATTCAAAACGGCTAACCTCCACATAAAAAACCACAGTCTTTCGACTGTGGTTTTTTTATTTTATCAAGAAACTTTCCAAATTCATTTCATCCAACAATTCCCGCCCGCGTTCCGATAGCAAAGGCAATAGCAAATATCGAAGTGTCAATTCCTGATCATAAGCATACGGCAAATAATCACACAAGTTCTGAATAAAGAATTGGGAATAAACCGCTTTGTTCACCGTTTCCTCAAATTGATAGTGCCGAATACCCTTATCAATAATAACGGACAAGATATCCATTAACGGCGTCTGCTCCGTGACAAACAAATGCTGCGCATTTTCGTATTGGAATAAGACCTTTTCATGCTTACGTAAAGATTGAACCTCATATACGAAATTCAGCAACTCTTCTACAGCATGATTGCATTCCAACATCTTCTCTCGGAAGCGTTCTTTGATTATGCTATGCCAATATTGACACACCATTGCCACAGAATGCTCCTTGCTTTGATATCGATTAAAAAAAGTCTTATGGCTCACATGCAAACCCTCAATAATCTCCTCAATAGTATGATTAAAACCATTTTGAAGATAGTAGTGAAATAAAACTTCTGTTTTTTGTTTTGTGGCGGCCATATTTACTTTCCTATAAAATCAATGATTTTTTTCTCTTCAAGACCCTTCAAATCTGCAACTTTCACTATTTTTCCATCTTGAACATACACAAAAGTTGGAAATAGTCCGCCTGTAATTTGAATCGATTGGATTGGAGACAATTTAGAATAACGGAAATCGTAGGCTCCCGTCTCCTCCTTAAAAGTCGATATGGTTTCGTCTTTACCCCAAATAAACATCACGATTCTATCTGTGTTGAGATCATTTTTATCAACAATAGAGTTTAATTTTTTAGTTCCCAACTTGCAGTAACCGCAGCCAGCAGAAACATAACCGAAAATATAATTCCCTTTATCCACTTGCAGCGTTTGGGTCAATGAATCCTGCATGAATTCCGTAAAAGATTCCGTATTCAGCGTTTTATTTTTTGAAAACATGTTATAAATGCCATCTGTCGGGAACAAACCATAGGGCACGACTAAGGCGGCCACCACAATAGCGATGCCCACAGCCAATTTCCCTTTGAAAAAATAGTCATCTTCTTTACGGACCAAAAGCATCAAGGCCATAACCACTATGTTTTTAATAATGGAAGCCACCGGACTCAGTTCAACAACATCGCCCATGCAATGGCAGTTAGCGTCATGGCGGAAAATGGACACATAGATGAGCAATAGGGTAAATCCTATCAGCATCGACATAGTAAGCCACCAAATTTTGCGATATTGGATTTTAGCAATCAGTCCGGCACCCACCAAGAGTTCGAACGCAATCACCAAACGGGCAATGACGGACGTAAGGCCAAAACCAAACAGATTAAAACTGTAGATGTACAACTCAAAATTTTCTATCGACAGCAATTTCATCACCGCAGTGGCAATAAAAAACAAACCTAGTAAAATTCGGAGGACGGTCTTAGCAATAGTCCGTATTTTATCTTTATTTTCTTGTTCCATTTTATATAAAATTATTTACAATCCTTTGGGAATCGCATTGATGAGTTTTTTTGTGTAATCAGTTTGAGGATGGTCGCAAACCTCATCGGCATCCGCCAGTTCCATCAAATGACCATTTTGCATAACAGCAATCCTGTCTGACATAAATTTCACGACAGACAAATCATGTGAGATAAAAATATAAGTAAAATGATACTCTTCTTTCAATTCATTGAGCAAATTGAGTACTTGCGCCTGAACGGACACATCGAGTGCCGACACGGACTCGTCACAGATAATGAAACGAGGATTAACCGCTAAGGCACGCGCAATAGAGATACGCTGGCGCTGTCCACCTGAAAACTCATGCGGATAACGAAAAAAATGTGACTCATTAAGGTTCACTCGTTCTAGCAACGCTATGGCTTTTTGCTTTCGTTCTTTATCATTCGCACCAATGCCGTGCACGCGCATCGGTTCCATGAGGGCATCGCCAATGGTAAGACGCTGGTTGAGAGACGAATATGGATCTTGCAAAATAATCTGAAGATCCTTTCTCTGCTTTCGCATCTCAGAGGCAGACAATCGCATCAGGTTCGTATCTTTGTAAAAGACATCGCCAGAAGTAGGTTCTATCAGGCGGATAATAGAGCGTCCTAAGGTAGTCTTGCCGCAGCCAGACTCTCCCACTAGCCCTAAAGTTTCGCCCTCATATACATCCAAATTGATATCTTGCAAAGCATTGACAAATAGTCTTTTTTCAAAAAGTTTGTGTTTGCGAACCGGATAAAGTTTATTCAAATGGCAAATGCGCAACAGCGGCTTTTCGGCATAAAGTTTCGCATGAAATGCCGCACGCTCAGTAGGGGTAACCGTAAGATGACTGACCACATCTTTCATTCCTTGCTGTTGGTGCAAGAAATCATCTACCGTCGGCAATTTTTTCAAACGAGTGGTCATGGACGGGCGACAAGCCAACAGTCCTTGCGTATAAGGATGTTTTGGGTCTTTGAAAATCGTCCGGATGTCGCCATGTTCCACCACATCGCCTTTATAGAGCACAAGCACATTATCTGCAATTTCAGCCACCACACCCAAGTCGTGCGTAATAAACAAGACGCTCATGCCATGTTTGGCCTGCAATTTTTTAATCAGTTCCAAAATGCCCTTTTGCACCGTCACATCCAATGCTGTGGTAGGTTCATCGGCAATCAGCAAGTCGGGTTGACAGCTCATAGCCATGGCAATCATAACGCGTTGTTTTTGCCCACCCGACAATTCATGCGGATAAGAATTGAAAATCTGCTCAGGGCGGGGCAGCATCACCTCAGTGAACAATTCGAGCACATGGGATTTTGCAGCCTCTTTGCTCGTCGCAGTGTGCAAGAGAATCTGCTCCATAATCTGCTCACCGCACTTGAGCACTGGATTCAAAGAAGTCATCGGTTCTTGGAAAATCATCGCTATCTTGCGGCCTCTAATTTTCTGCATGGTTTTTTCCGGACAACCAATTAAAGATAGCGGTTTCTCCTGACTATGGTCCTCATAAAAAAGAATATCGCCAGAAGGATAGCGCGAAATATTGGGATTGAGCAGCTGCATTATCGACAAAGCCGTCACAGACTTGCCCGAACCAGACTCGCCCACAATGCCCAGCGTTTCACCGCGATGCAGCGTCACTTGAACACCATGGAGAATGGATTTCCACCCCTCATCTTGCTTGAGGTCGAGTGACAGATTCTGAATCTCCAACAATTTTTCCATAAGGCGGCAAAGATAGCAAATACTTCTTTATCCTTGGAAAAAGAGACTTTTTTAACAAACAGAAATCTGGAATACTCTGAACCGTAATCGGTGCGTTGTTCAGCTAATCGTATTGGCAAAAAAGTAGAGCAATGGAGTGAGAATATTCCAAAAGTAAATTTCATCATAGAGCAGTATTTTTCGTATTTTTGCGACCTTAAATTCATAATCATATGCGAAAATTATCCTTTATCCTCAGCTGCCTTTTATTGATATCCTGGGCATCCGCTCAAGACACCGTCAAAACCTATTGGGGCAACCACCAACTTATGTCTATCGGTGTTCAAGTCAAAGACTTAGAACAAGGTCATTGGATTTTCTACCACATCAATGGAGCCAAATGGACCGAAGGCAATTACAAAGATGGAAAAAAGATTGGAGATTGGAAAGTATGGTTCGACGATGGTAAAATCAGTCAAGAATACAATGCTGAAAACGGTCCGTTCAAGAGTTGGTACCAATCTGGACAAGTGGAATCTGTTGGACAAATGGTCAATGGCAAGCGCGAGGGCAAGTGGACTTTCTATCACACCAACGGTAAAATATTCAAAGAAGTGACCTATGTGCAAGACAGCGTTGATGGACATGTCATTGAATATTATGACAACGGTGCCAAATATTTTGAAGGCACCTACAACATGGGCGAATTGAACGGCCATGTTTGGTGGTGGAATAAAGAGGGGCAAAAGGATATGGAAGGCAATGTGGTCAACGGCCTACAAGAAGGCAGTTGGAAGTTTTACAATGAAAAAGGCGACATCGGCAGTACGGGAAGTTTCAAAAACGGCCTGCAAGAAGGCGAATGGAACTATTATTACGACAACGGCGCCGTTTGGAAACAGGGCACCTACGCCAATGGCAAGCGCGAAGGACTGTGGAGTGCCTGGTATGAAAGCGGAAAATTGCAACGCCAAGGCCTTTTTGTCAACGATAAAGAGAATGGCGAGTGGGTTTCTTATTATGAAAATGGCAAAATCCAAGACCAAGGCAATTTCAAAGATGGCAAGATGGACGGACTGTGGAAAGGCTGGTTCGACGATGGCCATCAGAAATATGCCATCACCTATAAAAACGGACAGTTAAATGGATCTTACACTTACTATTGGGAAGAGACAAAAAAACTTTCCAAGCAAGGCAATTACAAAAACGATCTTAAAAACGGCGTTTGGTGTGAATATGCTCAAAACGGCAAAATCCTTTCCAAAGGCAAATACACCAATGACTTAAAAGAGGGCAAATGGGTGTTTTACAATGTCCATGAGCGCAAAGCCCGCGAACAGAACTTCGTGCATGACATTCCGGAAGGTTCGTTTATAGAATATTACGACAACGGTGCAAAACATTTTCAAGGCAATTTCAAAAATCGCGTGCGTAGCGGAAAATGGTCTTGCTGGACACCTGATGGGCGATTGTACTATAGCGCCTTCTTTGAAAAAGGGCACAAAGTGAAAGAAATCCATGTGACAGACCCCAAATCCACACCGTTCTAAAATGGTCAAAAAGCGCATATCGCTCAGCGAAATCATCCTAAATCTCACTAAAAAAATGGGAACTATCACCATCCGAACATTTCATTTCAACCCTATCATGGTCAACACCATGGTGTTGCATGACGATACCCGAGAGGCCATCATTGTTGATCCAGGCAACTGTTCTTCTTACGAAGATGCGCAATTACAGCAATATATTGACGACAATCAACTCACGGTAAAATACATTGTAAATACGCATCCCCATGTAGACCACATTGCAGGCAATCGTTGGTGCACGCAAACCTACAAAGCGCCCTTGTGCTGCCACGAAGCCGGCATGTCCATCTACAACCAAGCACATGCTTACGCAGTGGCGTTTGGACTCCAACTGGACGACATGCCCCAACCCGATAAATTTCTGCACGAAGGTGACGAAATCCGATTTGGAAACCAGATTCTGGAAGTTTTGTACACGCCCGGTCATTGCGAAGGCAGTATTTGCCTACACCACCCGACCGAAAAATTCGTGCTCTGCGGCGACCTCATCTTCGAAGGCAGTGTAGGTCGCTCCGATTTACCCACCGGCAACGGTGCTATAATGCTTCAAATGATTAAAAATAAAATACTTACATTAGACGAAAGCACCGTCCTCTACCCTGGACACGGTGGCACCACGACGGTTGACTTTGAAAAAATGAATAATCCTTTTTTAGTATAAAAATAGCAATATGGCAAAAAACATCAACGATATTCCTCAACTCCCACAAAAGACATTAAACAATCTGGCTGATAGCTATAAAGATGTATTACTTGGCATTGGAGAAGATCCCAAACGCGAAGGGCTTATCAAAACACCGATGCGTGCCGCCAAATCAATGGATTTTCTTACGCACGGCTATCGCCAAGACCCTAAAAAAATCTTGGAAAGCGCTCTGTTTCATGAAGATTACAAACAAATCGTAGTCGTAAAGGATATTGAGATTTACTCCTTGTGCGAACATCATTTGCTGCCATTTTTTGGAAAAGCACACATCGGATACATTCCCAATGGCACCATTGTAGGATTGAGCAAAATCCCACGCGTAGTAGAGTGTTACGCACGCCGTCTCCAACTGCAAGAACGATTAACCACACAAATCAAAGACTGTCTGCAAGAAGTTCTCAATCCGCTTGGGGTAGCTGTTGTCATAGAAGCGCAACATCTCTGCATGTCCATGCGCGGCATTCAAAAACAGAATTCCGTAACCACGACATCAGAATTCACGGGTGCCTTCTTGAAGAACGAAAACACCCGTCAAGAGTTCATGCATCTGATTGGCGCCAACTTGCACTAATCATTGTGCTTTCGCAATCGTTTCACACACGGAGGCCTACCTGGCAAAGTCTCTAAAAAGCGTTCTGCCATATACCCGATGGATGCCTCACTCACTTGAGACACCACATCCGGCTCACTTTGCTCATACGGCGTTTCTAATATACAAACTAAGGGTTTGCCCACCCACTCTGGCGGCAGACAAATGGTAATGGTATCTTTTTTCGGAGTGATAATCATTTTTTTCATCTTGATAGCATTTATATTAAATTACAATTTTCGAGTTGCAATTTTCTAAAAACTGACAACTAACCCCAAAAAAGACGCACATTTCCTGTCAAATGTACAACATTGGCACCTTGAAAAGCAATCTGTTTTTAACACACTAATTGTCAACTCATTATAATACAAATATAATTTTTTTTAGAATAAAAATAGGACTATATCCGAAAAACAAAAGATTTTACTATCTATTTGATTTCATGTTAGTTAAAAATAAAAAGTAAAAAAATGAAAAATAGGGGTTGCACCATATAAAAAAAAGTGTACTTTTGCAACCTCAAAACGAGACAAGGAGTCCCAGTAGCTCAGCAGGTAGAGCACATCCCTTTTAAGGATGGGGTCCTGGGTTCGAATCCCAGCTGAGACACCAAAAAAGCCCGAAACAATGTTTCGGGCTTTTCTATTATATTCTAAGTTCTTCGGCCTTATCTATCTACTCCACCCAATCCAGGATTTTGTCCAAGAAACGCAACACGGAGTCCGTTTGCGCAACATCTGTAGGCAGATTGACTAATAAGGCCGCGTACTTGACAGCTTGCGGGTAATCCTCTCCATTGAAATCCCACAAATCCCAATGCTCCATAACGGGATGTATCGGACTGCAGAACCACTCTCCTAACGGAACGCAGTTCTCTTCCGCCATACGCAGCACATCTTCTCTATTGCGAACCAATAACGGATATTTTAAGAATGAGTGATCTGCAAATAGTTCTGGAGAAACTATGGTTTTGCCTTTTGACTCCAGGTATTCGTTGTAAATGCGGGCATTACGCTTGCGCAAGTCAAGCAACGTATCTATCTTCTCCACATTAGAAAGCCCCTTTTTCATCTGCGTTTGGGAAAGCGCCTTAAAATAATGGGAAGGCATCTCCGTAGATTCTATTTCCACTCCCGAAGACGACCCTTGCACGAATTTGTATTTGCTCAACCAGCGATACATCTTCACCATACGCCAATAACGGCGGTCGGTTAAGATTTTTTCACGCACAAAATAGAGGAGAGACAAAGAAATAGAATCCTTCAACGTCGTCTTTTCCAAAGACACGTTCACCTGCTCGATCTTTTTATGCAAGTCGCGATTGGCCACCAGCGCAAAACCGCCCAACCCCGTGCTAAAGGGCTTATTCCATTGGGTTGAATAGAAAGCTGCATCACAATAACTGCCGTTGGGTTTCCCGTGATAGGTGCCCCCAAAGCCATGTGTACAATCCTCAATTGTATAAAGATGATGGCGTTGCGCAATTTCCAGCAGTTGCTCTATATTGGAAGAAAGTCCAAATGTGTTCTGACAAATCAGCACCTTAGTCTTATCAGAGATTTTCGACTCTATTTGGGAAACCGCAACATTGTATGTTTTAGGATCTATATCCACATACACAGGTTTGGCTTTCAAATACTTAATCGCATTGGGGACCACCACGCACGTAAACGCCGGTACGATAACCTCATCGCCTTCGCCCACGCCCATGGCTCGCAAAATGGCATACAGTGCCACTCTACCCTTCCAATACAAAAACACATCGTCAGAAGAGGCGTGCAAATATTCTGACAATTTTGATTTATACTTTAATTCTATATCACGCATTATTTTACAGATTTGAAGATTCCTACAAATGAACCCGCTGCATACGAAAAATGCAGCGTTAAAAATGCCCAAAAAAGATAGGGAACTGACAAGCTTTTGTCTTTTTTAGCAATGGTTATACTAATAAATGTTAAAACGGCCAAATATGAAACCAGCGAAGCCATCGCTAATACCACAAAAGGTTTCCATAATAGGGCCGCAATACAAGGCAGGACTAAAGACAGCAAAAACAACAACGGAACGAAATGTCGCACAGAAAGGGAGGAGAAATTGCGAGTCATGCGAACCGTCAGCAGGTTCCACAAGCCATTACGATAATTATTGCGTGCCAAATCACAATAAGTTTCACGAGCATAATAGGTGCAAAGCGCCTCTGGCAACAAAAATATTTTACCGCCGCCAGCCTTGATACGTTTGTTTAACTCAATATCCTGGTTACGCACCAATCGTGTATCGTAATATCCGAAACGTTCAAAAACATCCCTTCTAAAACAACCAAAGGGTACCGTGTCGGCTTCCACAACGGTAGGTGTTCCCGTACGAAAAGAGGAATTGCCAACGCCAAAAGGACTGCTCAAGGCAGCCTTAATGGCCAACGCTTTTGAAGTTTTATTCAGCACATCCGTTTTGCATACGCAACCCACATTATCTGCGCCCAGAGATTGCAACTGCTTGGCTAATGTGGAAAAATAGGAGACCTCGTACGCCGAATGCATATCCAATCGGATAATCACCTCTCCTTGGGCAGCACGAATTCCCTTATTCATAGCAAAACGCACAATTTTTTCGGGGTTGTCCAACATTTTCAAAAAAGGATACTGCGCGCAATAAGATTGCAAACTATCGCGCGTACCGTCATTGCTCATGCCATCTACAAACAGCACTTCCAAATCATCCTTCGGATAATCCTGCTGCAAGATGGATTCGACACAATGGGTAATGTATTTCTTTTCGTTATAACAAGGAACTATTACGGAGAGCATTTTTTCAAGGATTAAGACATTTGCAAAAAGCTACAAAGATGCATAAATAGACTGATACTGGCAAGCAATCGCAGACCAGTCGAACTTGCGGAAAGTGTCAGTACTAAGTATTTGATATTTATCGGGATGCAGTAGCAATTCAGCTAATGCGACACGGATAGATTCTACGGAAAGCGGATCCACGGATGCTCCCACAGGGATTTCAAACAGACCATCTATGCCCTCATTACGCGTGTAGAGCACAGAGAGTCCCTGCGACATGGCCTCAAGATATACCAAGCCAAAAGTCTCATGTTTAGAAGCCATAGCAAAAACGCTATTGGCAGCATATATGGACTGCAATTTATCTTTATCGAAAATGCGTCCGTGATAATGCAACACATCGGGATAGGATGCGACCATTTGCAACACTTCAGCTTCTTCGGCGCCGGTTCCCCCCACCAAATCCAAATGAATATCTGGAATGTCCTTTTTCAAAAGCAGTACCGCTTCTATTAGTCTTTTTACATTTTTATTATGGTCAAAATTGCCCACATAAACGACACGATGCGATTGGGCATGTTGATGTTCATTCAATTGCAAATGCTCGTGCCAATAAGCATTCAATCCATTGGCAATCACTTCGCTTTTTTGCACCAGTTGGTCGCGCAAGCCCACCAGCGTCCAATGGTTTTGTAGCCGACGTTGCAAAGAGGGCGTTATGAATATGACCTTGTCTGCTTCTCTAATCACTTCGCGATGCAATCCCCAAAGATGCGGTGTAAGGCGCAGGAAGTCATTCAAATCTGTATTACGCACAGCGACTATGTACGGAATGCCATATTTCTTTTTGAGTTCCAAAGCAACAGCGCCATCGCTGAACAAGGTTGTTGCATGTACGCAAGAAATGTCAGAAATGGGCACTTTTTCTTCAATATCCTCACATATTCTCTCAATTTTTTTGAAAAAGAACACTCTATGCCATTTTTTCAAAATAGGAGCGAAAACGAACTCCGTGCCCTTCCCTTCAAAGGCATTATGGCCAACGGCGGATTTGTCACGGAACGGCGCATAGACGACTTGCTGAATCCCAGCGGCATCCAATTTTTGATAAAGCTCAGTATGGACTTTGCTATAAGTGAAATCATTGCACACATGCAACACTTTCGGACCAACAGATTGTCCGTCTCGTGACGGCATTCTGTCTGCTAATGCGAAGCCAAGGAGCAGGTATGCTTGCAACTGCACAGATCCTGGACCGTATGGAAAAGATGGTTCCAAGAAACTGATAATAAAGGAACTGCCAACCATCAAGTAACCCACATGCTCAATTCTAATCTTCCATTCTCTAAAAAGTCCTATCAGCACCTGGATGCCAAACCAGATATACAAGAAAATCAATGGGAAAGACCAGATTCCGTATCTTACCAATCGAAGTATCAAATAATTGTGAATCCATTTCACGCCGGATTCGTCCATTTGCTCGCCTTTAAGCGGATTATTCAAGAAGTATTCCATACCCTGCTGGTCGCGGGCAAAGCGATTAGAAGATATCGTATCAAAATTATGCAAATACTTGCCGCCCATAAAGAACGTCTTGAGTTCTTCACCGATGAAGCCAGTATAGAGGATATAGCCAATCCAGCCCAGTCCAACGATAGTCAGCACGGTTTTCAAGCTCCATTTCCACTTCCAGTTGCACTCTTTGACAACCGTCAGCAAAAGGCACGCCAGCACGGACAGCACCGCTGAGCGGGCACGAATCAGCAGCAGGACTTCTATTGCCAAGAAGAACACCACCCAATAATGTATGCGTTTTTCTTGAAACTTCATGCCTAAGAAAAACACCGACACTGCCCCAATGGCAATGATGCTGCCAATTTGGTTTTTGCCTTCATTAAGCAGGTAATATTCTGGAATATAAAATCCTTTCGTATAAAAATAGGTGTTGATAAGACCCATCACCACCAACAAAATCGTGTAATAGTAACATACATTTGCCCAAAATCGGATGTCGGATTTCAAATTGATGCCGATGCAGATACACATCAGCGCCACGACCAACTGTGTCAGGTCCTCCCAATGGAAGCGCATGCCCACGAGTCGGAACAGCAAAAACTCAACGGCCACCAGTCCAATCACTACGAGGAATACGCGCACCAATTTTTTACGCAACAGATTAGAGAGCGAGAAGGTCAGCACGAAAGTCGCCGACATGCACGCCATAATGATATAGCGAAGAATATAATAGGCAGGTTTCAGGTAGATATACGGCAAATACGACGCCGCAACCATCGCCAGCGTAGCAAAAATCAGAAACTTTGCAATTTTATCTTTCATCGGTTAATATTTGTTAAGGTTGACCATTTGACCAAAGAGCAAATCGGTTTCAGGCAGGCGACCTCTATCAAATCCGCCTGCCGGCGTAAATGTCAGCTCACCAAAATAGGCCTTGCCTTGTTCCAAATAAAAGTCGGCACGCACAAACGGGAACGGCTTTGAAAGTATTTCCGCATATTCAAAAAGTTGATCAATACCTTCCGGTTTAGGAAGCGTAAAACCTTCCGGGGCGGCCTTACCTTGGCGATTGAGTCGCTGCAACTGCCAATTGCGATCAAAAAAGTAGAAATCAGGACGTTCCTGCTGTCCACGACCGAAGCAGCACAATACATATTTGGCCTCGCCATTAAAACAATAGAACTTATAATCGACGGGCGTTCCACCGTCTTTCGTTTGGATAAATTCCTCACAAAGAATTCGTTTATCCTCAATGTCATATTGCTGTTCAGCCGCAATCAGATGAAACTTTATTTTTTCGAATTTATTGAGATCTCGAATCGTAGATGGAATGTCCAACTTTGACTTGTCAGGGCAAACCACATTGCCGCCACATCCGTAATTCCACTTCAATACAAATTTCGCTGGCAACTCATCCCAATCGATTTCACAGGCATGATGATAGGTTTTCAGCAGAGGATTCAAGATGTGTTCTAAACCGCAATCCTTCACATACTCGCGCACACGGTATTTGTCGGCACACTGCTTGACAATATCCTCGCCGCAGTAGTTGAGTTTCATCCATTGGATTTTCTCATCCAAGGTCTTCGGATTTTTCAAGTCGGGCAGTTTATGATGGCACAGCCAAAACAGGAATTGGACACTGAGTTTTGGGGAGAGCTTTGTCAGCGCATATCTGAAAAGCATATTTGGAGTTGAGCGAAATGTCATTGCTTTTATTTTTGAAAATGAGATGCAAAAGTAATTTTTTTACCAATAGCGGTGACGTGTATTTTTATACTGATAGATTTCTTTCAAAATCCGTTCGGTATCATCACCAAATGCTGGTCCGAAGGCAGACTGGCTGAGGTCCGGGTTGGCGTTCCATTCTATGAATATAGGTTCTCCCTGCTCGCCAACAGCAAAGTCCCAAGCGGCAATATTGAAGTGCGGCAAATTGAGATGCAGGCGCTTAACCGTTTCCACCACTCTATCGTATGAAGGAATCGCATAACCTTCCAATGTGATGCCATTATCTGTTTTTTCCACCAAATCCGTGCCAGCGGAACCAAAAGCATATTTTGCCAAGCGGCCATCCGGATTGATGCGGGCGCTAATGCCGCCCGCACTCTCATTGTCGATAATCGTGCCCGTGCGACCAATGCGAATGACGGTGTAGATAATGCTGACATCCATATCTTTACGATAAGTCAGCAATCGAATCGTATTGGCAGAAGTTGGATTCAGCGCCGACATATCAGGGTGTTGTAGCACACGTTCCTGCATAATAAAATCCTGACCATATTCATCAAAGAGCTGCGCAATGGTTTTGCCATTCACATTGGTCACCCCATTGACTACGGAAATCGCACGCACACCGGCACCTCGAGTAGATAAAGAGGGTTTTATGATCGCATCGCCAACCTGCTGGCAGTGCGCAATAGCTTCCGCACGACTGACGGCTTTGTTATCTATATAAAAATGGCCATGAATGTTCTTCACAAAAGTCTTCGGCTGCTTCACTTCCGGGAACAACTGTTCGGAAACATTCTTGTCTGCATAGGCATCCATCATCTGGAAGTTGTTCAAACGGCCAATCATTTCGGTACGATACACGCCAACAGGAATGTATTTTTTGGAATAGACTCCCGTACGAGAATAGAGGAACTTGTGCCAAATCAAAGGCACGCGATGACCGATATTCTGACGGTAGAATTGTTGGATTTCCTTTTTCTGCTGCATGGTCAATGGTCTTTTGATATGCAATTTGCGATATTTTCTACGCAATTCAGATGCCAAAGACTGCAAAGCCAACCATTTTTTGAATTTTGCGACTAAAAAACTAAGCGGTTCCATTATTTATTATTGTTTAATGCGTGTAAAATTGTATTGCGACGAGCATCGTCTTTAAGCATGGTCACCAGCCGCTCGTCTTGCACCTGGCGACGCCCTGTCAGGAGATGGCCCAACCGGTGAAACCAAATTCCCAAAGTTTTCGTAAATGCTTTTTTGTGTGCGGAAGCGTCCAAAATCAGGTAATCGCGCTTCCGTATAATTTCATAAATGTTGTGTTGCAAATATTGCTGGTAAGCATTATCATCTGAAACCAGCTGACATAAATGCTGATGATAGGTGCGTCGAGCTTCCGTATCTTCTAACTCCAAACGCACATTATCGACATTGCGGGTCGGCACGGCCTCAACGGAAATGTTGTCCACATCTAAAGTCAGCACGGCGCAAAGTCCTTCATACCAATGCGGCAAGTCGGTATGCGTTTGTGCGGTATCTTTACTATTGAAAAAGAAGTTCCCCAAGCTGTATAATATCGGCTTATGCTGATAAGTTTCCCAACCTTGCGGGCAGTGTGGATGCGTGCCCACAACGGCATCGGCGCCATAGTCAATCAAATCGCGGTAGCGCGCTATCGTGTCGGGCAGCGGCGCATCCACATACTCCATGCCATCATGCACAAAAATCACCAAGAAGTCCACCTCCTTTTTAGTTTGCAAGACGACATGGTTCACTTTTTTATCATACAGATAGGCGCAACCCAATTTATTTTTATCCGAAAAATCATCAAAGACACCTTGTTTGGCAGCAAAGCAGAGACTCAAAAAGGCAATCTTCTTGCCGCCCATCTCCATGATGCGAGGTTGATAGGCTTCTTCATACGTGCCAGCACCAAAACCTTTGCCTTGCAATGCTTCAACCGTCTTGCGAAAGCCATCTTCGCCCCCATCCAAAATATGATTGTTGGCCAATGTGAAGAGGTCGAACCCCAACGAAATCAAGAAGTTCGGGGTATTGTCATGCTGCCAATTCGAAGTGGTGGATTGGCCATGCAACGGAAATTCGAAATTGCAAATCCGCAGTTCACAAGACTGCATACGGGCCTTCAAGTCATCAGAAACGCTTAACAACGAAGGAGATGGCTTGCAGCAGAAATCTCCCGCAACGAATATTCGAATAGGATTACTCATAGCGAGTTATTTTTTCAAGATGACCTGAACGCAACATATTGTTTTTTCTACCAAAATAATAATGTTTGCCTGTATTTTTCCAAGCTAAATAACAATCTCTAATTTCATTTCGCCAACCTTGGCGCAAAAAAAGTTGTCCCAAGCGGTCCCAGAAGTCGTTCACCTCAATGACCACCGGTCCTTCATCCGTGATGGCGATATCCCAGCCAGCGGCCTTAATGTAAGGAAATGCCTGCTGGTAGCGCAGCACTTGCTTCTTGATTTCGGCCCAATGTTCAATAACCATTCCATTGATAGGAGTTTGGGTGTCTGGGTGGACATCAATATCGTGATATTGATGTTCGCCATCATAGCGGATAGCATACTTCAGCATACCTGTTTCCGTATCAACGCAGGCATCCACATTGCCGCCCGTGCCTGCATTATCCACACAGCTTCCAGCGCGACCAATCTTGATGAAGGTTGCAATGAGGCGAGCTTCTCCAGTGGGATAGAGTAGGGTCATAAAGCGTACCGTATTAACGGAAGAGGGATTCAGCGAGGCCAACTGTTCGGTTTGCTGCACCAGACTTTCAAATAGCAGGGGCGTGTCGGAAAGCACCTCCGACAATTTCTTCTCCATTCCATTGAAAAGATGCAGCTGGGCGTCCGATTCCGAAAAGTCAATGTGCTCAACGACAAAAACCTCATCGCCATGCGATCCTTCCGTAGCTTTGATAACGCAAGAGTGAACGTCTTGGCGCCGCAAAAGTCGCAGCATCGTCGGCAAGTCATACGCAGTATGTTCATTTTCACAAAAGACACCTTCGGGCTGGTAGTAGCCATAAAGTTCTGCCTTGCGGATGCCAACATTTTCCAACATCTTATGGGCAAAATATTTATTGCGCGCCAGGATGTAGTATTTCTGCGGATTCAGCAAATCCAAATAGATGCGCTGTTCATTCAGTCCTAAAAAAGACTTTCTGAACGATGCTGGGCGCTGGTCAAAATCGTACTCCAAATACTCCTCTGCTAGCAATCCCTTTTGCGCATATAGCGACATGAAATCGCATGCATTGTGCCATTTGCTCTTCCAGTCTTTATCGGAACAGCGAAGCGCGACCTTCACGGCCTGCTGATATTTTCTAAAAGGATTATATATCACCATGACTACAAATGTGTTCGGGTATAGTTGAATTGCTTGTCCAGTTCTCTTTCGCGTTGGGTGTCAAAAATGCGATGGCATCCAGATGCCTTATGGATGGCAGGCGCACCGGCCAGCATACAATCCGGTCCCAACGCTGAAAAATCTTTATTAACCATGCTGTTAGATGCCACAATCGTATAGTCGGGAAGCACTGTGCCCTTAGAAATCGTCGTACGATTGCCAATCCATACATTATTGCCAATCACAATCGGCTTGGTCAGCGGTTTCACCAGATTGTCTTTCTGTTGCAATTCAATATAGTGGAATGAAGAATCCATAATTTGGCCATCCCATGCCATACGGACATTTTTGCCTAAGACAATGTGGTCAAAGCAGAAAATGCGCAAGTTTGTGCCAAAGACGCCTTCATCGCCGCCAATTTCGAGCGTAGCATTGCCAGCCACGAGAATATACGAGCCCTGCAGGAATTTGATGGGCCCTTTGAAAATCATCGTACCCGCAATATTCCATTGGGTACGCTGGACCGCTGTCGCAATGTAAAAGTCGTGCTTCCCCACTTTTATCATGCCAGAGGAAATCTTATCTGCATCCAAGATGATTTTGCCGGAAAGATTGCGGAACTGCATTCTGCCATAAATGTAAATCGGCAGTTTACGCGCCTGTTTGAAAGGCAGCATCTTAAAATTCAGCCAAAGCGTCTTCGGCAGATTCGTTTTAAAGATAATATGAGATAGGCGTTTTAAGTAGCTCATTTTTTGATTTTACTTTTAAGAATATCCATATAGGTTCTATAACCTTCGAACTTGAACAAAACAGAAACCAGCCAATACAGCACGAAATAGAGCACCAGTTGCAGCGCCATCACCACATACGGATGGAGCGGAATGAACTTACCTGCAAAAAACACGCCCACTCCAATCAACACGGCTGAAAGATAGCACAAGCCGATATCTTTAATCTGTTTGGCGATGCCGTATTGTATCAATTTGCCATTGACAATCGCATTGATAACAAAGCTGATATAGCCTACAGAAGTCACCGCCCACAGCAAACCGCGGATGCCATACTGCACGCCCCAGATGATGAGGCCTATGCCGATGAGGCGTTTAGACAACTGGACAAAGAAATATATCGCGCTTTTGCCCAATGACTTGATGATATTGGTGTTCAAAGTGTTCAGCGTATAAATCATGCTTGACACGCATAGAATCTGAAAATAAGGGGCAGATGCCGCCCATTTGGCGCCATAGAGGAGCACCACCAGCGGTTTGGCCACCACCATCATGGCCACCATCAAAGGAAAGTTGAGGTATGTGATAGCCTTCACATTCTTGCGCACGCCCATGCGCAGTTTCTCTTTGTCGTCTTGCAGTGAAGAAAAGACTGGAAAGGAGACCTCATTGACAATGGCAGACAGCGAATTCGTAGGCACCTCTTCCAGTTTTTTAGCTTGGGAGAAAAATCCCAAGTCCTTCGCCGAATAACGCTTGCCGATAATCAAGCCTTGAATGTTGGTATAGACCGTCTCAACCAAGGAAGAAAGGAGCATCAGTCCGCCGAAGCTGAACAATTCTTTCAGTGATTGAAAACTGAACTCCCAGGTAGGTCGCCAATCGCTCATCTTCCAAAGCAGGACCACACTGGTGAGCGCCGACAGCAATGCCGACGCCACCAAACTCCATACGCCATATCCGCAGAAAGCCATAATAATGGCAATCACCATGCCTGCCAACGCGGATATAACATTCCGCGTGGATAGTTCTTTGAAACGCAACTGTTTCTGCAACTGGTTGGATTGCACCAAAGAAAACGACTGTATAAAGAGCACCAAACTCTGTACACGCAGCACGTTTTTCAATAAGGGTATATTGTAATACCGCGCAATCGCTGGAGCGGTGAAAAAAAGGATCAGATAAAAGATGACCGACATCACCAAATTCCAGTAGAATACCGTCGTATAATCAATATGCGCCGGTTCCTTTTTCTGAATGAGCGCTTGTCCCAGTCCGCCGCTGACGAAGATGCTGGATACCGCAATGAAGATGTAAAGCATGCCTATGCAGCCGAAATCTTCAGGCATCAGCAAACGCGCAAGCACCAAGTTTGAAATGAAGGTAATGCCAACAGTTCCTATTCTGCCGAGACTACTCCAAATCATTCCGGAGATAGTTTTCTGTTTAAGGTCGTCGGAGGACATTTCAGGGATATATGGTTAGGAATTTTGGGCAAAGTCGGTGAGGTAAGCAAAACGCGGGGTGAGTTGTCCTTTTTCAAGGAGAGTGCCGCGGCGCACAACATCACTGTGCTGGCCAGTTAGCAGTCCAGGAATAACATGTTCCATCAGCATATCGCCGAAATAGGCGCTGGTATCCATAGCCAAGGCATTCGGACAAGTATCCACGGCCATCACGGAGATGTTGTCATCCGATGAAAAGGCCGGCTCTTCTTGAGCAGTGTGGGGATTATAATCAAAATAGGGATCATCGTGGGTTGCGGGACGCAATGTAGATTTCACGCTGCCCTGGATGTCACAAGTGATATCGCCAATCATGCGAATGCGGAGTTTTGAATCTTTCAAATTCTCTTCAGAAAGATAGACGGGGGCATCGGGAGCCCAGAAGTGCGCGCACACAAGCACATCGGTACAATAGGCCCAACGCATAAAATCGCTTTCATAGTCTTGGGCATAATGGTTGAAATGCTCCCAAGAGAAAGGTTCTCCATCTTTGCGTTTCACCAAACGATCGACATCTGCCACGGCATAAGTGAGTTCAGAAACCGCTGGCGTGGACAAGAAGGTCGTTTCATCCATACGGCACGCCCCAATTTCATTCAAAATATATTGGGCGCCTTGCGAAACACGGCCATTGCCTGTCACCAACAACTTGATAGCGGGCAATGGAACCGAGCGAAGGGCCAGCTTGAGACCATCCAAAGTAAAACGGCGATCGGGTTTGGGCAATTCATAAAGGTGATGACGCAAACCATAGCCACGAAGGGTATAATAAACGCCGACAACACCTGCCCACCAGCCAAACGCACAGACACGAATGCCTTTATCATCCACCAAATATTCATAATCCGTAAAGGTAATATGCTTTGCCATCAGAGCTTGGAGCAGCGGACGATTGTAAGCCTGCATTTTGGCCACATGACCAAAAAAGATGTAATGCTTATTGGGAATCAGCGATTCAATCTTGGCTTCTTTGATGCCAAATAAGATATCGCAGTCGGACATATCTTGCACTACAGGCAGTCCCTCTTGACGATATTCTTCATCCGAAAACGCACGGAGTTCACTCTCCTGAACGACAAACTCATGTTCCGGATATTGCTGTTTCAATTGCGCCATCTGCTTGGGAGAGAGCGCCACACGGTTGTCAACCGGCACTTTTGTCTCTTTGATCAAACCTATTTTCATAATCAAAAATATAGTCTTTACCTTAATTTATTACAGGCGGCAAAGATAAGAAATATTAGGTTTCAAGTTTCAGGTTTCAGGTTTCAAGTTGCGTCCAAAAAAGTCAATGACCAATGTCAAAGTTTTTTTATACATTTGCAGACTTTTTGCGTAAAACAACAACATTTTATAAATCAATACTATAAGATTATGAAACAGCTCATTGAATGTGTTCCCAACTTTAGTGAGGGTAGAAATCCCGAGATTATCAACCAAGTGGCCGATGTCATCAGACAAGCTGAAGGTGTCACCTTGTTAGATGTTGACCCAGGTGCCACCACCAACCGCACCGTCGTCACCTTCGTCGGCACGCCGGATGCTGTCGTTGACGCTGCATTCGCCCTTATCGCTAAATGTCAAGAGCTTATCGATATGCGCTATCACCACGGCGATCACCCGCGTTTTGGCGCTACGGATGTTTGTCCATTCGTTCCAGTGGCCAACATCACTATGGAAGAAACGGCTGAATATGCCCACAAGTTGGCAGAAAAGGTCGGAAAAGAACTGAACATTCCTGTATATTGCTACGAGAATGCCGCCTTTGAAGAGAAGCGCCGCAACCTCGCCAACTGCCGTCAGGGTGAATATGAGGCCTTGAAGGAGAGAATTTCTACCAAAGAATGGAAGCCCGACTTCGGTCCGAGCAAATTCACGGAAAGCGTTGCCAAGAGCGGTGCTACGGCTATCGGCGCTCGCGACTTTCTCATCGCAGTCAACTACAATTTGAATACGACCTCCACGCGTCGTGCCAACGCCATCGCTTTTGATGTCCGTGAAAAGGGCCGTCCAAGACGCGAAGGCAACCCTATCACCGGCAAGAAGATGCTCGATGAGAAGGGCAATCCCATCATGATTCCGGGCACGCTCAAAGGCACCAAAGCTATCGGCTGGTACATTGCAGAATACGGCATCGCCCAAGTATCTATGAACATCACCAACACCAACGTAACCCCACTGCATGTTGCTTTTGACGAAGTTACCGCTAAGGCTGCCAAGCGCGGCGTTCGCGTGACTGGCGCTGAAATCGTCGGCCTCATCCCGAAGAAAACTTTGATTGACGCCGGCAACTACTACCTCGCCAAACAACATCGTTCCCTCGGTATTGATGAAAAAGAAAAGGTCAAAATCGCCATCAAGTCTATGGGCTTGGATGATTTGAAACCTTTCAATGCAGAAGAAAAAGTCATTGAATATCTTTTGGAGAAAGAAGACACCACACCAAAGTTGGTAGATATGACCTGCACTGGTTTCGCCAATGAGACGGCATCCGAAAGTCCTGCCCCTGGCGGCGGTTCTATTTCCGCTTACATGGGTGCTCTCGGTGCTGCCCTCGGCACAATGGTCGCCAACCTTTCTTCTCACAAACCTGGCTGGGACGACAAATGGGAATTCTTCTCCCAATGGGCTGAAAAAGGACAAGCTTTGAAAGAGAACTTGCTCGCCCTCGTTGACGAAGACACCAACGCTTTCAACGTGATTATGAATGCTTTTGGTATGCCAAAGGGCACCGACGAAGAAAAAGCGGCACGCAAACAAGCTATCCAAGACGCAACCAAATACGCCACCGAAGTTCCGATGAAGACCATCGAAACCGCATTCCAAGTATTTGACATCTGCGAAGCTATGATTAAGAAGGGCAACCCTGCTTCTGTATCCGATGCCGGCGTCGGCGTACTCTGCGCCCGCGCTGCCGTTCATGGCGCTTACCTCAATGTCAAAATCAATGCTTCTTCCCTTGTAGATAAAGAATATGCCAACATGATGATTGAAAAAGCACATCAATATGTCATCAATGCTGACAAAAAGGAAAGATCTTTAATGAAGAAAACAGAAGCCGTCATCGGCTAATCCTAAGTCCTATGAAGATACTGGTTGTTCTATCACGCTTTCCTTATCCTCTTGAAAAAGGGGACAAACTGCGCGCATACCACCAAATACGCTGTCTGGCCAAGCACCACGACATTTATTTGGTGGCACTGCATGAACAACCCGTATCTGACTCGGACATGCAGCAACTCAAGCCCTTCTGCAAAGAGATTTTCCTCCTACAACAAAATATAGGGCAGCGTTGCTACAACCTTGCTAAGGCCTTCTTTACCGGACTGCCTTTGCAATGCGGGTATTTTTACACAACCCATAACCAGCACCGACTGGACGAAATTGTCCATGAAGTACAACCCGACCACATCTACTGCCAACTGATACGTATGGCAGAATATGTGATGGACTACCCCATCAAGAAGACATTGGACTACCAAGATGTGTTCTCCAAAGGCATGCTGCGCCGTTACGAGAAAGCTCCTTGGTTCAAAAAACCGTTCTTCAAGATGGAGTACCGCCGCTTGGCCCGCTACGAAGCCCAAATTTTCAATCGCTTCGACAGCAAGACCATCATCACGGCAGTGGACCGCGACCTCATCCCTCACGAAAACAAAGGGGATATTACGGTTGTTCCAAACGGGGTCGATTTTGAGCATTTCCGCTATCGCGGAGAACCCAAGACTTACGATCTTATATTCTCCGGCAATATGAACTATGCACCCAACATTGATGCGGCCGAGTATCTTGCCAAAGAAATCTTCCCTCTTTTGAAAACAACATTTCCGAACCTCCGCTTGGTACTCAGCGGGGCCACTCCTGCTCCAAGTGTGAAAGCCCTCGCCAACGAAAACATCATCGTTACCGGATGGGTGGATTCCATGGCCGAATGGTACGCGAAATCCAAAATCTTCATCGCTCCCATGCGCTTAGGCACCGGCTTGCAAAACAAACTGCTGGAGGCCATGTCCATGCAATTGCCCTGCATAACTTCCCATTTGGCCGGAAAACCTTTGGAAAATGCCGAAACACAAGGTGCCATCATCACTTGCAGCACCACCAGCGGATATGTAGAAGCAATCCGCCGCCTGTTGGAAGACGAGGCCTATTATGAAAAACTCTCCATCGCTGGAAACCAGTATGTTAACCATAATTACGACTGGGTTGCCGCCACGCTCAAACTGGAGAATATCCTAAACCAATAAACATTTTTTTATTTTTTATTTTAAAAGTAAAAAATTCACGCTTTTTTAGTATTTTTGCCGCGTCTTATTAGTTAGATGTTTTTTTCATTATCCATCACTTCACATCTAACCCATAATAAGAAATCACTAAATTTCTATATTCACAATGTCAGACTCCACAGAACCTAAACCAAAGAGAAAAAGGATTATGAAAACCAATGATGCACCTGCTGGTTCATCAAATGGCAACACCGTCACGGAAAGAGTTCATATTCCTGAAAAGAAGCCTGTAGTGATTTTCAAAGAAAAAGCACCAGAGGCTGTCGAAACGAACATCAAGAATGAAAGCAACGAAGAACCTTTGATGTTCGCCAACCCACTTCCCCAGACTGAAAAACCTAAACTAACTCGCCGAGGACGCACTCCCAAAGCTACTGCTGAAAGTGCGCCCACTGCAGAAAAACTTCCCGCTAAATCCGAACAACCTGTGGTGGAAGAACCTGTCAAAAAGAAAAAAGGTCGCCCTAAGAAAAATCCAGAACCTGTTACTGAAATTCCTTTTGTAGAAGGAACTACAACAGCCGAACCGAAAGCAGAACCAGTTCCTGAAAAACCGAAAGGCAAGAAAAAGGAACAACCCCAAGCAGAGGACCAGCTGGCACAAGATTACGATTTCTTAGAACAGAATGTTCTGCAAGAGAAAAAAGATGCCGATATCCCAGTTGAAAAAACAGCAGAAGAGAAAAAAGAACATTTCGATAAACAGAAAAAAAATTTTGATAAAAATCAAAAGAAAAACAAGAATAAAAAAATAGATCAGCCCAAAGAAGAAGCAAAACAGGAAGAAGTCCAAAACCCTGTTGAGCAGACAGAAGGCGAAAAGATTATGGATGAGCAACTCGGCTTCTTGGCCAATGCGCAATATGATGGCAGCGTCATGGCCGAAGGCGTACTCGAAATCACCAGCGACAACTGCGGTTTCTTGCGCTCCTCCGACTACAATTACCTCTCTTCTCCTGACGACATCTATGTTTCCATGTCCCAAATCAAACTCTTTGGTTTGAAAAATGGAGACACCGTATATGGTTCTATCCGTCCACCCAAAAGCGGCGAAAAATACTTCCCGCTGACCAAAGTCGAGAAAATCAACGGGTGCAATCCGGAAGACATCCGCGACCGTATTCCATTTGACTACCTCACACCGATGTTCCCAGATGAGAAAATCAATATTACTGGACATCCTGGTTGCACGCTCTCCACGCGCGTCATCGACCTTTTTGCGCCCATCGGCAAAGGTCAGCGTGGTTTGATTGTCGCTCAGCCAAAAACGGGTAAAACTGTATTGCTGAAAGACGTTGCCAACGCCATCTCCTACAACCACCCAGAGATCTACTTGATCATCCTTTTGATTGATGAACGTCCGGAAGAGGTTACCGACATGCAACGCAGCGTCAATGCAGAAGTCATCTCCTCTACTTTTGATGAACCGGCAGAGCGTCATGTCAAGATTGCCAATATGGTGCTGGAAAAGGCAAAGCGCATGGTCGAATGCGGCCATGACGTCTGCATCCTTTTGGACTCCATCACCCGTTTGGCACGTGCCTTCAACACCATGGCTCCCGCATCCGGCAAAGTTCTTTCCGGCGGTGTGGAGGCCAACGCGCTCCAAAAGCCCACACGCTTCTTCGGTGCGGCCCGTAATGTGGAAAACGGCGGTTCCCTGACCATCATCTCCACAGCCCTTATCGATACAGGTTCGCGTATGGATGAAGTCATCTTTGAGGAATTCAAGGGCACTGGCAACATGGAACTCCAACTCGACCGCAAGCTTTCCAACAAACGTATCTACCCGGCGGTTGACTTGGTGGCATCCAGTACGCGCCGCGACGATTTGTTGCAACCGCAAAGCATTCTCCAAAAAATGTGGATTCTCCGCAACCACATTGCCGACATGACCACCATCGAGGCCATGACTTTTATCAAAGATAATATGGAAAAAACCAAGACCAACGAAGAGTTCTTCGCCATGATGAACAGCTAACAGCATTATGAGACGATTTGGTCTTATCGTTTTCCTTTACATAATATTCCATCACGCTGCTTGTGCCCAATGGACACTCGAGCAGCGTGATTCTATTTCTGAGGTCGTCATTGCCTCACCCGAAGACCCAGCATTGGCCATGATTCGAAATGCCGCCAATCGCCTTGACGCCAACAGTATCCAAAGCAATTCCTCCTTCCAATACATCAAATACCAAAAGGTCAACGCCCGTGCCGACACCATCAGCCAAGACCTATTTCTCAACGAAAGTGTCACTTCAGTACAGTATCTGAAGCCCAACCGGCAGAACGCCAAGGTCATCGCATCCAAAACTGCGGGATTCCAAAATCCAATGGTCTCCATCTGGCTCGCCGCCCTGCAAAACGAATACTTCGATGACGAGGAAGTAATCCTGCTGGAAACACGCTACTTAAACCCCATTTCTCTGCGCGGACTCAACTGCTATGATTACCACTTTGACCAAAAAATCATCCAGCAGAGCGACACACTGCTGCACATCACTTTTGCGCCCAAAAAGCAAAGAAATTTCTCATCGCTGCGAGGAGAGCTATGGCTGCATTGTCCTGATTTTGCCTTGCAGAGAATCACGGCAGAAGTTTACGACAGCACTTACAAATTTCCTCTGCACCTAGACTGCCACTACCAGCAATTAGCCAATGGCACTTGGGGGCCCGATTCCTTCTTTGTTAAAATCACTTACCACACCGACTTGCTCAAAGGGTACCCGCCCATCGACTTTTTCAGCCGCACCACCTTCCGAAACATTGTCTTAAATCCGCCCTTAAGCAAAAGCGACTTTCAACATGCGGATGTGCAAGACGCATTGTCAGATAAAACCACCAATGAGCAATTGATACAACAGTACCGCAGTGTGCCCATCACGCCGCAAGAAGTGCGCGCTTATGAGCTCATCGACAGCATTAGTCATGCGGCCGGTTTAGATAAGAGCATGGACAACATCAACACCCTATCGCAAGGATGCGTGGCCATCGGTCCTATTAGCCTCAACATCGCCGACCTCATCGACTATCGTGAAGTTGAAGGATGGCGTTTGGGATTGGGACTCTATACCAACGAGCGACTAAGCAAACGAATCACCTTCGGCGGTCATTTTGCCTATGGGTTCCGCGACAAGCAATGGAAATACGGCGGCATGGTGGATGTAGTGCTGATGCCCAAATTGGCTATGCATCTCACACTTCAAGCTGCCCACGACCTTTTTGAAAGCGGGGCCGTCAGTCACAACAATAATGCAAACATATTTCTCTCCGCCGACTATATTCGGCAATGGTTGGTAGATTATTATGATTACGGAAATAGGTACTCGCTGTCATACCAACTCAAGCCAGCCAAATGGCTCACTCTTCAATTGCAAGCTAACTATGGACAATATTCCACCGGATATCGATATCACTTCCAACAAGAAGTCAGAGAACGCACCGCTCATTTTGCTTTTAACAACTTTGAGACCCGCTTTATGGCGCGTTTGGCATTCAAAGAACGAGAAATACGCTCTGGTTCGCTCCTCTTAACGGAAGAGTCGCCCTACCCCGTGCTCACACTACATTATACAAAAGGATTCCAAGATGTCTGGGGCAGCAATTTCGACTATCACAAAATCGGAATCAACTTGCGCTATTGCAAAAACTATAAAAATGCAGGATACACAGCTATTAGTTTGTGGGGCGGTTACACACCCAATGACCTACCCGCCTCGCTGCTATACTCACCCATGGCGGCATACGCCATTGTTGATTTCGATAGTTGGGAACAATTCGCCACCATGCACAGCAACGACTTCTTATGCGATCGCTACCTGTTTGCATTCCTGCGACACAACTTCGGCAAGATCACGGCCAATAAGAAGTTTTCCCCGCAACTCATCCTCTGCCACAACATGGCTTTCGGAAAACTCACACACACACAATCACACCAAGGCATAAAACCAGAAGACCTCAGTCGCGGTTATTTCGAAAGCGGCATCATCCTTGACCATCTTGTAGAAGTAATGAACATGTTTGCTATGGGCGTTGGTGTCTTCTATCATTATGGCCCATATTATAAAGAAAAAGTCATTGACAACTTCGCCATCAAAATACGCTTCAGCATATATTAACAGGTGTTCGCTCCGTAGTTCTATTTTGTCATTGCCATTTTTTTGATTCTGACCGCCATTAGCCATTGGCATTGGAGGGTCTCCACTTGAAACTTGAAACCACCTTCGGCCACCATTAGTTTTAGGAAGTCTTCACACTATATTTTTGTAAACAGCTCTGTATCATTTAATCGATTCAGCAAAAAAATGAGAAGATCATGAACAACAAAATTAGAACGAAAAGTAAGCATATTTTGTTTACTTTTGCAACCTATGTTGAAGAAGATACTGACATTTGCCATTATCATTGTTTTTGCCATTGTATTTCAGGCAGATATTGTCCCAGATAGACTTCCGAGGGAGGATTTCTATTTTCGGGAATTGGTGCGAATTTTAGACGACCCCGACCACAGCTACCGCATTGACGAGTTGGAACAATTTGCCGAAATGATGAGCAAACGCCTGAATGGCACCATGCTGATTGCAAAGCACGACACCATTCTCGTAGAACATGGCTATGGTCTGTTGCATCTTTTCAAAAGCGCTGAGGGCTATGGTCCGCGCACCGCAGCAGAACTAACGGCCTTGCAGAAACACCCCGGCAATCAGATGTCTCCTACGGCCCTCTTTGATTTGGCTTCTGTCTCCAAACAATTTACCGCTGCCGCCATTCTCAAACTCTGCTCAGAAGGGAAAATGCACCTTTCCGACAATCTAAGCCAGTACCTGCCGGAACTTCCTTATAAAAAGGTTACCATCAAACAGCTGCTGACACATACCGCCGGCATTCCCGAATATTTCGATTTCTCCTATAATTGCTACGACACCTCCATGTTTGTGGACAACACCCAGTTGATGAGCATCTTAGCAAAAAAACAACTCGCACCTATTTTCAAACCCGGCACCAAATTCGAATATGTCAACACCAACTACGCCATCTTAGCCACCATCGTGGAAATTGTTTCGGGACAAAGCTTTGAAACGTATGTTCACGAAAATCTATGGCGTCCTGCAGGTATGGAACACACCCTATTCTTTACCGAGTTGGTCGGAATTGATGGAATTCACGAAGAGCTTCTGGATACGGTTAAAAAAGGACAACACAGTGTCCCCATTTTTCCTAACGAGGGCATTACCGAATGCGCCATTACACGCGGACATTGGAAGAGCGGCATCCGCACCAACTACGACCGTCTGAACGGCGTGCTCGGAGACAAAGGCGTTTACTCCAATGTGGAAGACCTTTGCCGCTGGGCAAATGCTTATTTTATGGAGTATAAGATTATTCCCAAAGAGTGGATCGAAAAAGCCATCCAATGCGAAAATGTGCTATCAAACGGCAAAACGCCGGAAAAACTGTACGGCTATGGGGTACGCATTGAGCGCAGCCCGGCACATGGCACGCTGATTTACCACGGCGGACTATGGAACGGCTACCAAAACCTGTTTCTCTATCGTCCTAAAGACGGCCTGCAGATTATTTTCTTAAGCAACTACTACAACGCTTCCCATTTAGGCAAAAATGAGCTCATCCTCAATATTATCGACCGCCAAGACACCACTGCCACCCAATAAAATGAAAGCCAATTACCACACTCACTGTACCTATTGCGACGGGAAAGACCCCCTATCCGCATTTGTCCAATCCGCTGAAGAACGCCATTTCGACCAATTAGGTTTCTCCTCCCATGCACCCGTGCCTTTTGAAAACGGTTTTGCCATTCAGGAATCCGATTTGACACCCTATTGCGAAGAAATCGAGCAATTGAAAGGCCAAACCCATCTGCGACTCTTCAAGGCATTAGAATGTGATTTCATTCCAGGGATGAGCCAGCCCTTCGACCATTTCAAAACACAATGGAACTTAGACTACATCATTGGCGGCGTGCACCTCGTTAGACCCCAAAACAGCAGCGAACTGTGGTTCATCGATGGACCCAAACGAGAAATCTACGATGAAGGTTTAGAAAAACTTTTCGACTCCAACATTCGCAAAGCAGTAACTACTTTCTGGGAGCAGACTTTCGAAATGTTAGAGACCGAACATTTTGACATTATCGCTCATTTTGATAAAATAAAGATGCACAACCAGCACCGTTTTTTCCAAGAGGATGAAAAATGGTACACCGCGCTCGCCGACAAAGCCGTACAACTCATCAAGCAAAAGGATGTTATCATCGAAATCAACACCCGCGGGCTGTACAAAAAACGCTGCGATGCCTTTTATCCCGCCACCGGCCTACTGCAAAAGGCAAGAAAATTGGACATTCCGGTTGTCATCAGCAGCGATGCCCACCAAGCTTGCGAAATAGATGCCTACTTTGCCGAAGCCACCACCGAATTAGAGCGCTGTGGTTACGGCAATGTCGTCCACTTTGATGCAGAACACAAATGTTTCAGATAAATTAAGTTACCAGATTTCCTGGATTTTCTTTCGAATATCTTCAACGCCAAATCCGACTTCTTGATAGAGGTGCGGAATATCGCCATGAGATATAAACTGGTCAGGCAAGGCAATGTGGTGCAAAGCGTTGCTCAAGTGATGTTTTTCAAGAAATTCAGAAACCTCGGAGAAGAGTCCACCTTTTTCCGTTCCATCTTCAACGGTCAGCCAAACAGGATATTGGGCAGCCATTTGTTGAAGCAGTTCTTCATCCATGGGCTTTAGGAAGCGCACATCCACATGGGCCGGACAAATCGATGATTCACGCAATTGATCCAACGCCTGTGCGACATGATTGCCCAAGGGTCCGATAGAGAGTACCAACACGCGTTCCCCCTCACAGAGTATGCGGTTTTTGCCAATCGGCAGTTCTTCAGGGTTGTTGTGCCAATCCACCAGCACGCCGCGACCACGCGGATAGCGTATCACAAAGGGCAGGCCGCCGCGCTTAGCATTGCGATAGGCCGTCAGCATCATGTTGCGCAACTCATGTTCATCTAACGGCGACGCCACAATCAAATCGGGTACCAAACGCAAGAAAGCCATGTCAAATGCACCTTGATGGGTAGCCCCGTCCTCTCCTACCAAGCCAGCCCGGTCGATACAGAAAATCACGGGCAGTTTTTGGAGTGCTACATCGTGAATCACCTGATCGTAACCTCTTTGCAAGAAAGAAGAATATATGTTGCAGAACGGAACATAGCCTTCTGTGGCCAAACCTGCAGAAAATGTTACCGCATGCTGTTCGGCAATACCCACATCGAACACGCGCTCTGGAAACTCCTTATCCATAATCGTCAAAGAGCAGCCCGTCGCCATGGCCGGAGTGATACCGACTACCTTTTCGTCTTCACGGGCAAATTCCAATATCGTCTCGCCAAAGACATCCTGGAATTTCGGCGGCATGTTAGTTGTATTGGAACGAATAATTTGTCCTGTATCCGGATTGAATTTACCAGGAGCATGATACGTGGTTTGGTTCTGTTCCGCCATTTCCAATCCTTTGCCTTTCACAGTCAGAACATGAAGCAACTTTTGTCCAGGCAGCTTCTTCAAATCGCTAAGGGTCTTAACCAAATAGACCACATCGTGGCCATCTGCGGGACCAAAATAGCGATAACCCAAACTTTGGAACCAGTTGCTGCCGCCAAGCAAGTAGCCCTTCAAGCCGTTGCCCAACTTGCTGAAAAACGCTGTAATTTTATTCGATTTTCTAGATTTCACCGTAAAGATATTCCAAAGGCGGTTTTTGAAACGATTATAGCCCGGGGAAGCAGTAAGAGAAAGCAGGTACTTGCTCATAGCACCAGTGCTTTGATCAATGGAAATCTTATTGTCATTGAGGATGACGAGCATATTCACATCACGGAAAGCTGCCTGGTTCATAGCTTCGAAAGCCATACCGCCGCCGATAGCGCCATCGCCGATAACAGCGATATGACTGCGTTCCATATTTCCGCTCATTTTGGCGGCCATAGCCATGCCTAAAGCAGCAGAGATGGATGTAGAGGAATGTCCGGTGCCGAACGCATCGTATTCGCTTTCTTCGCGACGCGGAAACCCACTAATGCCACCATAGCATCGGTTGGTGGAAAAACTATCCTTGCGCCCCGTTAGAATCTTATGGCAATAGGCTTGATGGCCAACATCCCAAACCAGTTTGTCGTTCGGGGTGTCAAACACATAATGTAAGGCCACCGTCAACTCTATCACACCCAAGCTGGAACCCAAATGTCCTGGATGCTGCGAAGTCTGTTCAATGATAAACTTCCGAATCTCATCACAAAGTTTTGGTAGTTCGTCGATTTTCAGTTTTCGCAAGTCTTGTGGCGATTGAATATGTTCAAGATAACTCATTTTTGTTTCAATAGTTTTTGATAAAAAGATAAAATATGTTCTGTAATCACTTCATTATTGTGATAAACGGAGATGAAATCTCGAGCATTCTCACCAATAATGGAACATAAATCTGGCGTCGTCACGCATTTTTCGATAACGGACACAAATTCTTCTGGTGTATCTGCAATGAAGAGATGTTTGCCATTTTCAACAGCGAGGCCTTCTGCGCCGATGGTGGTCGTAATCACCACACGGCCCAACGCCATGGCCTCAATTATTTTAATACGGATACCGCTGCCGGAAAGAAGCGGGACGACCATAATATCATTGTCCAAAATAAACTCATTGGCACTAGGGACGGCACCAGCAATATGCACATTCACATCCTTGCGCTGAAAGAATTTCTGAGGCGTACCATAACCAGCGACGGTAAAATGCAATTCTGGAAAGGATGTTAAAATCTCGGGCCAGACCTCGTCCAAGAACCATTCAATGCCTTCCACATTCGGACTCCAATTCATACTGCCCAGATGGAATAAAGACGGATTGTCGGAAGGGATGAAATCATCTTCCATTTCATACTTATCCAAATCAAGGCCAAAAGTAATCACGGTGCCCGGCACCTGAGCATTATGACTGTGGAAATATTGATAATCAGGTTCCGAAATCGTCATATAGCCATCCACCATGTTCAGCACTTTACGCTCAACCCGATGCAGTTGTTTGGCATTAAGCCAATAGATAAGTTTTTTTATCGGCCATTTTTCATTTTTTGCCATACGCTCCCAAATTTGGTGTTCCACATTGTGCATACGCAGCACAATCTTGGCCTGGGAGTATTTTCGCAAAACTGGAATATAAGGAATCACATATAAAGATTCCAAATGTATGATGTCAAAAGTGTCATGATTCAAAGTCTGAATCAATTTAGAGACCATCGACTTTGAATAAAAACGATTGATTTGATAGGAACTTCTGTTAAAAAGTGTTTTAATAGCATCCTTCAGGTGTGGCGTCGTATCAATATAAATAGATTCGAAATGCGTTTGCTGAAGATAGTCCAACGGAAACGCCGTAACTTTAACGGGATGTTTGGGGGTCTCCACGGCCACCACCTTCACGGACTGCCCGCTTTTGAGCAGACCATCCGTAATATTGTGCATGGCAATACAGCCACCATCCACTGACGGCAATGGGGGTTTATGACAAAGTTGAAGAATTTTCATGCTTTTTTTTCGAAAATAGTTTGAAATTTTTCAATTTTTCCACGAATTTGGTGTAAGTGTCAGGCGACAGGACTGCAGAATCTGTTGTCGCATGATAAGTCAAGAAAGCACATATCGGCAACAGGATAAAGGAAGATAGCCACATACCGAACCAAACTGGCATCGGACTGTTTTTAGAAATTTTTTCACCAATAATAGATAAAGCAAAATAGAAAGTGAAAAAGACCACCGTTATCACCAAAGGGATTCCGATGCCGCCTTTACGAATGATGGAGCCTAATGGAGCGCCAATAAAGAAGAAGAGTACACAGGCGGTAGCCAGCGTGAATTTGCGGAAAAATTCAATCTCAAACGACCAAAGATATTGTGTTCTGTATTCAATGTCCTGATACGAAAAACGCACCGAATAGATAAAATTACGGGAAGCATTTTCTGCGAACTGGAGGGCATTGATCATTCTATCTGATGGCAATGATGTCAAATCACATTTTTCAGAAAATGACAAGGAATCAAATGCCGAATTATTTTTCACATACGCATTAAAATAGTAAAGATTACCAAAGAACACATCAGAAGCGCCATGTCCTAATTGAGCGATTTCATGCTTCATCGTATCGATTTTGCCTTGCAATTGTGGGATAGACATAGCGGTAGAATGCATTTGATATATGCTTTCATCCACTTTGTCAACAGTAAATTCCGACATATCGAAACGTTTGTACTGGTGGTCAAAAGTAGCGCGAAGCAACGGGTAATGGGCTCCGGCGTCACGACGACCATGCGTATGGGAAGTTTCATCCCAGAAGGAACCATCATAGAGCGAAAAGAGGAGATAATGCTTATCGGGAGTCATCTGCATAGTGCCTCTTTTAGCGTAAGTCATAGTCGTATTGCCTTGTCGCTTAGTATGGTCATAGATGAGCACATCTTTAACGGTAACCCCATCGGGCATCTTTTTGCCCACGCGGATAGCATAATTGTCAAATCCTGTATAAAAAACGCCCTCTTCGATGTTGAGCGCAGGTTTCTGTTCTTGAATATCGTAAAGCAGCATCTTGAGTTTTACCGTAGCACGGGGAATCACCTCATTCGAAAATTCGAAGGCGATAACGGCAATGATAAAAGACAAAAAAGCCAGCGGCAACATCATCCTTCGTGTGGAGATTCCCGCTGACTTAAGGGCGACGATTTCATATCGTTCGCCCATATTTCCAAATGTCATTAAGGATGCCAACAGCACAGCCAAAGGGAAGGCCATTGACGAGAGTGTTATCGCTGCATAGAACATGAGTTTCAAAAGCACACCCAGTTCCAATCCTTTTCCGACCAATTCATCCACCCATTTCCACAAGAACTGCATCAAGAGGACGAAGAGAGCGACAAAGAATGTCAGGACAAACGGTCCCAGGAAGTTTTTGCAAAGATAACGGTTGATTATTTTCAAAATAGCAAAATCTACTAGTAATCACCAAGCGTGACAGGCAATTGAGCCAAGGCGGCAGCAGCTTGTTCGTCATTCGGCGCTGCGCCATGCCATTTATGGGTGCCCATCATGAAATCAACGCCCATGCCCATTTCAGTCTTCATAATGATAGCAATCGGTTTTTGATTGCCGGCCAAAGACTTAGCTAAATTAAGGGTTTGGGTGCATTTTTTCATGTCATTGCCATCCATTTCAAGAACCATCCAGTTGAAAGCTTCGAATTTGCTTCTCAACTTGCCCAAACTGCAAACTTGATCGGTAGAACCATCAATCTGCTTGCCATTGTTATCAACGGTAACAATAAGGTTGTCAACATGATTTGAACCAGCAAACATTAAAGCCTCCCAAATTTGGCCTTCTTCCAATTCACCATCGCCAGTAAGGGCATAAACGAGATGATTGTCCTTATTGGCTTTCTTAGCCAAAGCGGCGCCAATAGCGACAGAAACGCCTTGTCCAAGAGAACCTGAAGCAATGCGAATGCCTGGAAGTCCTTCAACTGGAGTCGGATGACCTTGCAAGCGGGTATGTAATTTTCTGAAAGTAGCCAATTCAGAAACTGGAAAATAGCCGCGACGTGCCATTACGCTATACAAAACAGGCGTAATATGGCCATTAGACAAGAAAAACATATCCTCATTAGTACCTTCTTTAGAGAAATTTTCAGGATTGATATCCATAATATCGAAATAAAGAGCGGTAAGGAAATCGGCGCAACCGAGGGAACCACCTGGGTGACCAGATTTTGCGCCATGAACCATGCGGATGATGTCTCTTCTTACCTGAGCAGCGATGTCTTGTAATTCTTTAGTATTCATTTTAGAAAATTTAATCAATTTATTTTACTCGATAGAACTTGAAATTTTGGCAGCAATATCTGCAAATTCGTCAGGGGTCAATTGTACGCGTTCCGCTTTGAAATTCAAGTCGCCAACGCCATTGATAGGTACAAGATGAATGTGATTATGAGGAACATCAATACCGATAACTGCCACACCGATGCGTTTGCAAGGAATAGCTTTTTCGATACCGCGGGCAACCTTCTTTGCAAATACCATCATATCTGCAAGCATATCATCAGGCAAATCGAAGATATAGTCGTTTTGCAATTTAGTAATGACCAAGGTATGGCCTTTTGCAATAGGAGAAATATCCAAAAAAGCGAAGAATCTATCATCTTCGGCTATCTTATAACAGGGGATCTCACCCTTTACAATTTTGGTAAAAATAGTATCTTCCATAATTTCAAGTCTAAAAATTTGCAATAAAAATTAGCGTGCCACATCAAGGATTTCAAAATCCATAGTGCCAGCTGGTGCTTGAACAGTAACGATGTCACCTTTTGAATTTCCGATCAGCGCTTTAGCCAAGGGGCTGGAAACAGAAATTTTGCCAGATTTAAGGTCGGATTCGGACTCAGGAACAATGGTATAAGTCATAACGGCATTGTTCTTAACATTCTTTACCTTAACGATGGAATAAATGAGCACTTTGGAAACATCGATTTTAGATTCATCGAGAACACGGGCTTTAGCGATAAGATTGCGCAAATTGGCAATTTTCATTTCCAGAAGACCTTGTGCTTCCTTCGCAGCGTCATACTCTGCATTCTCGGACAAATCGCCTTTATCACGAGCTTCAGCAATGGCTTGAGAAGCTTTGGGTCTTTCAAATGTTTCCAACTGATACAATTCTTTCTTAAGTGCGTCTAAACCCTCTTGAGAATAATACTTAACGTCTTCCATTTTTGTCTTTATTTAATACACAAAATAGAAGAGGCCTTGCAGCCTCTTCTATTAATATGATCATCTTTTAAATTTGATTACAAGGTGATTTTAATACCGATAAGATGATTGCCTTTCCATTTGTTAGTGAATCTATATGCATAGTCAATATAGATACGAGCACCAGTGTTACCTTTCTTCAAAGGAATAACAGCCGTAGCACCAACAGAAGGACCAGCGAAGAAAGAATCGCTGTTTGCAAGGAGAGCAGCTAAAACTGCTTCACCATTTTCATCAATTTCGGTAGTTTTTGCAATGTTTTCCAAAGAATAACCAGCGCGAACCATGAAGTAGTTCATGAAACCGTATTCCAAACCAACAGCGAAAATATCGCGAGAGTAAGAATTAGCGGTAAAAGATCCAGCAAGGGTCAATCTATGCTGAGCATCATCACGGGTAAGGCCTTCAGCTTCGAGATCTTCTTTGCTCATACTGGCATATTCGCCACCGAACCACAAGAAGTCATAAGAAACACCGATAGATAAGAGGGAAGGCATTTCAAATTCAGCAGAACGAACTTCAAGAGTTTGTTCAACATCAGTATTAGAAATACGACCTCTATATGCAAGACCGTCACCTTTATAAGACATCGGAAGACCGATATTCTTCAAGGACACACCGATTTTGAAGTTTTCAAACTTACCAGCGGTATATTGAACACCAGCGTCGAAAGCAAAACCAGTAGCTTTAGAATCGGAAATTCTTTCATTGATAACTTTCAAGGAAATACCACCCTTAATAAAGTTGTTAAAAGGATATGCATAGTGAATACCGATATAGGAAAGACTTGGGCTGAAAGTACCAAGACCGCCTTCTGGTTGATAAACAGTAGTTCTTTGGATATCACCAAAGCCCATAGACATGAAGGAAACGCCAAGTGTACCGAAGTTCTTAGCTTTGCCAAGATGTTGAGCAAAGGCCATAGAGTTAATGTTGATACCGCAGTTTGAACCAACAAGATATTGGGTGCGGTTAAAACAGAATTCAGTCTTTTTCACATAGGTCAAACCAGCCACATTGGAGAAGATGGATTCAAGACCACGAGTTTCAGCGACACCGGCATTTGCCATACCGCTTGAACGAGCCCAAGGATCAATCAAAAGGTGGGATGCACCTGCTTGGCCGGAACGGTCTCTGTTACCTGCCAATACGTCATAAGACGTACTGACAGATATGAGAGCTATTAATGTGCAAATTAATAATGATTTATATATACTTTTCATATTCTTATTTTTTTACGATGTCATTAATTTTAGAAACCATTCAAGTCAGTAGGACGCATAGTGCAGAAGAACTTGAGCGTACGTTCGCCAATGCCATCAGCTTTAACATGGATAATGTAAACACCGCTGGCGATAGGAATGTTTGCGTGGTTCTTCAAATCCCATTCTACATATGACGTTGAAGCATCACCCTTCGTAAGTGTTCTAATAAGAGTACCATTTACGGTGTAGATTGAAATCGTACAGTTTGCAGGCAGATTTACAATGCGTACATAGTTCTCAAGAGCATTTTGCTCGTATTGAGAGAATCCGTAATATGGATTAGGAACGATGTTGATTTCATCAAGCAATGTTTGTACATCTTCAACTGTTTCCACCTTAGATGGAGCGATATTCTTCGTTGTAAATTCATACATTGGATAACCGCCGTTCAATTCTGTATGAGGAGCTTGAGCTGCATCATCATACCAACGAGAAGAGTATCTCATGTAAGGACGAGAAACACGCAATTTGATAGTAGCTTCGCTAGATAACCATTTGTCTTCTTGCAAAGTAGCAGGCATTGGGATGCTGGTCCACATTACGTTGTTGAACAATTGCATCTTAAGTTGTCTACGAAGAGCGCTAGTATAAGCATTGTTACTTGTAAATGTAGCGAATTTCTGGCTCAACCAACGACCTTCATCGTATGGACCGCATTCATAGTATGGATAGTAATTACCATCGGTACCAATGAATGAACCACCATGTTGAGTACTATTGGATGTAGTCATTCTTTCACCATCATTGTAGTTACGTTCACGAGAAGAAGAACGATAGTACATACTACAAGTATTACCTGTGCTACCACAAACATATACATAGTGACGACCGCCATTCAAAGGTTCACCAAATGTAACACCGTAAACATCACGGTATTCATTATAAGTGGTTTGAGACATAGCGATAGGTTCACCTGTTTCTTCATTAAGGATATACTCACCAGTTTCGAGATTCTTGTAGAATGCGTAAACATTCGTCGGATTAAAGAGCATATCATTACCATTGTTGAGTTCATCCAAAGAGTTTTCAGCAAACATAATGTTCAAACGTTCGCCAGTTTCAACATTGATAGCGTAGCCAGGGAACCAACCGAAACCAGTAGTACCAGAGTTATCAGGATTACCATCTTTGTCAACTGAAGGACAAGTCTTAGGTTCATGACGGAGGTTATGATAAACTTGGCCATTGAAGTTTTGAGAAACTTGGAAGTTATCATCAGAAGTAGCATCACCAGCTTCCAAAACGAGAGCTCTTGTCCACAAACTCTTATCAGGAGTCAAAACGATATCAACTGAATAGAGGTTTGTAAGAGTTTGGTTGTAACCAGGGTTAGCAGCCGTTGAGTTCATAGCTTTGAAGTCATAGTAAGCAGGAGTAGGACCAGCAGGGGTCGTGATAATTTGATCATCTGGAGAGAGATATTTAGCCTTAGGACCACCATCGTATGGGGAAGACAAAACGTAAGGAGCCCAAGTACCGTCAATAGCGCCTTCAAATTGTTGGTTAGGATCCAAGAAACCACGAGTTTTTTCATCGTCGTTCAAAGTACCATCGGCCATAACATAGAAGAAGTCTTCAGTTCTCCAAATAGAATAGTCTTCAGATGCACCATTTTGAACATCACCAGCGCCTTCCCATTTACCAGATGCTTGTTGACCAGCACGAATCCAGTTAGCAGGGTAATCGCCTTCGATATCAGAAACACCTGACAACCAGGAAATACCACTTTCGTCGTCATACTCAATAGAAGAACCTACAAGGTCAACTTGAGCATACTTAGATAAGTTAGTGTAGTTATAACCACCAGCGGAAGTAGCAACATATTCATCAAGATCCTTTTGGTAAATCTTGAATTGGTCTTGTTTAATAGAAATAGAAATACCAAGATCAAGGAAGAGTTCTTCGTTGGTCATACTGATAGGCATAGAAGCTTTAGTAGTACGGCTCAAACCAAGTTCAGCGAGTTCTTCATCAGTTACATCGTCAGAAATGGTCAATTCCCATTCAGTACTGTCATTAACATCATTGCTGAAGTCATTCGGTAAGAATTTAATAGTGTAGTCATAAGGTTTAACTTGCAACGGGTCGATAACTTGAATGTTCAACGGACCATAGTTATTCTTATATTGTACATTATTAAATACATTATTGGCAAGGATTTGTTCACGAGATTCATCCGTCATATCCAAGAAGAAACCACCGTTACCTTGACCTTCAATACGTGTAATCATAGGTTGATCGCCATATTTAGCATTCAAGAGAGCTTCAACTGGTTTATGAGGAGTACCTTCATAAACGTGGATATTACGACGACCTGCAAGATAAGTAGTTGTTTGACCATCAAGGTAGTCAGCATCCAAAGAGAATTTTTTGAATTCATTATAACCATAAGCCAAAACTAAGAAGTAGTATTGTTTATGATTTACAAGGTTCTTATTGGTACCGGTAGCAAATTTATCTTCTGTTACACGGAAAGAGTGGAAAATACCATTATTAGAACCATTAACCATTTCGGTAGCAACAGAAGTACCGAGAGCGTCATTGTAAACCCAGTTAATCAATTGAGAAGCTTCATTTTCAACGTCACATTGACCAATGAGGATGGCTTTACTAGGATCACCAAGGTCAGTAACGCTTACAGAAGAATTAGCCAATTGATAAATTTGATAACCTTCAAAATGATAAGATCTATCTTCAGTTGAAAGAGTATCAATATAAGTAACAGGGACGAGGTGTTCATTGATAATCATCAAAGAGTCACCATTTTCATCAAATGCATTTACAGTATCAGCTTGGTTAATATAAGTATTTCTTTGAAGAGTCTTCGTAATCTGAGGATCGATTTCAACGTAAGTTTCGTGATAGTTATTGCTATTTCTATCGTTGTTAGACAAATAAATGATCAATTCATTTTCAAGTTCACGAATGGTGACATCAGGAGCGTCAGGGCCATCCAAAGTCTTGAAGCAGTTTTCAAACAAAGATTGACATTTATCATCGGCAAGTTTCAACAAATCAACAGAAGCTTGAGCGCCACCTTGAGATGCACGTGCCCATGGAATACCAACGGTAATATAGTTAACAGAACCTGGTTTCAATGTGAACGGACCAGCAGATTGCATAAAACGACGGTCATAAGGTGCATTACCAACGTTAGCTTCAGTCCAACCATCAGCACCATATTGGGATGGATTAGGATCAACGCCAGCAGTACCCCAGTTACAAACGTCAGTCATAGCCGGGAACATGAAGTCGCATTCTGGACCATTACCACCATTAGAAGCGTGGGCATTGCCACCATATCTCATCTTAGTATTATCTTTCCAAATACCTTGAAGCATATTGTAGTATTCGAATGCAACGCTAGGGTCACCAACAACAGTATTATCATTGTTATGATAAACGAATCTTCTCATACCGAAACGTTCGTTATCGATGATTTGGTCACCGAAGTTGACACCGTTGATAGCCATTTGGTCATTTACAAATTCGCTATGGAGGAATTTATCACAATAGCCGGAGAAAGAAGCGCTATCAGGATAGAATTTTGGATTATCGCGGTTATCCGGATCCATATAAGGTCCTTGGAAGAAGTCAACACCTACTGCAGGTGGTTGATCGCCGTAAGCCCAAGTTTGACCAGAACCATCGACATTAGAACCATTATAGCAGTAACCCAAACCACGAGCGACATCACAACCAACATAGTCATCATAAGCATAACCCAAATCAGGGTCAACCCATTGAGAGAAGAAGGTGTTAGTCAAAGTATAGGTAGAACGGTTGATAATTTCATAAGAGTAGAAAGTCATGTTATTCAAGTCATCATTGGTAGCAAAACCAAATGCCTGACCACGAATTTCGAGACCGATAGGACTACCTTGTGTTTCAGTGTGAGCGCCAGCGTTATCGTTAAAAATCCAGAAGAGGGTTTCATCACCTTTAAGAACATGGTCAGCATAAATCATACCATTGGAGTTATGCCAGTCATCGCCATAATAATAAAGGTCTTCAGGAGTTCTTGGAAGAGCATGAGCTGCGGCCAAAGCGATATTGTCTTCAGTCCAAGGACAAAGATCGTTGTTCACGTCATAGTAAGGATAGTCACCATTTTCAGGATCGTATTCACCGTTTTCGTTAACATCCTTAAAAGGAGCCAAATAGTAAGAATAACCTTCATCGCCATGAGCAGGCCAGTTAGCAATGCTGGAAGGCATTACATAACCAGAAGTGTTATAACTGGAAATGTGTTCATCGACTTCAGCACGAGAAATTTTAAAGTGCTTATCGAATTTGATACATTCGGATTGAGTTGTACCAGCGCCCGTGATTTTCAGAGGGCCAGTCCAATAGTCATCACCAATTTGTCTGAAACGGACAGCAGCCAATTTCAACTGGCCATTGGCGTCACGACCACCAATCCACAAAGCAGCGCAGAACATGGAAGTCATACCAGATCCCTTAGGAACTTCGTATTCGGCAACTTCCTTGAACCACATCGTACCGCCTGTTTCAATATAGGCGCGTACATTGTTCACCGTAAGCTCGTTAGAACTACTTGCCGGAAGACATGTAGCAGATTCTGCCTTAGGTGAGGAAGATTTACGAACCACTCCTTTGACTTTTTCAGCGTGCAATGATCCTGCGACCATACACACCATCAAGAGTGTCAAGCAGAAAATTTTGTTAATATTTTTCATATACGTATTTATTTTATATCAAACCATTAAAAACCGAATTGAATACCTAAGCTAGCACGGATAGGACGGCTGTAGTTGTAAGGATTTTGAACTCTCATTTCATAGTAGTCGATGTAACCAGGTACATAAACTTGAGAGTTGATAGCTTGTTGATATTCAGCAGCAGAGAGGTAACCATCGTCGTCTGGGTTTCCAGTATAGTCATATACAGAAATCACATTCTTGAAGTTGAAGAGGTTTTGAATATCAAGATAGATAGTCAAATAACCTGGTTTTGCAGCTTTTGCATTACCTTTTTCATCTTTAGCATTCTTGTTCAAATTGAACACGAAAGTCTTGTCGATACGAAGGTCACATTGGAATTGCCAAGGAGTATTAGAACCATTGATAGAACCGGACAATGTAGAAGTTGTACCAGCAACAATGTTAGAATACGGAGTACTTGAACGGGTGTAAGGAGTACCAGAAGCAGCAGAGAACAACAAGGAGAAGCCAGTGTTAGCCAACCATTCGATTCTCTTGGTAGTGTGTTCACCATCAATAACAACTTCTTTTTCTTTAACAGGTCCTTCGTAGTTTACACCGCTTTCGAAACGATAGTCCAAATTAACACCAATTCTGTGTCTTTGGTCGAATGACAAGTTCGTAAGGGTTCTCAAGTTAGGTTGACCAGCAGCAAGGATAGACAATTGAGAAGTTGTGCTTGAACCAGTACCTTTAGCATATTGCAAAGTGTAGTTTGCAGAGAGTGTAAGGTTATGAGTTCTATTCATTCTATAAGAGAATGTGAAACCTTGAACGGTACCGAAGTCAATATTTTGATAAGAATAA
>JAKSMD010000029.1 GCA_024400815.1 Bacteroidales bacterium | reverse complement strand
CCTAAACCTATTCCGATAGCTCTTTTTCCCCAAGGGTTGTTGTACGCATTCCAACCTAATGAGTATAGCTGTACTCCACCTCTCACCACATACGGCAGAGTATTTGACCAGACGTATGTTCCAAACGAACCAGTGGTGAAGACAAACCCTCCTGTTGCTGTGGCGCGAACTATTGGATCAAGGTATATGTACGGACCCAAATAGCCCGCTGACTCTGCCCATGCTATCTCGTATTCTGAAGGAGTTGGGCGAATCTCACCTTGATAAGGTATCTTTTGTTTTGTTGATTGCTGGAAAATGCTTTTTTTCAATTCTACTTCCGGCAGTGTCTTCGGTTTCACATAAGTGGACTGCCTTGCATTAAAGTAAGAAAATGGGACTCCATTCGACATGTATCCAACTGTATTTTCGATTCCTTCCAAACCGTCCACATCAACGATCAGTATTGGCGAGCAGCTGGCAAACTGAAAAGGTGTCAGCATCGGATAATCTTTCGCCAAAAGATCAACACCCCAGAACCTTGCAATACGTGTGTCATACATGCGGAATCCATAGTTCTGCAAACCGCCTTCCCCATAGACCTCCCCGTCGCTCTCCTGGCCGTTGAAGAAGTACCGATAACCGCCATTAGCGGAACGGAGAGAACTTTGCTGATATGTGGTTGTGGAAATCATGGCGCGAAGATAAGGTTTTTTCGTAGAATTAAGTATGGAAGTAACTGCTATTTGTGTTTTTTCGGACATTTTAGCAACAGAATAACCTCAATGACAAATGTGACAGAACCAAACAAAATAGCGATTTCGTTGTAATGCATGTCCCACTTTAGTTGTTGTCCATAGACATTGATATGCACCCATTCACACGTGTTTTGATGGACATCAAACGAATACGATAAAATATTACTAACCAAAATGAGTATAGACAATACGAAAAAACAGACGCAAAAGACTATTCCAACGATTAATAAGACGCGACTATTCTGATTTTTGTTCATATTCTTTTTTTAATTCATTATAATGTACCCCAAAATTGAGACTGCAATAATAAAAAATTAATGTGAAAAGTCAAGCAGCATTTGAGGTACGGATTAAATTTTTATTGTTCTCGTATTTACGGTAAGGGATCTCGTTGTCAACGCCCTGATGGTGCCGTTCAGTATTGTAATATTTCATAAACCACTCGATGCCTTTTCGTAATTCGGTAGCGTTATCACAAGGATTAAGGTAGATGTACTCTCGCTTGATGGTTCGCCAGAATCGCTCGATCCAGATGTTGTCCTTCGCGCGTCCGCGGCCATCCATGCTGACCTTTATCTCTTTCCCGCAGGCTTCGGTCCAAAGCCCGCTCGTGTACTGGCTTCCCTGGTCGGTGTTGAAGATCTCAGGCCTGCCGTGCCGTTCAAAGGCCTCCGCCGCTATCTCCGCACACCATTCCGCCTCCATCGTGTTGGACAATCCCCAGCCCATGATGCGGCGACTGTACACATCTATAACGGCAGCCAGGTACATGAACCCGTGGCGCATCGGCACATAGGTTATGTCCATCTCCCAAACTTGGTTGCGGTGGTCCACCTTCAAGTTCCGCAGCAAATACGGATACTTCTTATGTTCGGGTGCGGACACCGTTGTCTTTGGATGGGGATACAGGGCCTCGATTCCCATAAGGCGCATCAGACGGCGCACCAGCTTCCTTCCGACATCGTATCCCCGACGGCCCAGTTCGACAACCATGCGGCGAGAACCATAAAACGGGCTTTCCAGATATATCTCGTCCACAATCCTCATGATCTCCAAAGTTGAACTCGTTCTCACATACCGGCTTGTAGTAGAAACTGGACCTGCTCATGTTCAGCAGCATGCACTGTTGGACAATGCTCAGCTTCGGACACCCGGCCTCAACCCAATGCCGCCTGTCTTCCACGCTGGTGAACCTTGTCACAACTTTTTTTTAGAAAGTCTATCATCACATCCATTTCGCCAATCTTGGCATGTGGCTCGTGTATCTGCCTGTCCTTTGACAGATCCGGCGACTCCTTCGTGAATACGGTTGCGGCCTTCGACAGAAACTCCTTCTTCCAGTCGCATATCTGCTTGGGGGTCCTCAATATCCTTGCCATAAAAGGTCTTACAATTATTTGATCCTTTCAGCAAGATAAGAAAAGGGCAGTCATATATTGAAATTGGGCTGCAAAGTTGATTTGCAGCCCAATCATTTTGTTTCAAGATAATATCGTGCCCCTGTTTTCCAACCCATTTCTCATATTTTTCCGGTATACTTGCTGTGAAAAATCAACTACTATGAGAAAGAATATTGAATTGGACTCGACAGCGGAGTTCCTGAGAAAATGCAATGAGCAGGTGATGGAGCTTCGAATCAACAAGCCACAGGGCTGGCTGAAACAATGTATGGATGTGTACGAGCAAGTGCTGGCACAAGAACAGTTTGAACTGCCTAAGGCCAAACTGGCAGGCATCTTGTACGGATACGCCCAGCTGCTGCAACGAAACAATCAAGTTAACCGCGCCGTGGAGGTTGCCACGGAAGGTGTTGCCCTGCACCGCAAACTATGCAAGGCCAAACCGGAAATCTTTCAGCCGAAGCTGGCCACCACTATTGGACTTCTGGCTCAGATCCACGAAAAACTGGGACAGCAGGACACTGCCGAACAGGAATACCGGGAAGCCATTGCTATTTTCAAGGAATTGACAGCGGACTCTGAAAAGTATGTTAAGGATCTGGCCCGCCACATCGGCAATTTAGCAGTCCTGCATAGCAACCAAGGACAACTGGAGCAAGCAGAAACGGAATACAAGGAAACTATCCGCCTTTATGAATCTCTGTCAACATCACTGCCGGATACGTCCGCACAATGTACTGCTCTGTTTGAATGTGATTTGGCCATTCTCCATTGTCAACAGCACCAATACGACCAGGCGGCAAAGGAATATATGTCTTCCCAGACCAAGCTCCGCACACTGGCAGAACAAGGCGACGATGAAAATATGCACTTCCTGGCACATACACTGAGCAATATGGGCGGAATGTATTCGGAAACAAAAAAGTATGCCCAGTCGGAAAGGGCATACCGTGAAGCATTGGAAATCTATCAACAATTGGCTGCGAAATCACCCGAAGCGTTTCAGCCCTGTGTGACGCATGTGGAGAGGAACATAGCACGACTCCACCGCCTTCAACAAAGGGAGTAGGAAAGCAGGTGATCTTGATGATAGTTGCTCTAAATGAACATGCAAAATCATAACTGCTTTTCGAAACAACTGGGGTATATCCACTTCCCTTCCTACGCCGCTAAGATTTCCCGCAGGATGTCGGCATATTGGGAGGTTCTCAACTTCGTCAAGGCTTTCTTCCTGATCTGTCTGACTCTGTCGGTGGTGACATTCAGATCCTCGGCGATTCTCTCCAGGGAGTACTCTTCGCTCTCCAAGCCCATTGCGTTTTTCAGAACATATATCTCGTCGCCGCTCAGCACCTTGAGCATGACTACGCGTATCCCCACGGAGGCGGATTCGCGTTCCAAGGCACTGTCCGCACGGACAGTATCGACCAAGCGTGCGTCCGAAGTGTGGTTGTCGTCCTCGCCGTCCTCCTCGAGTGGGGCGTCCAAGCTGACGCTCCGCATCGATGCGGTCAGGGCCTTTTGCACCGTGTCAGGTTTGCTGCCGGTGGCCTCACAGAACTCGTCGAGGGTGATGGGGCGTTGGTACAGCTGCATCATCTCGTCGTTCATACGATTGTACTCGCGTACGGTTTGCCGTTGGCCCGACGGCTGGGACACGACGGAGTTCAGGTCGCCGAGAGCGTCCTCTATGGCGTGGCGGATCACCGTGTCGGCATACGTGGTGAACTTGTAACCCTTAGATACGTCGTAGGTGTCCACGGCCTGCATAAGGCCGAGGTTTCCCTCCGATATGAGGTCCATCAACGGAACGAGGTCGTAATCATAGTTCTTTGCCACCCTCACCACATATCTCAGATTCGCATTGACGAACCGTTCGCGAGCGACCTCGGCATCAGGACCTCCAGCCTTGATAACGCGGGTCAGTCTTACGATCTCCTCATCTGTAAGAAGAGGATGACGATCGATGTCCCTAAGATACCGCTTGAGCGCGATATCGTTGTGGTCGGTAAAGGAAATTTTCTGTCTAGATTTTTTCATTCAAATTTATAGTTTATTTATCATACAAATTGATTAAATGATTTTACTCAACACATTGAGCCAATAATAGCCCACCCTCACGAACAGACCAGACAAGGTAAAATCGGCAAAAAAATAAATATTAATAACACATTGAATTTCATCTCCGAAAGTGCTTACGGATACTCTGTCCACATTTCCTCCGTCAAGGAGAAGTACTAGTTGAAGATAGAAAGGGAATAATAAAGAATGGACGTAGTATCCCTCTTCGCAGGCTGTGGTGGATTGGACCTTGGTTTTGAGCAAGCCGGATTCAATGTGGTCTGGTCAAATTCATTAGCCCAGACCATCCAACCCACCTACAAGTTGAGCCACCCTAACACCATATTCTGTGACGATGATATTCGCGCAATCAACACTCAGCCATTTTCTGCCATACAATTTCTGGCACGATTATTGAATAAAAATAATTCGTTTTTCTAACCAAAAAACTGTCAACATGAACACAAATAAAATACATTTATTATGACAAAAATCTTACACACAAGCGATTGGCACTTGGGTCATGTTTTGTTCAACTATGACCGAACCGAAGAACAGCAGCACATGCTCCAGCAGATCGAGCAGATTGTGCGCGAACAGCAACCTGCCACTCTCTTGCCTTGTGGCGACGTTCATCACACGTCGCAACCCACCGCTCCGACGCAGAAGATGTTTACGGAGGCGATCGTCAGAATGCACATGGCTTGTCCATCGATGGTGATGGTGATCACCTCCGGAAACCATGACAGCGGCAGCCGACACGAAATTTTCAGCACGCCGTGGAAAGCGCTGAATGTCTATACCATCGGTACGCTTAGCAAGGAGGAGGAGGCCCTGGATGACCACATTGTGGAGGTGCCCGGCAAAGCCTTTGTGGTGGCGGTGCCGTACGCTTATGAGCGCATGATTCCGGACGGATTTTATCAGTCCCTGCTCGATCGGGTGGCCGCACGCAACCCGGACGGACTGCCTGTGGTGATGACGGCACACACGACAGTCCGCGGCGCCGATGTTACCGGTCATGAAAACGCAACGGAATACACCGTCGGCGGCGTCGATTATTGCGAAATCAGTGAGATGGGCACTGGCTATGATTACCTGGCTTTAGGTCACATCCATCATGCGCAGTATGTGCACGGCGGCGACAAAAGGGTGCGCTACTGCGGCACTCCTATTCCCGTGAGCTTCAATGAAGAATTTGACCATAGTGTCTCTATGGTGCAAATAGATCGTCATGGAGACGCCCCTTTGCTGGAAACGATTCCGATAGAAAATAAAAGGCCCCTGGTGACTTTGCCCCCAAAGGGCTATGCTTCTTGGGAGGAGGCTAAGCAGATGCTTGCCGACTTTGATGACAACAAACCGGCCTACATCCGTCTCAATGTGGAAGTGGAAGACTTCCTGCCCGTGGGTGCCAATGCGGAAGCACAGCAGCTGACCGAGCATAAGCAATGCCGTTTCTGCCTTATCAATGCCCGTCGAAAAGAGTCTCAAGCACAAGCGAACAAACATGCCTTGACGGTTTCTGAATTCAAGCAAGAGCGTCCGCTGGATATGATCAAACGCTATGCTGAAGACGTAGCTTTTGATTTTGATGAGATAATGGAATCCTTGTTCGGCGAGGTCGAGCAATTGTTACAACAGGAACTGAATGAAAACAAAAATTAAAATAGTACAGTCATGAAATTTCAAACATTAAAGATTCACAACATCGCATCTATTGAAGATGCCATCATTGATTTTGATGCTGCTCCGCTGGATAGCAGTGATGTGTTTTTGATTAGCGGGAAAACAGGTTCTGGAAAGTCCACGATACTGGATGCTATTTGCCTGGCATTGTATGGCAAAACTCCGCGTATGGCAAATACCGCAATGCAGGGCGACATCAGCGACTTAGAGAAAAAGACGATTGCTGTTGATGATGTGCGCCAAATGATGCGTCGGAATACCGCAGAAGCCTATGTATCTCTGACCTTTACGGATAATGGCGGGGTACACTATGGGGCAGAGTGGTCGGTTGCACGAGCCCGAAAAAAAGCGGATGGTGCCCTGCAAGCCCGCAAGTGGGTGCTCACCAATTTGGATACGAACCAAACATACAATAAGGTTAACGAAATTGAGGCCATCATCAAAGAGGTGGTTCAATTAGACTTCAATCAATTTTGCCGTACAACCATCTTGCCACAAGGTGAGTTTACGCGTTTTCTGAACAGCAAAGACAACGATAAGGCCGAGATTCTTGAAAAAATCACGGGCGTAGATGTCTATAGCCGTATCGGTGCTAAAATCTATGAAATCGCCGATCAGAAAAAAAACGACTTGATGATCGCAGAACAGCAGGTTCAAGATATGGATGCGAATGTGCTTCCTCCCGAAGAATTAGTTGCTCGTCAAGAAACTTTGGATAATCTATCCCAAAAGTTGGAAGAGAATAAGGCAGAGGAGCAACGTCTTAACGAGAAGATCCAATGGCTTACGAATGACCAGACTCAGACCAAAATGGTAGAGACTGCCCGAAGTGATTTCGAAAAAGCCAAGAACAAGAAAGAAAGTGAATCTTTCAAACAGCAAAGCAAACAGGTGCGGGATTGGACCCGAACGATTACCGCACGCGGCTTTTTGAAAGAACAGTCAGAGGCCCAATGCGAACAACAGAAACAAGAACAGAAACTGAAAGACCTGAAGAAAGACTATATGACAGCCATGTCTGGGGTTCTCTATCAAAAAAAGCATATTCAGGAATTACATGATAGAATTGACTCCATTCAAGCTTATCTCAATCAACAGAAATCCAAAGATTCCATATATAAAAACTATCAAACGATTGATACGCTGCTCAAGAACTTGGCAGAAGGAAAGGCATTTATCCATACAGAGAAAACGGAAGTTGCCTCTTTGAAGCAGAAGATCCAAGACAACTGGAAGCCAGCTTCCGACAAGGCGGAATCAGAATATAATAACTCCCATCATTCTTTCCAGACGGAAGATCAGGTACTCAAGGACCTGGACAAGAAGTTGTCTGAAACCCAACTCCCGACGAAGCGTGAGAATCGAGAGAATCTTCTGACCCAAAAGCAAAACTTGTCGGGTGCTATTGAGGCCCTCAAAGATCTGGAAGAGAAAAAATCGGCCTATCAGCAGAACAAGAAAACATTGCAAGAGCAAGAGCAGGCTTTAACAAAAAAGAAGTCTGAATTGCCAAAAGCATTGGAGGCCAAGCAAAATGCAGATCAAGAAAGAGGCCGTCTAAAGAAACTCAGAGACCAGCAAGCCAATACGATTGACAAATGGGCAAAGAATATCCGTACGCATTTGCATATGGGCGACGAATGTCCCGTATGTAAACAGAAATTGGCCGTTGCCCTGCCGGCTGAAGAGGTCATGGACCAACTTTTCCAACAAGCCGAAGAGGCCTTCCAAAATTCTGAACAGCTGTATCGAACGGCCGAATCGGATTACAATCAACTTTATGCGATCTGCCAAGCAGAAGAAAAGATGTTGAGAAAGAATAAAGAAAAATTCAAAGAAGACCACTCTGTAGATACAGCCTTGACGAAAGCACAATCGGCTTGCAAAGCCTGTGGGGTTACGACTATTGCGAATACGACGGTCCAAAGTCTGGAGTCACAAAAGCAAGTTGTCGAAAAGGAATTGGTAGATTTGAACAGATCTATTCAAGATGCTGAAAAATTGGAAAACGAGGTCAAAGACCAACGTAAGAAAGTTGAGCAATTGCGTAAAGAAGTAGAGGACAAGATGACGAAATGGACTACAGCGAAAGAGGATGTTACAACAAAAGAGTCAGAAGTCATGGGCAAAAATCAAGTGATCGCTCAAAAAGAAACTGATGTCCAAAAATTCGAAAAGGAGATAGACAACTATATTGGTCAGACTATATGGACTAATGACTGGCGAACCGATGCAACCTTGTTCCGCCAAGAGTTGCTCACTTTTTACAATGAATATAAAGCGAATTCAGAGGACATAGATAAACTTTCCGATTCTGTTGGAGATTGCGAAAAATATCATAAGGATGTCATCTCCTCAATGCAGTCCATTTTGGGCCAAATCGGTTCGTGGAAAGAACTTACAACCAATATCGAGTGTGCCCATGACAACCTCTTGCCGTTTGTCAACAAAATTATGTCGGATGTACAGTCTGCGAATACAATTCTGCAACAAGCAGAAAAGAAAGCGCAAAAAGCGAAATCGGATTTGAACGACTTTTTGTGTGCTAATACTACGATTTCATTGGAATATTTGAAACTGTTGGATGGCATTTCACAAGAAGAAGTGGAACAAACGACAACAATACTCAGAAAGATAGAAGCGGATTTCTCCACAAAAGAAGGCGCCCTTACGAATGCCTTAGGACTCAAAGCGGAACATGACGCCTTGAAGCCCTCTTTATCAGAATCGGATACACTTGAGACATTGAAGGCATCCTTTAAGGAAGTAAACATACAAGAAGAGGCGATTTTAGCCTCTCAAGTTGCCATAACAGAACAAATCAAGACGAACAAAGGAAATCAAGACAAGTTGAATGATTTCAAGAAGAAAAGGGACGAGGTCAAAGCGGTGTCCGACCGTTGGAGCAGGCTGAATCAGTTTATAGGGGATGCTAAGGGGGCACGTTTCCGCAAAGTTGCGCAAAGTTATGTGCTTTCCAGTTTGGTTCACTCGGCCAATGCATATTTGAAGTCTATGACCGACCGCTACACCTTGAAGGTGGAACCGGGAACATTCGTCATCACCTTGGAAGATGCCTACTTGGGGTTTGCCTCTCGTTCGGCCAGCACCATCTCTGGGGGTGAAAGTTTCATCGTCTCGTTGGCACTTGCGTTGGCGCTATCCGACATCGGCGAGCAATTGGCCGTAGATACGCTTTTTATTGATGAGGGCTTTGGCACATTGAGCGGCGAGCCTCTCCAGCGTGCAGTGAACACATTGCGTTCTTTGCACTCGAAGATGGGACGTCATGTAGGCATCATCAGTCATGTGGAAGAACTGAAAAACAGCATTCCCGTGCAGATTGTGGTCAACCAAGAGGGTCTATCCTCAAGCAGCACCATCGAAGTGGTCGCCAATGCGTGAGGCAAGTAACTGTAGAATAGAACGATAGTGGAGTCGTCATGGGCAATTGTGGGCAACAATTATCCATGACGATGTTTTTTTGTATCTTTGCAACCTCATATGAAAATCAATCAACATATTGATGGAGTCTCGTGAAAAAAAAATTCTTTCGGTTACCCTTTGGGGTGCAATTGCTAATTTGTTGCTGACGATTGTCAAGCTGTTGGCGGGCATTTTTGGTTGCAGTGCAGCAATGATGGCCGATGCCATCCATTCACTGTCCGACTTGGTTAGCGACGCTGTAGTATTACTGATGGTTAAGATTGCAGGGAAGGACAGCGACAAAAGCCATGACTTCGGTCACGGCAAGTTTGAGACGCTGGCCACATTGGTGGTCAGTCTGCTACTGCTGGTGGTGGGTGTCAGCTTGATGTCCAAAGGTATTGAGCGAGTTCGATTTGTGGCTGCCGGCGGAACAATTGAAAAGCCGGGTATGGTTGCCTTATGGGCGGCGCTGCTTTCCATTGCCGTCAAGGAAATCTTGTACCAATGGACGGCACATCAGGGCAAAAAGATCAGTTGCCAGACCATGATTGCCAATGCGTGGCACCACCGATCCGATGCCCTCTCTTCACTGGGCGCATTAGTCGGCATTGGCGGCGCCATCCTGCTGGGAGGTCGCTGGATCGTTCTTGACCCCTTGGTCGGATGCATCATCAGTATTGTCATTATTGTCGTTGCGGTAAAAATATCAATTCCCGCACTTGGCGAATTGACGGACGCTTCGTTGCCGGAAGAGCAGGAAACTGAGATTCTTGAAATTATCCACTCCGTAGATAGAGTGGAAAACGTCCACAATCTGAAAACCCGTCGCAGCGGCCCCAGCGTCATCATCGATGCCCACATCGTGGTTAACCCGATGATGAACGTGAATGAGGCCCACCAAATAACTGTGCAGATAGAGAATGACTTGCTGACACGATTTGGCTATAATACACAAATATCCATTCATGTGGAGCCACATGAGAATGCGGAATGACGTTTTTACAAAAATTATGCATATGAAAAAACACCTATTGTTCTTATTGCTCTTTTTTTTATTTCCTGGCTGCTTGTTTTCGCAAACCACTCTTATCAATGGGCGTGTGCTTAATGAGAAGAGCACTCCTGTAAGTTATGCTATGATTACATTAAATCGCGATGGCAAAACACTTACTGGCGCGATTTCCGATTCCTTGGGTTGCTTTCAAATTAAAGGAACTTTCACAGGGACTTACCTGCTGAAAATAGCCTCAAGTGAATGTGAACTGCGGCAGGTTGAAGTTGAATGTGGTCAGCAACCATCGTTGACATTAGGCAATGTGATATTGCAAAATAATGCACTTTCTGAAGTGACAATCATAGGAGACTCGCCTACAACCGCACCGGAAATTACTGCTGAGAACATTCGTATGATTACCACCGGCAATATGAGCGAAGGCACCGGTTCGGTGTTGGAAATACTGAAATCAACATCCTCCGTAACTGTGGATAATGACGAAAACGTCGCCATCCGTGGAAACAGCAACGTGCTCATCCTGATGGACGGCATCCCCACAACGGTCAGCAGTCTGTCGGCCATCCCCGCCGCCAATGTCAATCCGGATGCTAAATACGACGCAGAAGGCACGGGCGGCATCATCAACATCGTCTCCGAAAAACAGCTCGACAACGCTTTCAGCATGCTGGCATCGTTCAACTACGGCTTTATGGGTATGCTCAACGGCAACTTCGCCATTGGCTACGACAAAGGCAAATGGAGCGTCCGCGTGAACTACAACGGCAAGTACGAAAAGGACGTCATCAACAGTGAGTTGGACCGCTATTTCTACACGACAGGCAATAGCATTCACCAACAGATTTTAGCCCATCGAAAAAACTCCAACCACGTGGTGGGCGCCAATGTGGTCTATCGTGCCACCCCAAAGGACATCCTCACCGTGAATGTCAAAGGGATGTTCCCGCATTTGAACAACTTCCAGAATTTCAACAACCATTATATCACAGACGATGTCCCCTCCGAACTTTTCCGCCAGACCGACATCACCTTCAACCGCGAGATGGTGGAAGGTTTTGTGAACTACAAACACATCTTCATTCCGAAAAAGCGCACGCTCGATTTGCGCGCGTCCGTGTCGAAAATCTGGGGACACCGTCCGTCGTACTACTACGAGCACGGCGAGATGGTGCAGAAATCCGTCTCTGGCGGCAGTCCGTTCATCACCTCTCTGCAAGCCGACTTTATGACCAAACTAAAAAAGGGACAATTGGATGCCGGGGTAAAGATGACTTACCGGCAGAACAATATCGACCATAAGTTCTACGCTTTGGACACTTTGTCGCAAGTATGGATATACTCCGATTATTTCAGTAATGACTTGAGACATCGCGAATACATTCCCGCTGCATACGCGCTTTATTCTATACAGTTCAATCCCAAGTGGTCGCTGAAGGCCGGGCTGCGGGGCGAATTCACCAGGACGGAGTTGCACTGCGACAAAGACAGCATCAACACGGCACAGAATCACACATTCGTGGGTGCGACGGTCGGTGCCACCTACAAAATCAATGACAAGTGGTCAATGTTCTTCAACTACGCCGACCGCGTGTCGCGCCCGACCTACCCGCAACTGAACCCGTATATAAACCTCATCGACAACCAAACGTACGAGACGGGCAACATCTACCTGCATCCTGAAGCGGCGCACAAACGGGATGTGGCATATGCATTCAACACGAAGAAAGTAAAAATCAACGGCAGTCTTTATCTCAACTTCGTGCAGAGCTGTATCACGCAAGTGGCCACCATCCGCGACTCCGCACTGATGCTCACCTACGTCAACGGCGACTGGGATTTGAAAGTCGGACTGGACCACGCATTCACCTTCAATCTGCTGAAATGGTTCAACATTGTGCTGAGCACCAACACCTACTACGGCATCACCACGGGCGAGTTCGAAGGCGCCGACCTTCGCAATCAGGGCTGGGTAAACAACAGCAACATTGCGCTCAACTTCAAACCCATCAAAGGGATGAACATCCAGTTGCAGTACTTCTGCTTCACACCGCAGCACTTCCCACAGTTCACCACACGCACCATCCACTATATGAACATCGGCATCAAGCAGTCGTTCCTGAAAAACAAGCTCACCGTTTCCGCCCTGCTGACGGATGTGTTCAACACGCGCCGCTGGGATATTGTCTCCGACAACAACATCTACAGCCTCGTCAACAACAGCAAAAACAAGAGCCGCATGTTCTGGTTAGGTGTTACATTCAACTTCAACTCCTTCAAACCTGCCCTAAGCAAGCAGAAACAGGAAGAAGACAGAAGCGTGATAAGGATTGGAGAATAAAAAATATTCTCTAAAAGAACTGGGTGTGTTTGACGAGAGATCGTTAGGTCCCCTATTTCCTGTTCCCAAGAAATTTCGTATCTTTGCGCCCTCAAAAAACAAACCCCAATTTCCAATGAAAAATAATCTTATCATCATCGGTTTGCTTTGCTTAGCAACCCTTATCAGCTCAAATATTTACGCACAAAACCAGATGCAGTACCGTATCCTCGGAAAGACCGGATTGCAGATTAGCGAAATCGGCATCGGCTGCAGTTGTTTTGAGGAACTCTCCGCCGAACAATCCATGGCCTTTATGGACTCCTGTATCAAATACGGCGTCAACTATGTAGATATTTACGATTCCAACCCACTCACGCGCGACAACCTCGGCAACTCACTGAAGGGTCGCCGTGAAAAGATGAACATCCAAGGACACATCGGCGTATGTTGGAAAGACGGCCAGTACAAGCGCACCCGCGACCTTGCCGAAGCGCAAGCCGGTTTCGAAGACCTGCTCACCCGTCTGCACACCGACCATATTGAAGTCGGCATGATCCACATAGCAGACGATATAGAGGACTGGAACGTCATCAAAAATGGGGACATCATGAAATATGCTCAACAGCTCAAAAAAGAGGGCAAAATCCAGCACATCGGTCTGAGCAGCCATAACGCCGTCGTGGCATTGGAAGCCGTAAGAAGCGGCCTTATCGAAGTGCTGATGTTCAGTGTAAACCCGGCCTTCGACTTGCTGCCCGGCGACGCCAACATCTGGAAAACGCCCATTGGCGAAGGTCAGCAGAACATCGACTCCATCCGTGCCTTGTTATACAACACCTGTGCGCAGATGGGCGTAGGCATCACCGTGATGAAAGCTTTCAACGGCGGACGTCTTTTAGATGAAAAGAAATCGCCCATCCACGTGGCCTTGACCGAAAGCCAGTGCATCCAATATGGTTTGGACAGACCAGCCGTGGCATCCATCTTGGTAGGTGCCGGCAATGTTGAAGAACTGATGGCCGACCTCCATTATATCAACGCCACTCCTGCTGAAAAAGACTACTCCGTCGTCTTCTCTAAAACTGGATTTTGGAAAAATCAGTGTATCTATTGCGGTCACTGCGCTCCTTGTCCTGCAGGCATCGACATTGACAAAGTCAACAAGCTCCTCGACCAATCAGAAGCAGAAGGTAAGGTTACTCCAGAAATGCAAAAAGAATACGACGCACTCCAGCACAAAGCATCCGAATGCTTTGGCTGCGGCGCCTGCGAAAGCAGATGTCCATTCGCTGTATCCGTCCGTGAAAAGATGAAGAAAGCAGCCAAGACATTTGAAAAACGTTAATTAAACCTTAAACTTCTCACTTCTCACCTCTAACTTCTAACTTTCCAAAAATGCAAATCTCCAAACTCAGAAACATCGGCATCGCCGCACACATTGATGCAGGCAAGACCACTGTATCAGAAAGAATATTATTTTTCACAGGTGTAAATAGAAAAGTAGGTGAAACCCACGACGGGCAAGCCACCATGGACTTCATGAAGCAAGAGCAGGAGCGTGGTATCACCATCGCATCCGCCGCCATCACGGCCACATGGAAAGATCACCAGATAAACCTCATTGACACGCCGGGCCATGTCGATTTCACCATCGAGGTGGAGCGTTCCCTGCGCGTCATCGACGGCATGGTTGCCGTATTCTGCGCCGTAGGTGGCGTGGAACCGCAGAGTGAAACCGTCTGGAACCAATCCGAGAAATACCGCGTGCCCCGCATCGCCTTCGTCAACAAGATGGACCGCACGGGCGCTGACTTCAACGAGGTGGTCAGCCAGATGAACAAATACCTCGGCGCCAACGCCATGCCCATCCACCTTCCCATCGGGGCCGAAAGCGACTTCCAAGGCATGATTGACTTGGTCACTATGAGGTCTATCACCTTCAACGAGAAAGAGCGCATCGTGGGCGACATTCCCGCCGAACTCGTTGCCGCTGCCAACGAAGCCCGCAAGATGATGATTGAGAAACTTGCCGACTTTGACGATGATATCGCCACCCTTTATCTGGAAGACGGCGAAATCTCGGAAGAGATGCTGAAGAAGGCCATCCGCGAATCCACCATCAAGTTGCTGGTCACGCCAGTGCTCTGCGGTGCCGCATACAAAAACAAGGGCATCCAGTTGCTGCTCGACGCCATCGTGGACTATCTGCCCTCCCCTACCGACATCGGCGCCGTGATGGCACACGACCCGTACGATGAAGAAAAGACCATCCAACGCAATCCGTCCAACAACGAGAAATTCTCCGCCTTGGCATTCAAGCTCATCAACGATCCGTATGTGGGTCAGCAGACCTTCATCCGCATTGTCAGCGGCAAGCTCACCAGCGGCATGAGTGTTTACAACACCAACAAGGGCAAGAACGAGCGTGTCGGACGAATCTTCCGCATCAAAGCGAAAGAGAGACAGGAAATCACAGAAGCCGGCTGCGGCGAAATCGTCGCCCTCGTCGGCATGAAATACACCCGCACGGGCGACACCCTGTGCGACGAAAGCCAACCCGTTCTTTTGGAATCCATCTCCGTGCCGCCTGCCGTCATCGAGATGAAAGTGAACTTGGAAGACAAGAAGAGCCGCGACAAGCTGGGCGAAGCCTTAGCCAAGCTCACAAACGAAGACCCCTCTTTCCACTCCCATTACGATGAAGAGACGGAAGAGACCATCATCGCCGGCATGGGCGAACTGCACTTGGAGATCCTCGTAGAGCGCATCCGCGACGAGTTCAAGGTGCCCATCTCCGTTGGCGAGCCCTCCGTATCCTTCCGCGAAACAATCACCACCTCTGTTGAAAATGCCTACAAGCATGTCAAGCAGAGCGGTGGCAAGGGACAATTTGCAAACACCGTCATCCGCTTCGAACCGAACCCCGGCAAAGGCTTCGAGTTTGTGGATGTCACCAAGGGCGGCGTCATCCCCAAAGAGTACATCCCGTCTATTGAAAAGGGCTTGCGCAAAGCAATGGAGAAGAGTCCTATTGCCGAATACCCGGTAGTGGATGTCAAGTGCGTACTGGTCGATGGCAGCTACCATCCTGTTGACTCCAGTGACATGGCGTTCCAACTTTGCGCCGCGCAATGTTTCAAACAGGCCTTCCGCAAAGCCAACCCCATCATCATGGAGCCGGTCATGAAGATAGAAGTCAACACCCCTGACGACTTCATCGGCAATGTCACCCGCGACCTCAACAAACGTCGCGGCCGTATCGAGAACATGCGCCGTTTCAGAAAGGGTTCCCAAAAGTTGGACGGTTTCTGTCCACTGATGGAAATGTTCGGCTACGCTACAGCCCTTCGCAACGTAACCTCCGGCCGTGCCAACTACTCTATGGAATTCTACCAATACATGCCGATGCCAGCCGCTAAGCAGGAAGAGATTGTGAAAGAGAGAGCAGCAAGATAATTGACATTGACTTTTAACATTGACTTTTTGAATAACATACAATGAAAAAAGCATTTATACCCATCCTTTTGTTAGTTGCTGTGTTACTTACAAGTTGCAGCAATACGCCTAAAAAGGTCGCCAGTCAATTTATGAAGAGTATGGTCAGTCACAACTACGACGAGGCGGCTGCCAGTTGCGGTTTTTCCAAAGACCCCGCCTCCCGGGACCTGGTCATCACGGTCTTGTTAGAGCAGTTTGGCGATGACATCCGCGCCTTCACCGTCACAAACGACAGTCTATTGCCAGACAAAGAACGGGCGATTGTCACGATGACGCTTTCATACAACAACGACACTAAAGAGGAAGACTACCCCATTTACATGAAGAAGATGGATGACAAATGGTATGTTGATCCTTTCACCATCGTTGAATAGAGCACAGACAGCGGCATGAACCGAGAGATACTCAGACTAGCTTTACCGAGCATCATCACGAATATCACCGTGCCCTTGCTGGGCATGGTGGATGTGGCCATTGTCGGGCACATCGGCAATGCCAGTTACATTGCGGCCATTGCGTTGGCCACGATGGTGTTCAACCTCATCTACTGGGGGTTCGGATTCCTGCGCGCCGGCACGAGCGGTCTGACCGCCCAAGCCTACGGAGCCGAAGACCGGGCCGAATACCTAAATGTGTTGGTTCGCGGCATGGCCATTGCCCTCATCGTGGCGGTCTGTCTCATCCTGTTACAGTGGCCCATTGGACTGCTTTGCAAGCGGTTCATCCACAGCAGTCAGGAGTCCATCGAATTAATGCTGACATACTTCTACATCCGCATTTGGGCGGCGCCCGCCACCTTGGGATTGTATGTGGTCAAGGGCTGGTTCATCGGGATGCAGGATGCCAAGACGCCGATGTGGATAGCCATTCTGCTGAACATCGTCAACATCATCTGTTCGTTGATATTCGTATTTGCCTTCCATGCCGGCATCGCAGGTGTTGCCTGGGGTACGGTCATTGCCCAATACAGCGGCATAGCCATGGCCACCTTCATGTGGTTCAAGCACTACGGCGAATTGCGATACGAAATCCATATCAAAGAGAGTCTGAAGCTCAATGAGATGGTGCGTTTCTTCAAAGTCAACTCCGACATCTTCCTCCGCTCCATCTGCCTGATAGCTGTCTTCACCTTCATACCTTACATCTCCGCCAACATGGGCGACAACATCTTAGCCGCCAACACGCTGCTCATGCAGTTGTTCACGCTGCTATCCTACATCATGGACGGCTTTGCCTATGCCGGCGAGTCGCTGGTAGGGCGTTTCATAGGCGCGCGCGACAGCGAACATTTGAAAGAGTCTGTGCGCAAGTTGCTCTTATGGGGGGTGGGCTTAGCCGCCGCCTTCACGGTGATTTACGCCACCTGTGGCAAATGGCTGTTGTGGATACTCACCAACGACAAGCAGGTCATTGACACCGCCATGGGATACATCTTGTGGACCGTCTTAGTGCCGTTCACGGGATTTGCGGCCTTCATCTACGACGGCATCTACATTGGGGCCACCGCCTCGGCCGCCATGCGCAACACCATGTTCATCTCCACGAGCGCATTTTTCGTCTTCTATCTTATCTTGCGCGGCCCATTGGGCAACGACGGCCTTTGGATTGCCTTCCTCATCTTCCTGACCCTCCGCGGACTGGTGATGTTCCTGATGCAGAAAAAGCAGGTGTTCAGCCGTTAGATTTTAGCTATTAGCTTTGGAGGAGCCCTCTACTTTTCCACCAATCTACTTCTCTACTCTTCTACTTTGACTTTGAACTTTGACATTGACTTTTCACCTACGGCTGCCATTGACTATGGCAACTATATGCTTGTTGACCCGAATATTTTGATTTTATTATGATTTGGGCGGCCCGGCACCACCTGCCCACAATCCAACGCGGTGCCGTCGCGCTTTTTGCCCTAACTTGCTGCCCACCCACACCATTATTCATTGTTCATTATTCATTATTCATTCCCCACCCGCACGCAAGTAAATGGGCTCCAATCGCTGCCGCGGTCCCCTATCGAATAGCCCACCGGCCCTATTTGTTTCAGATTTGCATGGATTTGCTTTCCCGATAGGCGGCGACAGCAGGCATTTCCTTCGGCGCACGCCATCCCGCGCCGCCACCTCCGCACCTCGCCATTCCGCCCCAGATTGCGTCCTTCATTACAGAGATTCAACCCCTCTGGGGTTGCTCAAGATACGGCTGCACCGTGATATTTTTATAGGAACAAGTCAAGTAGTATATAATTGCCTTAGCTATTTCGGACGCAATAAATTGCGTCCCTACATTCCTGAAACTTGAAACCTAAAACAATTTGCCATCGCCAATTGGCCGTTAGTTGTTGGCAGTTTCCTCATTTCTCTCTTTTCTTGACACCACCACCGAACAGGCCGCATCGCCGGTGACGCTCATCATTGTACGGCCCATATCGATAATACGGTCAATGCCTGCCACCACGGCAACCCCTTCCATAGGGATGCCAGCAGAGGCGAAGACAGCAGCCATCAGGGCCAACGAGCCACCCGGAATGCCGGGCGTGCCGATAGAGGCAATCGTAGAAGATATGGCAATGGCCACATACTGTCCCATAGTCAAGTCAATGCCGTAGCAATGCGCGATAAAGACAGAGGTGACGCCCAAGTAGATAGCCACGCCATCCATATTGATTGTGGCGCCCAGGGATAGCACAAAGTCGCCGATGGACTTGGGAACGCCCATCTTCTGCGTGCATTTCATATTGACCGGCAGTGTAGCGACGGAAGAGTCGCTGGAGAAGGCGAACAGCATGGCAGGGAACTCACTCTTGAAGAACTTCCACGGACTCATGCGCCCCAGCAGTCGCACAGAACTACCATACACCACTACCGCATGAATCGTGAAGCAGAGGTAGGCAATGCCAATCAGCACGGCCAAAGAGCCCAACACAGACGGTCCATTGACCGCCACCACAGGACAGAGCAAACAGAACACACCAATGGGCGCGAGGGCCAGAATCATGCCGAGGATGCGTGTGACAATCTCGTTGAAACTCACCAACACATCGGCAGCGGGTTTGGCTTTCTCCCCTACCAGCACAATAGCCAGACCTATGAAAACGGCAATCACAATCACCTGCATCATATTCATCGTAAACATCGGGTCAATGAAATTGCCGGGGAAAATATCCACAATCTGCTGCATCACATCCAGTCGCGGAGCGTCATTGCTCAAATCAACCGTCGGCAAATCTATTATCGGGAAGACATTCTTGAACAGCGAGGATATTCCCAATCCCAGGGAAGCAGCGATAACAGTCGTGCTGAAAAAGAACAACAGCGTTTTGCCGCCGAGTTTGCCCAGTTTGGAGATATCCTTCATGGAGATAATGCCGCAGATAATGGAAAGCATCACCAACGGCACCACGATGAATTTGATCAAGTTAAGGAATATCACCCCAAACGGTTTGATGTATTTCACCGCAACATCGCTGCAGTGCTGCATCAGCAAACCTACAGCCACACCCAAAATCAGGGCAATGAAAATCTGGAAAGTAAGTGATGGTTTCTTCATTGACTTATTCGGCTTTTAGCTATTAGCAATTGGCTGTTAGCACGTTGACCATTGACTTTGACATTGACTTTTTGTGGAGTCTCCACACTTGAAACTATTGGCAACCTTACTTCTTACTTCTCACTTCTCACCTTCTTCGGTATCAGCAACGACATCACCACGGAGACCACCAAGATGCCGAGGATGATGAACAGGGAGGCGACTGTAGAGATATTGATATGGAAGAATTCGTGACCAATCATCTTCAAACCGATGAAGCAGAGGAGTACGCCCAGACCGTATTTGAGCAGCCAGAACTTGTCGGTGACATTGCTCAGCAGGAAGAAGAGGGAACGCAATCCCATAATAGCGAAAATATTAGAGAAGAAGACGATAAAAGTATCGGTTGTTACAGAGAAGACAGCCGGAATGGAATCCACGGCGAAGATGATGTCGGAAAATTCAATAACGAGCAGTACGAGGAACAGTGGAGTCATAAAGTTCTTGCCATCGATCTTTGTAAAGAAGTCGTGACCATTCACATTCGGAGTCACGCGGAAATGTTTGGAGGCGAACTTCACCACGGGATGTGTGGCCGTATCGATTTTCTCGTCTCCTTTATCGCGGAACATCTTAACACCGGAGTAAATCAAGATAACACCGAAAATGGCGAGAATCCAAGAGACGCGTTCCACCACGGCGCCCAAAGCGAAAATGAACGCAAAGCGCATCACGATAGCGCCTAAGATGCCCCAGAACAAAATGCGATGATAGTATTTCTTGTCGATGCCGAAGCTGACAAAGATCATAATCATCACAAAGATATTGTCAATAGAGAGGGACTCCTCCAAAAAATAACCGGCGAGGAACTGTTGTGCCATCTCCTTGCGATAGACAGTTAGGGCATTGGAGAAATCCATGCCGGGTTGAATGAGGCTTTCCAGAGAAGTGCCGCTTACGAAAGCCAAAAGGTCCTGCATATTAGAGATGCCATGGATCCACTCCGCATGAAAGCGAATAAGCAGCGCCATGCCCATAGCCAGCAAAATCCAGACGCAGGTCCAAATGCCCGCTTCTTTGCTTTTGATTTCGTGGTCTTTCTTATGGAAGACGCCCAAATCCAAAGCGAGCATAAAGACGATGAAAATCAGGAATACGATGAAGAATAAAATTCTCGACATAATAAGTTGATTATAATATTTTTAGACAATACGATTAAAAAGAACAGTTGTATTAAAAAAACAAGACTCATAGACTGGTGCGAGGCCTGGTCTATGAGTCTTATCGCTTAGGGACGATACCAAGTCTGCAAGAGACTGGGTCTGTTGATATCGTTCACGGCAAGCCGCCGATTACTCCCTCATAATACGGCGGCAAAGATACATTTTTTTTGTATTTTTGCGCCTCCTTTTCAATATGGTTTTTAGTAGTACACTGTTCATATTTGCATTTTTAGCTATTTTCTTGGTAGTATATCATTTAACGCCAACGAAAGGCAAAAACCTTGTATTATTATTAGCCAGTTTAGCATTTTACGCATGGGGCGCGCCTAAGTTCCTTTTTGTCCTACTGGCGTCTCTCACCGCTAATTTCTATTTGGTGCAGCACATGCATCGTATAGAAAGGCATCGAAAAATCCATTTGGTTCTTTCACTCATTTTGAATTTAGGATTACTGGCTTATTTCAAGTATGCCAATTTTTTCATTGACAATCTCAATGCGCTATTAGAGATTTGTCATCTGCAGCCAGTACCTTGGATAAAGGTGGTATTGCCCATCGGCATTTCATTTTTCACCTTCCAATCGTTGACCTACACCATAGATGTTTATCGGAAAGTACATGCACCGTTGCAACATTTGCTCGACTATTTGCTGTATATCTTGATGTTTCCGCAGTTGGTTGCGGGGCCTATCGTGCGCTTTAACACCATTGCCGACGACATTCTGGACCGTCGCCACAACGACACTATCGACCATAAGTTATACGGAGTCTATCGCTTTGTGCTTGGGTTAGCCAAGAAAGTTCTGATTGCCAACATCCTGGGTGAGCAAGTGGACAGTTTCTACGCCATGCCGCACGAAATCGTCACCGGCAGCACAGCACGCATAGCCGCCTTGGCTTACACCTTCCAGATATACTTCGACTTCAGCGGTTACTCCGACATGGCCATTGGATTGGGTTATCTGTTAGGATTCCAATTTCCAGAGAACTTCAACAGCCCCTATACTTCTCAGAGTATCAGTGAGTTCTGGAGACGCTGGCACATGACGCTCGGCGCATGGTTTAAAGACTACCTCTACATTCCATTAGGCGGCAACCGCATGAAGCCCTTCCGCAATTATCTCAACTTGGGCATTGTCTTTCTGGTCTGCGGCATTTGGCATGGCGCCGGTTGGAATTTCATCCTTTGGGGCATCTGGCACGGATTCTTCATCATCAGCGACAAACTGTTCTTAAACAAATGG
>JAKSMD010000028.1 GCA_024400815.1 Bacteroidales bacterium | reverse complement strand
CGCAAGAAAGACCTCGGTATGATTGCTAAATCTTACGGTTATGTTTACGTAGCACAAGTTGCTATGGGTGCAAGCCAAGCTCAATACTTCAAGGTCATCAAAGAAGCTGAAGCATATCACGGACCTTCCTTGATCATTTGCTACGCTCCTTGTATCAACCACGGTATCAAGATCGGTATGGGTCACTCCCAAATGGAAGAGAAACTCGCCGTTGAATGTGGTTACTGGCACTTGTGGCACTTCAATCCAGATGAAGAAGAAGCTGGCAAGAACGGCTTCCACTTGGATAGCAAAGAACCTAACTGGGACAACTTCCAGAAGTTCATCATGGGTGAAGTTCGTTACAACTCCTTGGTTAAGACCTTCCCAGAAGAAGCTAAGGAACTGTTCGCTAAGACCGAACAATTCGCAAAACTTCGTTACGAAGGTTACAAGAAATTGAGCGAAGAATAATAATTCGATTTTCCCGTAGAGACGGTGCAGTGCACCGTCTCTACAATAACAAAAATCCCTCTGGCAACAAACCGGAGGGATTTTTTTGTTTGCGGCAGCATCATTACTGCATTATCGAATTACCACATTATCACATTATTTTTGTACCTTTGCGACCTCAAAAACAGAACCGCAAATAGAAGAATTTTAAACCTATTGAATAAAGTAAACCACGAATAACAGAGTATTAATCAGAGCATTTGAACCAACTTATGTCAAAAAATATCAATATATTGGACCACGAATATCGGAATTGGGTAAAGACGTTGGCTGCCAGATACAGAAGCAGCCAGATAAAGGCTGCCGTAAAAGTCAATTCTGAAAAGCTTTTCTTTAATTGGCTGTTGGGACGAGATATCGTGGAGATGCATGTGGAAGAACGCTGGGGCGAGAGCGTCATTGTTCAACTCAGCAAGGATCTTCGTTCCGAACTTCCTGGGATAGAAGGATTATCCAAATCCAACATATATTATTGTAAAAAGTTTTATTCGCTTTATAATCAAAACAATACATTTTTCCAACAGGTTGTTGGAAATATTGAACCAAAATATTTGAATGCATTCAGTAACTCTGATGATTCAATATTGTTAAGCGAAAAAGAGAATTCCGCAGAATTCCAACAGCTCGTTGGAATTTTTCAAATTCCTTGGGGGCACCATTGTGTGATTATGGATTATGTGAAGGGTAATACGGATAAGGCTATATTTTTTGTCAGAAAGACTATTGAAAATGGATGGAGTAGAGCAATGCTCCTCAATTGGATTGACTCGGGTTTGTATGAAAGGGAGGGCAAAGCCATAACCAATTTCAAGGTGACGCTACCCGAACCAATGAGTGATTTAGCACAGGAAATCACAAAAGATCCGTATAATTTTGCATTTGCGGATATAACAGGAAGATATAATGAAACCTTGCTTAAAACTCAGTTGTTGAAAAATATAACTGATTTTTTGATAGAATTAGGGACGGGATTTGCGTATGTCGGCAAGGAGTATCGCTTGCAAATTGGCGAAAAGGAAAAGTTCATTGATCTGCTTTTCTACCATTTGAATCTAAGGTGTTACGTCGTTATAGAAGTTAAGATGGGTGAATTTGATTTTCAAGATGTTGGACAACTGGGTGGATATGTTACGACGGTGAATCACATCTTAAAGCGTGGAGATGACAATCCAACAATTGGGCTACTCATTTGTAAAAACAAAGACAATCTATTAGCACAATACGCATTAGAATCAAGTAGCCAACCTATAGGGATATCTGATTTTGAACTGGAAAAATTGTACCCAAGCAAAGTTGACGGAATGATTCCAACTATTAAGGAAATAGAAGAAAATTTAAATAAATAATCAATCAATTAAATAACAAACAGAAAAGTAATTTTATAAAGTAACATATAATATAAACAGATAGCATTTGTAGCTATCCTTGAACATCAAAAGGAAGTATGAACATAAAGAAAGAAATATAGAAGAAAAAAGTATATTAACATATTATTAATCATAGCGACAGCTATTTCGGATAGTCGAGAAACCTAGGAAATTTCAAAGACAAAAAATACCGATGATGTAGTTGCGCCGCGTACAGCGTGGCGGTAACTTGTCTGGTATTTTGGGCTTCCTAGGGCCTCTCGACTAAGATAAGCGAAACCACGCTTTTCTTTAGTCTTGAGTCCTATTAGATTTTGCCCAAAACAACTCCGATAAGTAGCCGAGCTGAAAAACGCAAAAAAATGTGGACAATAGACGATGAAGTAAAATTCTTCAACGATGCTAGTCAATTAGCTAGTATTGAAAAACTAATGGTAAATGTGCATAATCGGTATTATGCATTTTCACCCAAATCAGAAGATGTTCATGTTAATACTCCTCAGGCACGAAATGCATTAATTGGTGCAACTACTGAAAAATGGTGCAAGGATTTATTCCATGACATTGCAAGACAAAATGATCTTTTTGCCGTAAACGGTGTGATTTGTAATGAAATTGGCTTGTCTGCTCAAAGTTCAGCGGATTTGGCTTTTTGCACGTCAGATAATCAAATTCAATCTCCTGAAAACATTAAGCTCATTTTCGAAATCAAAATGGGAATTGTCAATAATTATTTGTACGATGATATCGATGAAGAAAACAAATTCGGTTGGTTGGGAGACTATAAAACGCATAAAGGAAATCCTTCATTGCTACGATCAGACAGTATGCTCAAAGCAATTGGGAAGTCTATCAATATCCGTGTGGACAGTTCTCTGGGAAAGAAAATTCCTATTATCATTTTGGGAAATTCTCCTATTACAAATAACTATGTTAAAAAAGTCGATTCGTTAATAAAAAATGGTGTTATCCAAAAATTCATTTCCCTATACCCTAATCCAACGGATACGGATTTTATTAAGAAAACACCCGAGAGAGGATTTGAAACTTTTGGTGAGATAGAAGATTTAGAAAAATATATCAGTTATGTCCTCAATTCCAATATGAATTATTTTAGTTCTATGATGAGCAATAGAGATTTAGGACAAATAATCTCATTGGCAAATTTGGAATCGACAGATGAATTAAAGGGAAAAAAATTTATTGAATTGCTAAACGTATGAAGTCAAATAAAAAAGGAACTGAGACTTCTGCGTTTGGAGTCTCAAAACGAGAAAACCATAATTCCGACAAGTTTTATCACTCAAACTTATATGATGGAATTGTGCTTAGAGAAGTGCCCAATACTAATATCAACAATATCTCCACAGAGAAGTTGAATACCATATTCCTTCATTCATCCGAAAGGATGATTGAATTGCCTGATAATTCTGTTCATTTAATGGTAACATCACCGCCATATAATGTCACGAAAGAATATGATCAAAATCTTACCTTAAAAGATTATCTTCTCCTGATAGAAAATGTTATGAAAGAGACATATAGGGTTTTAGTCGATGGAGGTCGAGCATGCATAAATATAGCTAATGTCGGACGGAAACCCTATATTCCAATGTCCACATATATTACGGAAATCATGACTTCCATTGGCTTTAATAATCGTGGTCAAATTATTTGGAATAAAGCAGCTTCCGTTGGCGGTTCATGTGCCTGGGGCAGTTGGATGTCAGCGGCAAATCCAATTTTGCGCGATGTACATGAGTACATTTTGGTATTCAGTAAAGGAACGATGTCACGCAAAAAAGGAGTGGATACGATACGGAAGGAAGATTTCTTGGAATGGACAAAAAGTATATGGACAATGAATACTGAAAGTGCTAAAAAGGTCAAACATCCTGCTCCTTTTCCAGAAGAACTTCCACATCGTCTAATAAATTTGTATAGTTTTCAAGACGATATCATTCTCGACCCGTTTATGGGCTCTGGTACAACGGCAGTAGCTGCATTAAAAAACAATCGATTTTTTGTTGGTTATGAAATTTCAAGTGATTATAAAGAAATAGCTGATATTCGCATTTCAAATGCAAAATCTTTATTCAATAAATAAACATAATCAATTGCTCTACAACCTATACGAAAATCCCTCCGCCAAAACCGGAGGGATTTTTAATGCTTTTTGGAAATGGATTTTTGTTGTACCTTGGTGTTGTCAAAAACATTTATAGTAGGGACGCAAAATTTAGCGCCCCTACGGATACGTTACACCGCCACGCTGATGAAAATCGCCACCGCCCTGGCACCACGACTTCTTCGGCGATTTGAGCAAAGAGTGGCAGCATCGGGCTGTTTAGTATAAAAAACCGAATAGCCAAAGCGGGATACGATTGCCGTCGCCCATTTCCAAATTGTCAACCGCTAAAAAACTCTCTAGTTCGTTCCGAATCTGCCTGTATCCTTTATTTGCACCACCGATTTCAAAGAGATAGCGGTCATTTACTTTAAAATCACCTTTGGGCGGTAGCAAAACTTCGTACGATGCAGACACCAACTGGTTATAAAAGAATGTCTCACGGATGGTGCCGATATTTGGTTGGGTGGATAATGCACACATTAAATTGGAATTCCCCAAATAAATCTTGTCAGGTTTCCGTAAGGATGCAAAAGATTTGTTCTTTCTTGAGCAGAGCGATAATACACCCGCTCTTTCAAGTAGATACAGCATACGCAAACCGCCTTCTCGATTCGTCTCCACAGCCGCAAAAAGTTCGCTCATATTGGGCGTTAGCGGAACGCTTTCCGACAAGACCATCAAGAGACGCTTCGTTTTTTGAATGGTTGCGAAACTCACTTCTTCCACCGAAGGCCAGTCACTTTCCAAAACTTTCCAAAGAGTTTCTTGCAGACGAAATCCAAAACCTTCAATGTCTTCTAAATAAAATGGATAGCATCCGTTTTGGAGATAACTTTCAAAATATTTTTGAATAGGTAATTGGTTGATGATTCTTGCCGAAATATTCAAATGATCCTTCAGAATTTCTTCCAAAGTATAGGATGGAATGGCAAGTCCCGTTTCTAATTCAACATATTCGCGCAATGACAATACGGGCAGCGTATATAGTCGCATACGACGACTCAAGTCGTTGGCTTCAGTACTGATATGCAGCATACTGCTTCCTGTAAAGACAACGTGAAGAGAGGGAAAGTCGTCATAAATGTTTTTTAGAACATCCTGCCATTTTGCATAGCGGTGTACTTCATCCAAAAACAAATGCGTTCCGCCTCTCATATAATGGTACTGTGCCAAATCGTACAGCGAATGTGTCTGAAACCAGCCATTGTCCAGACTTGCGTACAGAACTGTATTCAGGTCTGGGAAATTCTCTTTGATATGCTGAATTATCATCGTCGTTTTTCCCACACCACGATATCCCTTAATCCCTATCAATCGGTTCGACCAATTGATTTGTTGGTAGAGATAACGGTGGAAAGTGGAATCTGTTTCTTGCAGGCGGTGCTGCATAGCCATTCTCAAAACAGAAATGTCATCAACCATAATATTGTTGTTTTTGAAGTGCAAAAATACATCTTTTTTACTAAATAGCAAAAAATCAATCTTTCAGCGGTGAAAATTGTGTGTATTTTCAATCTTCCAGCGGCGAAAATAGCAACCACCATGCACCACGACTTCTTCGGTGATATGAGTAAAGAGTGCCAATACAGAAATTATGGTTTCAGACAACCTATAGGCACCACATACACGCCATCTGGACGGCGGTAGGCATACTGGCCCACAGCGGTCAGCACCATTTTGAAAGAAGGAGCGAACATACGGTCGGTATCTATTTTGCTTTCAAGCTTTTTCAAGGTGGTTGCGCCTTCTTCAATCAGTTTTTCTCCACCAAGTTTTATCTCCACCAAACCATAATGACCGTTTCGCAAATGCACTACGGCATCGCATTCCAAGCCGTTTTTATCCCTGAAATGGAAGACGTTTCCATCCAAGACTTCAGCATAGACGCGCAAATCACGAACAGCAAGTGTCTCAAACAACAATCCCATCGTATTCAAGTCATTCATCAGATCCTGTGGCCCGATTCCTAAGGCGGCTACAGCAATTGATGGGTCAGTGAAATAGCGTGTGTTGCTGGTGCGAATGGCCGTTTTAGATCGCAAATTTGGATTCCAAGTTTCGGCATCTTCAATGACGAATATTTTTTTCAAAGCATTAATATAGAGAGAAACGGTTTCTTCAGCGAGGGCTTCTGACTCATTCATTTTTGAATCCGAACATATAGTAGTTACGGGAGTTTGTGTCCCTTGATGACGTGCTAATGAGCGCATGATTCTTCGAGCACGTGATGAATTTTTAAGCGAATTGTCGATTCGTACAATATCGTTTTCAACCACCGCATCAAAGTAGGCGTATGCTTGGCGAAGTGCATATTTGGAGTCAAGTCCGACTGAGAAAGGCCAACCACCACGGCAAATCAAAAAAGCGATTTCCTCGAGTTGCAACGTGCTTTCTGAAAAAATCATTTGCGGTTGCAGAAAAAGCTCTTCCATACTAACGGTTCCATTCGATTCACCAGATTCCCACAGTGACATAGTGCGCATCGTAAGCCATGCAAAGCGTCCAGTTCCACTATGACGCATCTGAGTAGTATCTGTTGGAACGGAGCTGCCGGTTAGGAGAAATTGCCCCACATCGTTTCGATGGTCGGCTTCAAAGCGAATCGCATCCCAAATTTTGGGGATTTCCTGCCACTCGTCAATTAAATGCGGCGCTTTGCCTGTCAGCAAGGCATTGATGTTGGTTTCAGCAAGCAGTTTGTTTTTTTCCAAACTCAACGGGTCTGCCAAATATAAGATGCTGCCAGCATGCTGTTCGGCAGTGGTTGTCTTGCCGCACCATTTGGGTCCTTGTACCAATATGGCAGGGAAGGATTGAAGCATTTCTTTTAATAGGGTGTCCGCCATTCTTGGACGATATGCTCTGTTTTTCATATCTAAAATTTTGAGGATGCAAAAATACATTTTTTATTTGTAAAACAGCATATTATATAAAAATGATGGATGATTGGCCAAGATTTAGATGGATGATTGGCCAAGATTCAGATGGATGATTGGCCAAGATTTAAATGAACAAATTGTGGCAAAATTATATTTGATATCGGAACGGCATTACCGGCACTATCATCTGTACTTTATCGGATTTTTCGTTGAATATTTTTTAATATTATCGGAATTTTTATGCTAAAAATATTGTTTTTATCGGATTTTTAGTACTTTTGTAAACCTTTGCCACTTCATTCAAGCGGCTTAAGATGTTGATTTACAGAAGACTTTCAAATGAAAAAACAATTATTCCTTTTCTTTCTCCTCTGCCTCGCACTCTCTTCCTGCCGCACCTACTATGTGGGCGGCAATCCCGCCCGCATGCTCAAGAACAGGCAGCAGGCGGACGGCCTTGCCCTAACAGCTTGCCCGGACACCGCCCTGAATGGCCTGCTCTACTACCTGGATTTCAAGAACGACTACCAGCTCGACAAGATGCTGAAGGCCGATGTGCGAGGATTGGGCGACTTCAAGACTTACGTCGGCACGAAGATTCTGAGCACGGGCAAGGTCCTCGCCAACCTCAAGAAACTGAAGACGGGCTGCACCGCCTTCGTCTGCCAGTCACCGTCGGGCGATGTGCTGTACGCCCGCAATTTCGACTTCACCGCCGACGGGCCCGCGCCGGTCGTTATGGCTCGAACTTCCCCTAATGACGGCTATAAATCCGTCTCGCTCATCAGTATGTCATTGCTCAAATATCCCAAAGGCAGTCTCAGCGACGGCACTACGGATGTCAGTCTGTTGGCGGCCGCGCCGTACTTGCTGATGGACGGGATGAACGAACGAGGTCTGGCTGTGAGCGTGCTGTATCTCGACCCAAGCGACACCACCACGGGTGTTTGGTACGGAGGCACCGAGCAGTACGACCGTCACAAGCACGACATTATGACCACCACGGCGATGCGCTTCGTTCTCGACCGCGCCGCAAACGTGGATGAGGCCATCACGCTGTTACAACAATATAATATGTTTGCCAACGGTAGGAAACCGCCCTACAGCTACCATTTCCTTTTGGGCGATAGAACGGGGAAATCCATTGTGTTAGAATACGTTCCGCAAAACGGGGAATGGCTGATGGACACCATCAATGTAGGCTTGGTGACGAATTTCTACCTCGCAGATTCGCTTTGGGGCATCGGGCACGGTCACGAACGCTTTGAAACGGCCAGAGACTATCTTCAGGAGAAACTATGGATACTGACCGAGGAGGAAGCCATGTCCGTTTTGCAAAATGTTTCACAAGAACCGACAGCGCGCAAAACCAGCAATACGCAGTGGTCGGTGGTTTATAATCTTACCAAGGGGACATACAGACTTTGTGTGGGGAGGAAGTACGATACGGTAGTGGACGAAATTCCAGTCTCTCTTACGCCAACCTCTTCAGCAATTCCACGGTGACCTTCCAGATGTTGTCGGCGGTGTCGAGATTAATACGTTCGGAGGTAGAGTGCGGCTCGATGATGAGCGGCCCGATGGAGGCAATCTCCACACCGGGGTACTTTTGCACATAGTAGGCAGCCTCCAAGACGAAGTGCATCGCCACTTTCTTGGGTTCGAAGCCGAGAACGTCTTGGAACGTCTGGCAGGTGAGCGCCACTAACGGGGAGTCGGCACGTTCCACCCACGCGGGCGTGTCCATCAACAGCTCAACATTCGCAGCACCGTATTTCTTGAAGGTGGCGGTAATGCCCTGCCCAAGCGCACGCATCTCCTCATTGCCAAAACTGCGCGAGTGGCACGAAATCGTGACCTCGTCGGCTGTGGTGCAGATGCGGCCGGCGTTGTTGCTCGTCATCACTGTGCCCGGCATATCGTCACGCATCTTCAGCATGCCGATGGGCAGTTCGTTGAAGGCGCTCACGATGTCAGCGGCATTGCACAGATACTGCTTGCACGGCGCAGCATCCTCGCAGCGCATGCTGATGCCCGCATCCGTGGCCGCAAACTGCTGTCTTAATTGATCATTATATGTGATAACTGCTTCTGCCAGGACTTTTTCGTTTCCGGGCAAAATGGCCACAACGGCATCCGCAACGGAAGATATGGAGGCATTGGCCGTGCCGCCGTTGAGGGCGCAAACCAACAACTTGCCAGTGCCGAAGTTCTGCATGAAGCGGCAGATCTCCTGGTTGGCATGGCAACGTCCCTTGTTGATGTCCACCCCGGAGTGACCGCCCAAGCCGCCGTCAATGACAATGCGACGGAAAACGTAGCCGTCGGGAACGCTGTCCCAGTCGGCTTTGAAATGGGCAATCTGCAGGTAGGCGCCGGCAGCCCCCATCGTGATTTCATCGTATGCCTCGGAGTCCAGGTTGATAACCTTGCGGCCGCGAATGAAATCGGTGGCAAGTGCCTCCGCGCCGCTCATACCGTCCTCTTCGTTGGTAGTGGTGAGCACTTCCAAAGGGCCGTGCACCAAGCTGTCGTCAGCCAAGATGGCAAGCGCCATGGAGAGGCCCATGCCGTTGTCAGCGCCCAAGGAGGTGCCTTCGGCCTTCATCCAGCGAGTCTCGCTGCCGTCAGGATTTTTAACCACATCCACATAGGCGCGAATTTCGTCGTTCAGCGCATCGAACGGCCGGCCGTCACGCAAATAGCCGTCCTTGGCCACACATACCATATCCATGTGGTTAAGAATAACTATCGGTTCGGCGTTTTCGTGGCCGGGCGTGGCGTCTTTTTCAATGACCACGCAGTTTTGCGCATCGCGACGATAGCGAAGTCCGTGTTCTTTTGCAAAATTGCAGAGGAAGTCAGCCACGCGTTCTTCGTGATGTGACGGGCGCGGCGTGTCGTTTAACTGTTTGAAAATGTCGTAAAAAGTAGGTGTTTGCATATCTGTGTGTTTTATTTTTCAAATCAGGCAGCAAAGATACAACATAATGAATAATTGTGGGTGAACAGCAAGTTAATGCGAACTAAAGAATGTCCTTAAGTACAAGTCAAGAGGAATCAGCCTATTTACAAAAAAAGACGAGACTGCAAGGCAATCTCGTCTTCTATTCTATTTTATCAGAAAACTACATGCGTTTCCCATTTAAGAAATATTGGTCAATTTTATTGCTACCAAAACCATAGCTCATATAGTAAATGGTATCCATCGGTTTGGTAATATAAAAGTTGGCTTGTTTACCTTTGGAGATGGTTCCCAGTTCATCTTGAACGCCCATGGCGTAAGCGGTATTGATTGTCGTAGCGTTAATAGCCTCTTCGGTGAGCATCTTGTACATGACAGAGCCCATAGCCAATACCAACTGCATATTGCCAGAAGGACAAGAACCAGGATTGTAGTCGGAAGCCAAAGCCACTGGCAAGCCACCTTCCATCATCTTGCGTGCAGGAGCGCAAACCATGCCCAAGAAGAAGGCCGCACCTGGCAAAATCGTAGGCATCGTTTCACTTTCTCTCAAAACTGCAATTTCCTCATCACCCGTATATTCCAGATGGTCCACAGAAAGTGCATTGTATTTGACACCTACTTGGATGCCACCAGAGCAGTCCATCTCATTGGCGTGGATCTTTGGACGCAATCCATATTTGATGCCTTGCATGAGCATGCGTTCGGTTTGCTCGCAGGTAAAGAAGCCCTTATCGCAGAAAACATCAATATAATCGGCTAATTCTTCCGCGGCGACCATCGGAATCATCTCATTGATAATCAAATCCACATACTCGTCTGGATTTTGTTTGTATTTCAAAGGAACAGCATGTGCTCCCAAAAAGTTGGCCTTGATGGTCAGCGGAGATTTCTGTTTCAACTTGCGAATGACACGCAACATCTTAAGTTCGTCTTCGGTAGAAAGACCGTAGCCGCTCTTGATTTCGCAGGCGCCCGTACCGAAAGAAGCCATCTCTTCCAAACGCTGCCAAGCGCTGTCAAAGAGTTCTTCTTCAGAAGTTTCATGCAATCTTTGGGCAGAATTCAAAATGCCGCCGCCGCGCTTTGCAATTTCTTCATAACTCAGGCCCTTAATTTTGTCGATATATTCAACTTCGCGACTGCCGGCATAAACAATATGCGTGTGAGAGTCGCAGAAGGAAGGGAATACCATCTTTCCGGTAGCGTCTATTTCCTCAATATGTTCTTTAACTTTACTCAAGGTCTCGGGCATCAGGTCTTCCATACGACCGAAATCTTTGATTTTTTCACCTTCCACCAAAAGAAAAGCATTATCAATGATGGGAAGATTCTGCATTTCCTTGCCGGCTCTGAATTTGATGTTTTTAGTTTCTGCCTGGACAAGTTGTTTGATGTTTTTTACTAATATTGCCATGGATATAATGTGTTAATGCGATAATAAAATATCAGTGTTAAAGTCAATAGTCAAAGTTTAATAGTCAACTAATCGCCGTAATCGTAGCCAAACTTCTTCATCAGCAGTTCGCTATTGCGCCAATCTTTCAGCACCTTGACAGATAAATCCAAAAAGATATGCTTTTGCAAAAAGTCCTCGATAGACACGCGGGCATCCGTACCCAATTTTTTGATAGCGCTGCCCTTGCTGCCAATGATGATGGCCTTCTGGGTGTCTCTTTCCACATATAACGTAGCGCCTATGCGAACCATATTTTCATCCTCTTTGTAGCTTTCTACCACGACCTCAACGCTATAGGGAATCTCTTTTTTGTATTGCAGCAAAATCTGTTCGCGAATGAGTTCGGAAACAAAAAAGCGCATCGGGCGGTCAGTCAGCGCATCTTTTGGAAAATAGGGCGGACAGACTGGGAGCAAACCGATAATGCAATCGCGAACGGCTTCGATATTTATATTCTTCAAAGCAGAAATCGCATAAACATAAGCATCTGGAAAAACTTCCTTCCAAAATCGTTGCGATTCTTCTACTTGCTCAGATGTGTATTTATCTATTTTATTGATAATAAAAACGATCGGGCGACCCAGTGCTTTGATTTTCTCCACCAATTCTGCATTGTACTTAGTCTCACCGCATTCAATTAAATAGAGGATAATGTCTGCATCTTGTAAAGATTCAATGACGAACTTCATCATCATTTTCTGCATCATATACGCCGGATCAAGTACGCCAGGGAGGTCGGAATAGACAATCTGATAATCGTCTCCATTGACAATACCTTTGATACGATGGCGCGTGGTTTGGGCTTTAGAAGTCATAATAGAAATCTTTTCGCCCACCAATTGGTTCATCAAAGTGCTCTTTCCCACATTAGGGTTGCCAATAATATTGACAAATCCGGCATGATGCTCAGGCATAATCGGAGTATTCGTATTTTCTATATTCATATTTTAAAAAGTTTTTTCAGTCGCTGATTCATCCGTTTGCGACTGCGTAAAGTAAAGTAGTTGTGGCCCTTCATTCCCATCGTCCAGCACAATATAACTAAAAGTATTCAGCCACTCGCCCGTATTGAGGTAGGTCGATTGTTCGCTCAGCGCATACTGAATCGGGATATGCCGATGCGCATAGATAAAATAATCGACAGACTCCTGTGACAAGACTTGGCGGGCATATTGGATTTGAGGTTCTTCCTCATTTTTAAAGATTTTGTCATCATCGGGGTGCGCAATTCTGCTTTTATGAGACCAATACCGTGCAAACGAGAAAGCGTGTCGAGGATGCAGCAGACTATACAGTTTCTGATTGGGATTGTATCCGAGAATACTTTTCATCAGCAGATATTTGCGCTGCTTTCCGCCCAACCCGTCGCCATGGCCCACCAAGCAGCGTTTGCCGTTGATGATAAAGGCCTGCTGACTGCGAAAAATCTGACATCCAAATTGGGTTGTAAAATAATCCTTCACCCACATGTCATGGTTGCCCGTGAAAAAATAAATTTTAACCCCCTTTTTATACAATTCATAAAACATGTTAAAAAGGCGGAAATATCCTTTAGGTGCCACATCTCGGTACTCAAACCAGAAATCAAAAATGTCACCCAACAGAAATAGATGTTTCAAGCGTTCTTTTTCCTGCGACAGCAGTTGCAGCAGTAGTTCTTCCCGATGCTGACTCACCTTATCTTCAGGCGTGCGAAGATGAATGTCAGAGAGGAACAAAGCTCTACCATGTATTTCAACCGGTTTTGAAAAAAGTGCCGTCATCTGTTGTTAAGATATGTTAAAATTTATTCACCCAGTCGGCCACCTCAACAGCTGGAATATTCAACATGCATTTGAAATGCTTATGCGGACACTTTTTGTGACCCAGTTTGGAGCACGGGCGACAAGCCAGCGGGCAAACTTCGAAATTGCGGAAAAGTTCGCGATGGCCCGGCATATACGGATACATGCCGAATTCAGGAATCGTATTGCCCCATATAACAGCCGTCGGCTTATGGAAAGCCGCAGCCACATGCATCAGACCGGTATCGCCGGTAATCACGCAATCGGCCTGCTTCACAATATAGCAAGATTGGTGAAGCGAGAACTTGCCGCACCCATTATAGGCACGGTCGCCCAATTCGTCCACGATTTCTTCGCCAACGGCGGCCACATCTTTGCCTCCGAGCAAGATAATCGGCTTGTGCAAAATACTGCCAATTTCGACAATCTTGCTTGCCGGGATACGTTTGGTTGCATGCTGACCTGCCACCACGACAGCCACATAGCCGTCCTCACACACCATTGGCAGGTCATCTTCATCAAAACCGCAATCTTCTGGAAGAAAGTAGTCCAAACCTTTTTGGTCGTTGTACACACCTAAATCGCGAACCGCTTCAAAGTAGCGGGAGACTATATGCACATCCGGCAGGAAATTCAATTTCAAACGCACACACATCCACTTTTTGAAGTTCACCTTCGAAAAAGAAAAATGCAGCGCCTTCAATTGACGCACCACCTGACGAGAGCGATGATTCTTTTGCAAATCAATCACAACGTCATATTTTTCTGCTTTTAATGCATTGAAAAGAATTTCTTTCTCTTGGCCGTCGTACAATTGCACCTTATCAATGTACGGATTGTACGCTACCACTTGCTCATTTGCTTTTTTAGTCAGAAAATGCAATTCCACATTGGGCAATTGCGCCTTAAGCGCTCTGACTACGGGGGTTGTCAGGACAATATCACCGATTGAGCTCAATCGAATGACTAAAATTTTCGTCGCCGACGGGGGTTGAATTTCATCCATGTTATTCATTTTATTTTTTGAAAAAATTTTATTGTCTTCTATTAATAGGTTTCTCATAATGATTATCCACCGGAGTTCCGTAAATTTTCAACAAGTAATCCATCATTTTCTCCTTCGGAACATCTTGAACAACAGATCTTCTTTGCAAATACTGTTCAAATTTCTCTTTTTCTTCCGGTGTATAAAAACCTGCATATTTATCCGACTGATGCATCAAATCATTTGCAATGTAGTTGTTCGGATAAAGTTTATAATTCTGGTAAATCTGACGATCAATCAGATGGCAGACATGAAATAGTTTGTCGTTGTTGTTGATATCAGTAGGAATAGCATCGAGTTCTTCGTGCAAAGGTTTTCCAAGGACGAGCGTCACATGTCCTTTTTGGTCGAAGATGCCATGTTTGATGCTGTCAAAATCCTCTCCGGGCCTCTTTTGGTAAGGGCCGTCTTCGCTCAAAGCCATCTCGCGCGCTTTCTGCTGATCGCAGGGCTCGTATTCGTACGAAATCGCCATCGGCGTGATATTCATACGCTTCAGCGTAGCAATCAAATCCTTATCGTGACCCATTGAAATCATCTTCACCAAACCCTGCTTCGTGAAATCAAAACCATCTTTGGTGCGGCCGTCGCGTTGAGCAATCCAAACAGATTCTTTTTCATCAAAAAGGCAATGCTGAATATACTCGGACATATGTTTGAAATTCATCAGTTTTTCACGCAAAGAGCCCGAGCGTTTCACCAAAAACATCTTGTTCAGACGGGCCACTTCGCCCAAAACCGGCGTGGCAATCAAATTATCTCCGATGGCAATTTTGGAAGTTTTTCTCTTTTCCTTAAAAAAATAGAACTCCAGCATCGCCGGGTCAAAAGTAATATCGCGATGATTGCTGATATAAATATACGCTTGCTTGGGATCGATATTTTCAATTCCGGAAAGTGTATAACCTGTAGTAAATTGTTCCGTGAAAACATCCATCCATCTGCGTATAAACGAGGCCTGAACATCGTCTATACAATGGAAATTCGGGAACTCCGCCCTCAAATCATCAACCGTATAATTAGGGAGACATTTTACGATAGCATCTTGAAAACGCTTATCCTCCATCAGCTTGAAATAAGCCGCCGGGGCCTCATCTTCACTATACGGTCGTATATCATCAAAGTTATCCATCCTATCTAAAATAAAGAGGGTGCAAAGATAGTAAATTTATTTCGTATCTTTGCGGCCGTCTTTAAACACTTATTATTATGTCCGCAATCACAAACACAAACTTCAATTTTCCCAATCAGAAAAGCGTTTACCACGGAAAAGTCCGTGATGTTTACAATATCAATGACGAAGTACTCGTGATGGTCGCTTCCGACCGAATCTCCGCCTTTGATGTGATTTTGCCCAAAGGCATTCCTTGCAAAGGTCAGATTTTGAACCAAATTGCTTCCAAATTTCTGGATGCTACCAACGACATTTGTCCGAACTGGAAGTTGGCCACCCCGGACCCAATGGTTACCGTAGGCGTGCTCTGCAAGGGATTCCCCGTTGAAATGATTGTTCGCGGATACCTCTGCGGCAGCGCATGGCGTTTCTACAAGAACGGCGGCCGAAACCTCTGCGGCAACATCCTGCCGGAGGGTATGCACGAAAACCAGAAGTTCCCAACTCCAATTATCACCCCGACCACCAAGGCCGAACAAGGCGAACACGATGCCGACATCTCCAAAGAGGAAATCCTCGCTCAAGGACTCGTTTCCCCAGAAGATTACGCTGTCATTGAAGACTACACGATGAAATTGTTCCAACGCGGCACAGAAATCGCTGCTAAGCAAGGCCTTATTCTTGTCGACACCAAATACGAATTTGGCAAAGCAAACGATAAAATCTATTTGATTGACGAAATCCACACCCCAGACTCCTCCCGTTATTTCTATGCAGAAGGATATGAAGAGAACTTTGCTCAAGGCCGCCCACAAAAACAACTCTCCAAAGAGTTTGTTCGCGAATGGCTGATGGCCAACGGATTCCAAGGCCAAGAAGGACAACAAGTTCCTGAAATGACCCCTGACGTTGTCAATGGTATTACCAACCGCTACATCGAATTGTACGAACATATTTTGGGTGAAAAATTCGTTCCCGCCGACACTGAAAATGCCGACAAACGCATTTATGACAACATCCTCAACTGGTTGAATAATCGCTAATCAAATTCTAATATATGAAAAAAATCTCCATTCTGCTGAGCTGCTGCCTCCTTTTCGGATGCATCCAAGCACAAAACATCCATCATCGCTACGGTCTTAAAGACAGAAATGTCACACACTTCACTAAAGCCGAACAACTGATTTTCAATGAAAGAGCGCAGTATTATATGTCAGGCTATTATACGGATGACAATTACGAAACCTGCAGCTTCTATTTCGACAACAACAATCGACTGATTGCCGTTTACTCGGAATTCACAGGCGAATATATGGTCATTGACACCCTCCGCTACAACGATGCCGGACAAATGGTCCGCTTAGAGGGCTACCAATGGTTAAATAACGAATGGAAAAATGTTTACTATATTGATTACACCTACAATACGGCAGGCCTGATTGCTTCCAGAACCAATTACAACTGGCTAAATAATGAATGGACTTTGGGCGGGGTTTATGAGTATTCCTACAATCCCTCCAACCAAATCATCCTCACAGAACTGTTCTTGGGCAACCAACTGTTCCAAACTATTGATTATTCCTATTATGACAATGGTTTGTTGAAAACAGAACTCTGGAGCGATGCCGGTTTTTATTCCACCTATCCAGAACCCAGCGAAAAATACACCTACTACTACGAAGGCACGCAACTCCAATATGTGCTGGATAGCATTGTAGATTTCGGCTGGGAATACGATGGCCGCGAAGAATTCGAATACGACAACAATGGCAACTGCACATTGCGTCAGACCTTGGATCAAAACGGCGATGTTACGGAAAAATCAATCTATGAATTTGAAAGTCGATTAGTGGATAATACGCTCATCCCTTCTCATCCGGAACTCACCAGACCTTTTATATATAATAATGTTAACACTTATAATAGGGAACACTGGTATGCGTTGGATGTTGAGCATGTTTTGCAATATGTCTGCGACTACATCTACGATTATTCCACTATCAACGCCATTCCTACGCCAACGGAAGCATCGCTCAACTGCTATCCTAACCCAGCCAACAATATGCTGAACATAGATGGCAATGACGGCGCTACCGTGCGCATTTACGATATGGCAGGCCGATTGGTACAGCAAAGCGTATTGGACAGTCAACGCATTAATGTATCCAACTTGCTGCAAGGTTCCTATTTGCTTCAATTAGATGGCGAAAATGGAACGAAGAGCTGCCACTTTGTAATTGCTCGTTAAAGGCAAACTGAAGCAATACAATTTTCACACATAAAAAAAGAGGATGACCAACGGCCATCCTCTTTTAGTAGGTATATATGAAGCGTTTATTCGGCGAGTACCAAGACCTTGTCTTGCAATACTTCAGCCACACCGCCATTGATATCGAAATATTGAGGGGTATCATCTGATCCCTGAATTTTCACACGACCTTTTTGCAAGGCAGCCACCAAGGGAGCGTGGTGCTCGAGAATCTCGAACAGACCATCAATGCCTGGAAGTTGCACTAAGCTAACTTCGCCCGTGAAAACTGATTTATCGGGGGTTCTGATTTCTAATTTCATAATCCAGATTATTTAGCGGAAGCCAATTCTTTCTTACCCTTTTCAATAGCTTCTTCGATAGTACCAACCAAGTTGAATGCTGTTTCTGGGAGGTAGTCGAGTTCGCCGTCCAAAATCATATTGAAGCCCTTGATAGTATCTTCAATGCTGACGAATTTGCCAGGAATGCCGGTGAACTGTTCTGCAACGAAGAACGGTTGAGACATGAAACGTTGTACACGACGAGCGCGTTGTACCGTCTTTCTGTCTTCTTCAGAAAGTTCTTCCATACCCAAAATAGCGATAATATCTTGCAATTCTTTATAGCGTTGCAGAGTTTCCTTAACTCTTTGTGCCGTACGGTAGTGGTCTTCACCTACGATATCCGGAGAAAGAATACGAGAAGTTGAATCCAACGGGTCAACAGCAGGATAGATACCCAATTCGGAAATCTTACGGCTCAAGACGGTCGTTGCATCCAAGTGTGAGAAGGTAGTTGCAGGAGCAGGGTCAGTTAAGTCGTCGGCAGGAACGTAGATAGCTTGTACAGACGTAATAGAGCCGCGCTTCGTTGAAGTAATACGCTCTTGCATGGTACCCATTTCCGTTGCCAATGTCGGCTGGTAACCCACAGCTGAAGGCATACGGCCCAGCAAAGCGGAAACCTCAGAACCAGCTTGGGTGAAACGGAAGATGTTATCCACGAAGAACAGAATATCACGGCCACCGGTGGTTTCGTCACCATCACGATAACCTTCAGCTACCGTCAGACCGGACAAAGCAACACGAGCACGTGCTCCAGGAGGTTCGTTCATCTGGCCGAAAACCAAAGTAGCTTGAGATTTAGCCAATTCGTCTTTATCGACTTTGGAAAGATCCCAACCACCAGCTTGCATACTCTTTACAAAATCATCACCATAGCGGATAACGCCGGATTCAAGCATTTCACGCAACAGGTCATTACCTTCACGCGTACGCTCACCAACCCCGGTAAATACAGTCATACCACCATAGTTCTTTGCAATATTGTGAATCATTTCCATAATCAAGACCGTCTTGCCAACACCAGCGCCACCGAACAAACCGATCTTACCGCCTTTTGCGTACGGCTCAATCAAGTCGATGACCTTAATACCAGTATAGAAAACTTCTTGAGAAGTGGAAAGATTATCAAATGTAGGAGGGTCTCTATGAATTTCGCTGCGTTTGGCGTCCACCTGACCGATACCATCGATGGTGTTACCAATAACGTTGAGTAGACGACCGTTGATATTTTCGGTCGGCATAGTGATCATCTTGCCCGTTGCAGTTACTTCCATTCCTCTGTGAAGACCGTCAGTAGAGTCCATAGAAATACAACGCATGGTATTTTCGCCAATATCTTGTTCGCATTCCAGAATCAGTTTCTCGCCATTTTCTTTTACAACTTCAAGAGCATCGTAAATATTTGGCAATGTGCAATCTTCATCAAAGTGAACGTCCACGACGGCACCGATGATTTGAGAAATTTTACCTTTTACTTGTTCAGACATAACTAGAGTTTTTATGCTAATTTTTGAGGCGCCAAAGATAAGAAAAATAGCAACTTGAAAAACAATAAAAATTTTTTTTTGATTTTTGTTGCACATATTAAAAAAAAGTGTATTTTTGCACCGTCAATCTCAAGCGGAAGTAGCTCAGTTGGTAGAGCACAACCTTGCCAAGGTTGGGGTCGCGAGTCCGAGTCTCGTTTTCCGCTCCAAAAGAACATAAGTTTCCACTTATGTTCTTTTTTTGTCTTTATTTTTCCCTTTACTCTTCCCCCATATAGAATATATTTTTATACCTTTGCAATCTATTTTTAGCAAAGATGAAAAGATATTTTACACTCCTATTATTGATCATTTTTTGTGTCGTAACATACGCTCAACAAGAGCATTACGATGTAAAACCCAAATTTACGCACTACCCTACTTCCGAAGAACGTATGATGCTCCCCACCTGGTATCAGCATACCAGATCTTCCACTCCGCCTACAGCACCCGTAACCGCCTTGGCGGAGTTTCAACCTATGGGCGGCGTGATGATTGCATACCCCCTCGGCATACCCGTAAACCTGGTCGCAGAACTCTCTTTTTTGACTAAAGTAAAAGTTCTCGTTTATCCCGCTTCTGACAGTATTACTGCGAAAAATTACTTTTTAGCCAGCGGTGTCAATACGGATAATGTCAATTTTTGGGTTATAAATCACGATTCTTACTGGACGCGCGACTATGGTCCTTGGTTCATCATCGACGGCAACGACCAAGTTGGGGTGGTGGATTTTACTTACAACCGGCCTCAACGCCCCCACGATGATGCCGCCCTGCAATCCGTCGTCAACAAAATGGGCATTGAACGCTACGAAATGCCCATTGTACACACTGGCGGCAATTACATGGTAGATGGCTACGGCACCGCCGCTTCTACCGAATTGGTGCTGGAAGAAAACCCCAATCAATCCGCTTCTTCCATCTTGTCCATCACACACGATTACCTCGGCATCGACAATTATATGTATTTAGATGACCCGCTGGGCGATTATATCGAACATATCGACTGCTGGGGCAAGTTCTTAGACGTTGATAAAGTGCTCATCGGGCAAGTGCCGACTTCTGACTCACGCTACAACGACTATGAAGCGGTGGCCAACACCTTTGCCAACGCCTTAACCCCTTGGGGCAACCATTATCAAGTTTATCGCGTTTATTCGCCTGGAAGATATAATGTTACCCCTTTCACCAACTCGCTGATTCTAAACGACCATGTATTTGTTCCCCTGGCTGGAAGCCAATGGGATAATGACGCCATTACCGTGTATCAAAATGCAATGCCAGGTTACACCATAGTTCCTATCCATCAATCCCACAATACCCCATGGGAAAATACGGACGCTCTACACTGCCGTACGCACGAACTTGCCGATGTGGGCATGCTTTTTATTAAGCACTACCCGCTCTTAGGCAACCAAGATTTGCCGAATACTACTACTATTGAAACAGAAATCAAGGCGTTAAGCGGCGCTGCATTGGTGAGCGATTCCACTTTAGTCTTTTATCGCATCAACAATGGAAACTGGCAAAGTATTCCTCTTCAATATGTTAGCAATGCTACTTATCAAACCGTATTACCTACATTGCAGGCCAATGACGAAGTTGATTACTACATATTAGCTAAGGATGAATCTGGACGACGCTCCATGCATCCTTTGATTGGCCCAGCTGACCCACATCATTTTACGGTTCATTCTGTAGGCATCACCAACAGACCGACCTCAGAAAAAGAAATCGTCGTCTATCCTAATCCTTGCGACAACCAATGCATCATTCAAGACGCCCATTTCGACATCCGCACCATTCAAGTATATGACATTTTTGGCAAACTTATCTACCAAAATGCTTTCCATCAAGACAAAATCAACTTGAATGTTAGTCAATGGACCCCTGGCGTTTACAATATGGTTGTCACAGATGCCAACGGCGACACATACCATCGAAAGATTGTCAAACGATAAAATTTATTCTACAATATTATGATAACTGAAACTCCTGTACTGCTGCTCACCGGATACCTCGGAAGCGGCAAAACAACATTAGTAAACCGCATTTTATCTAACCGCAAAGGCATCAAATTCGCCGTTATTGTCAACGATATCGGAGAAGTGAACATTGATGCCAATTTGATCCAAAGGGGCGGCATTGTCAACGAGCAAGATGATAGTTTGGTGGCACTCCAAAATGGCTGTATCTGCTGCACTTTGAAAATGAACTTGATTGAACAACTTCGCGATATCACCAGCCAACATCGCTTCGACTACATTGTCATTGAGGCAAGCGGCATTTGCGAACCCGAACCAATCGCTCAAACTATTTGTTCCATTCCAAGGATGGGTTACAATTTTGAGAAAGAGGGCATTTCTAAACTGGACTGTATCGTTACGGTTGTCGATGCACTCCGCATGCAGAACGAATTTGGCTGCGGCGACCATCTGTTCCGCAAAAATATTGAAGAAGACGATATCGAAAATTTAATCATCCAACAATTGGAATTCTGCAATATCGTACTGGTCAACAAAGCCTCAGAAGTTACACCTCAAGAGTTAGGCCGCGTAAAAGAAATTATCCGCGCCATCCAAACTAAAGCACAAATCATTGAATGCGACTATGGCGATGTTGACTTCGACAAGATTTTGGATACCAATAAGTTCGACTACGAAGATGTAGCCACCTCCGCGGCTTGGATTCAAGGGGTTGAAAAATACCATGAAGAGGATGAAGACGAAAATCACCATGACGATGATGAGGAACATCACCACCACCATCATGATGATGAGGAACATCATAAACATCACCACCACCATCATGATCACGAACATGACGAAGGTGAAGCGGAAGAATACGGTATCAGCACCTTTGTTTATTACAGACGGAAACCTTTTAACCTCAGAAAATTTGACGAATACGTATCCAATTTGCCCAAGAGTATTATTAGGGCAAAAGGGGTTTGCTATTTCAAAACAGAGTACGATACTTGCTATCTGTTTGAGCAGGCCGGACGACAACTGGTGTTAAGAGATGTAGGGTTATGGTACGCCACGATGCCAAAAAATGAACTGGCACAAATGATGGCACAAGAACCGGGACTGCGTCGCGATTGGGACGAGACATACGGCGATCGCATGCAGAAAATCGTATTCATTGGTCAGAAAATGGATAAGGACGCTATATGTGCAGCGCTAGACGATTGCTTAGTAAAATAATTAAACGACAAAAAGATAGAAAAAGGACGGCATTGATGTCGTCCTTTTTCTATATCAAACACTAGGAAATAAAATATCCGTTGTTCAAAAATCGAAATTCGATAATATACTATTAATAATTTGGGCGGCCCAGCACCTCTAGCACACTATCCAACGCCGTGCCGTCGCGCTTTTAGCACTAACTCGCAGCCCACCCACAATGCGTCGTCAAGCACAAATTTACTTCCGATTAGTCTAGATTTGCATCCATATAAAATTTCCCGTCCACCCACTCGCACGCTCGTAAATGTGCTGCAATCGCTGCCGCGCTCCTTCGGGGCATGATACAGCCAACTGCGGCGACAGCAAGGGATTCCTTCGGAGCAAGTTGCCCGTCGCCGCATTGGAGGAAGCATATTCAGAGCGGTGGCCTGGGCAAAAAAAAAGCCCCTTCGGATGAAGGGGCTCTGTGGTATTGGGCG
>JAKSMD010000027.1 GCA_024400815.1 Bacteroidales bacterium | reverse complement strand
TAATAATATCGAGCCGAAAGGTCTTTGCACTTTGCCATAATGCAAGTGTGATGCGTAAACGGAACTCTGAAAAAATCTTCGATTGGGAAATCTGCTATATCAGGAATTTTAATGGCCTTATAAATATCTATCTGATTATTAACCATCTGCAATTCGCCGGTTGTAACCGACAAATCACATTGGTTGATTTCGTCGGTCGTAACCGACGAATTTTCAACCGACAGATTTTTGCATTGTTGAGTGCTTGCATCAAGAATTTCCCAGCCTTCATAAAAACTGCGCATTTCTTTAAGTTGAGTTTCTGAAAAACCTCGAAGTCCTGGCAGTTCTTTCTTTAGTTGCAGACTTATTTGTTTTAATGCACCACTTCCCCAAACACCTTTGCGCGTATTTTCTGATAAATATTTTCCAATCGCAAAATAAACAGCGAGTTGCACACGGTTTACATCTTTCAATGCCTCGTACTGGCCTTGCAAAATTGCAGTTTTGATTGCCTCAACCGCTTCGGTCAATGATATTAGTGATTTTTCTTTATCCATAACGTTGATATTTTCCTTCGTGATTCGTGTTTCGTTTTCGTTATTCCGTCATTCAGTCTGAAAGCCAGTGCGTTAATACGCCTCTGTTGTCGGGGCTGGGAATGGTGCAAAATTACAATATTTTTACAATCAAACCATTTTCTCCAACTCGGAATCTGCCTACTTTTCACTGATAAATTCCATCACATGGTGGTTGCGAAAACGCTTTCTGCTTTTGGTGCAATTTCTCTCACCACTGGAGAGAATTTTATTTCGCATTTACTCAACCCCATAGCCAATTCCCCTGAATGCCTCTTCGAGCATTTTCTGTGACAGCTTTTCGGCAGCCATAATCTGTTTCATTTCATTCTGTATGCGGGCCATCTCCGCTGGGTAGTCAATATCCAAGTCGTGGTCGATGAACTCGATATACTTGCTGGGCGTGAGTATCCAGTTCTTGCTTTCAATTTCGCTGATGCCCACGCTGCGGTAGAGCTCCGGCACTTCGTAGGCGGCGCCGTCAGTGCCTTCGCCTTGCCAGGTGTGGTAAATGTCGGCGGCACGCTCTATCTGTTCAGGCAGCAAACGCACCTTCTTTTTCTGTTCGTTCTTTACCGGGTTTTCGTTCCACTGGCGCAGGTCCATAAAGAGAATCTCGTGTTCGCGGTTGCGCAACTTCGTGCCGTGGTAGTCGCCGCCTTTCTTGTTCTGGTTCAAAATCCAAAGCGTCACGCTGATATCCGTGGTAATGAACAGCTCTCTGGGTAGAACGATGATGGCTTCCACCTTGTCGTTCTGTATCAGCCGCTTACGGATTTCGAGCGTGTCGCTGTCGTTCAACGCGCCGTTGGCCAGCAGGAAACCGGCCACGCCATTGGCGGGTTTCAGGTGCGAAAGGATGTGCAGAATCCAAGCGTAGTTGGCGTTGCTTTCGGGCGGCGTCACATAGTCGGCCCAACGGGCGTCGTTTTTCAAATTGTCATCGTACCAGCCCTTCAGGTTGAACGGTGGATTGGCCATAATATAGTCGAAATACAAGCCCTTGTGCAAGTCGTTTGTGAAGGAAGAATCGTAGGTCTCACCCAGATTGTGGCTGAGTCCGCGCAGCGCGAGGTTCATCTTCGCCAAACGGTAGGTGGCCGACTCCTTCTCCTGCCCGTAAATGTTGATGCGGTTCACGTCGCCCTGCTTGGACTTCACCAGCTCGGCACTTTGTATGAACATGCCGCCGGAGCCGCAGGCAGGGTCGTAAAGCGTTCCTTCGTAAGGCTCAATCATCGAGGCGATGAGCTGCACCACATCGTGCGGCGTGTAAAACTCGCCTTCTTCCTTGGTGGCATTTACGGCAAACTCCTTTAGAAAATACTCGTACACGCGGCCTATCAAGTCTTTTTCTTCGCCAAAGGCCTTGTGGCTGATTTTGCTTACTTCGTCCACCAACTTCTTGATATCGTTGGCTCCCAGATTTCGCGTGGTAAAGGTGCCTTCAATAAAGCACCCTTTCAGTTGCTTGGAGTCGGTGGCGATGCTGTGTAACGCGGTGTCGAGCGCCACGTTGAGTTGCGGTGCCGGCGTGTTGATAATCTTCGACCAGCGTGCCTCCGGTGGTAAATTGTAGGTGCCATCGGTAAAGGTGGCATCGTCAAAAAACGCCTTGACGATTTCCTCATTGTCGGGATCCAGACCGTCTTCTTTTAGTTGCTGACGGAGCTTGGCTACGCCATCTTCGTATTTTTCTCCAATAAAACGGAGGAAGATGAGTGTGAGCATCATGTCGCGTTTTTCAAAAAACGAACCTGAGTTGCGTGCCGCACGCAGAATGTCGCGGCAATTGAACAAGATGTTGTCAAGATTGATGACAGTTTCGGTGGATTTCTTTTTGGGCATCGTTTAATTATAATTCATTTTTGGCAAAAACAGCGCAAAAATACGCAATTATTCGACATTTTTGTGCATATGCAAAAAAACGAAATGTTTTTGACAATTTCTGTCAATAAATGCGCAAAATTTTGTGATGCACTATTGTAGAGACGCGGCGCAGTGCAGAATGCCTCTACAAATTCCAATCTTCCATCGTAAAATTCCAAAATTTTATGTATGTTTGCCATTCCTTATATTAACGATTCTTTCAACCTAACAATATCTCAAAATGAGTAACATTCAAGTACAACTGGAATACTTCAAAGCCGTGAATTACGCTTTGTTTCACAATAGGATTCCGGTCTGCCAATTTGTGGAAATCACCAATCCGGCAGAGGAACCGTTGAACCATGTCAAAGTGCTGTGTGAAGGCGCCTATGTGCGGAAAAGCGAAACCAATCTGCTGCCTACTTTGAAAGGACAATCTAACTTCCGTTTCACGGATTTTGAAATTGCCCCGGATTTCCAGCAACTGCTGGCGCTGACCGAAAGATTGGTGACGGAGTTTACCCTCACGGTGACTGCCGATGACGTGAAGTTGTACGAACAAGTCTATACTTTGGAACTGATGCCGTTCGACCAATGGCTCGGCACAACGATCCTGCCGCAGACACTGGTGTCTTTTGTCACACCGAATCATCCGATGATTCAGTCTGTGGTGCTTAAGGCGGCGGCTATCCTCAAAGAGAAAACCAACCGTTCTTCATTTATTGCCTATCAGTCGGGCAACAGTCAGGATGTGCGGATGCAGGTTGCGGCCATCTTCGCGGCACTCCACCAGTCCGGCATCATCTATAAAGAGGTTCCGGCCAGCTTTGAGGTCGTGGGTCAGCGCATTACGATGCCCGACCAAGTGCTGGCCACCAAAATCGGCAACTGCATTGAGTTGACACTGCTTTTCGCCTCTGTGTTGGAAAGCGTGGGCATCAACAGCGGCATCGTCCTTCAGAAAGGACACGCCTACTTGGCAGTTTGGCTGGTGAACGACAGCTGCTCCTACAGCATCTGCGATGATGCTTCCTTTATAGAAAAGAAATGCTCACGCGGCATTGACGAGATGATGGTGCTGGAAACCACCATCGTGACGCAGGAACAGGCTTCCTTCGAGGGCGCCGTGCATTCGGCAGAACAAGACCTCGCCAAACACGATATCTTTGAGATGATGTTGGATGTGCGTCGCTGCCGTCTGGAACGCTTCCTGCCGCTGCCGACCCGCGTGCAAACCCAAGACGGCATCCAAGTCGAGGGTGTGGAGCACGATTCCTGCGAAGTGGAAATCCACGAGCACGACCGCTATGACCTATCCCAGCTTCGCGAGTCACAGCGCGAATTGACCAAATTTGATATCTGGGAACGCAAACTGTTGGATTTCTCCCTGCGCAACTCCCTGCTGAACCTCTATCTGCGCCGCAAGGCCGTGCCGTTTATCTCGTTTGATGTGGGTCGCATCGAAGACCGCCTGCAGGATGGCGAGGAATATTGCATCCAGTCAAAACCCGATATGGATTTTCAGATTGACAATTCCGAGCGTTTGGTTCGCTCCAAATTATTGGACGGCTTGCACGAGTTGGTTAGCAACGATATCGAACATCACCGTCTGCATACCTACCAGACGGAAAGTGAAACCCTTGTGACGCTCAAAAATATCTACCGTGCGGCGCGCAATGCCATAGAGGAGACTGGCGCCAACTCGCTGTTCCTGACTATTGGCACGCTGCGCTGGTTTGAGACGCCGCAGAGTGAGGTGCCTCGTTACGCCCCGCTGTTGCTGCTGCCGGTGGAAATGGTCTATAAGAAAGGTTCCTACTTTATTCGCAGTAGGGAAGAGGACATTACCCTCAATATTACGCTGATGGAGTTTCTCCGCCAAAACTACGACATTACGGTGAACGGCCTTTCCCCGCTGCCCAAAGATGGCAGCGGCGTGAATGTGCCCCTCATCTTTGCCGCTTTGCGCGATGCCCTCAAGAATCAGAAACGCTGGGATGTGGAGGAAGAATGCCTGCTCGGCACTTTCTCTTTCAGCAAGTTCCTGATGTGGAACGATGTACACAACAACCGCGAACAACTCAAAAAGAACGACATTGTCAACAGCTTGGTGGAAAACCGCCTGACCTGGCAGCCGGAGCCGCTGACTACGGACTTGAAGACGATAGACCAGACGCTCGCCCCTGCCGAGGTGGCACTGCCGGTGCCCGTTGACTCGTCGCAACTTGCTGCTGTCATCGAAGGCGGCAAGGGCCACTCCTTTATCCTGTACGGCCCTCCCGGCACGGGAAAATCACAAACCATCACCAACCTGATTGCCAACGCTCTCTATCAGGGCAAGCGCGTGCTGTTTGTGGCCGAGAAGATGGCCGCCCTCAGCGTGGTGCAAAGTCGTCTGGCTAAAATCGGCCTTGACCCCTTCTGCCTCGAACTCCATTCCAACAAGGCCTCCAAGCGCCACGTGCTGGAACAGTTGGATAAGGCCCTCAAGGTCGCACACATTGTGCCACCTGCCAACTATGAAGATACTGCCGCCCGCCTATTTGAAGAGCGTAAGTCGCTCATTACCTATATGAAAGGCCTGCACGACGTGGACCCCAGTGACGGACTCTCGTTGTATGACTGCATTCTTCGCTATGAATCGGTGAACGCCAAACCGCTCTCCTGCGAGGTGCTTAATCCGACGCTGGACCAGCTGGTTGCCAAAGAAGGCATGTCTGCTGTGGAGGAACTGTTGGGCGGACGACTCGAAGCCGTTATCAAACTCGTGGGACAACCCTCCACCCATCCGCTAAAAGGTCTCCGTCTGGATAATGACGGATGGAAACCGTCGCCCGAATTGGTCTGTCGCCTGAAGGATGATGTGCAATATCTGTCCGATTGCCAACAGCGTCGTGATGCGCTGAATGATGCCAAGGCGTTGCGTGAACAGCTGTTGCGCGACAATGATGCGTCTATCTTCCAAGTCGACTCCAAGGAACTTTATGATGCGTGGCGCAAGGCCAAGGCCAAGTGGTTCCTGCCTCGTATCTTTGCCAAGAAGAACTTCATCAAGAAGTTGCAGACCTATAATAAATATATAGTAGAAAATGAGGTGGACGGCCTGCTGGAAAATCTGATGGCTTATCAGCAGAAGCACACTGAAATTGAAAAGGTGCGTGCGTTGATGATGCGCTATTTCCAAACGGCGGTGGACGAAGACACGATGCCTCAAGAAGAGTGCCTGACGCAGGCCTGCCAAAATTTGCACCGCTGGATTGACAATGCTCCGCAAATGCGCGACTGGCTGCATTGGTCCCTATATGCGGAAGAGCTGAAAACCAAAGGTCTTGCCAGTGTGGTGGCGGCGTATGAAAATCAAACCTTTGCTCCTGCAGAATTGCGAGACAGTTTTATGAAGACTTTCTTCCAACAGAAGGCGATGGTCAAGATGGAGGCATCGCCGATGCTATCGACCTTCGAGGGGATGATCTTTGACGAAAGAGTGAAAATCTATGCCCGTCTGACCGAAGAGTTCCAGATGCTCACGCAAAAAGAACTCTATGCCCGTTTGGCGGCTCGTGTGCCCAAAGTGTCGAGCAACATTGACAGCAGCAGCGAAATAGGACTGCTCAACCGCAATGTGAGCAACGGCGGTCGCGGACTCTCACTGCGCGATCTCTTCGACCAGATACCGACGCTCTTGCCTCGCCTCTGTCCCTGTATGTTGATGAGCCCGATGAGCGTGGCGCAATATCTGGACCTTACGCAAGACAAGTTCGACTTGGTCGTGTTCGATGAGGCTTCTCAAATGCCAACCAGCGAGGCCGTGGGTGCTATCGCCCGGGGCAAATCCCTTATCGTGGTGGGCGACCCGAAACAGATGCCGCCAACCAGCTTCTTTTCTTCCACCAATGTAGATGAGGATGAGGCCGCCATTGACGATATGGAGAGCATTTTGGAAGACTGTCGCACGCTGGAGATGCCTTCGCTGCAACTCAACTGGCACTATCGCTCTCGCCACGAAAGCCTGATCGCCTTTTCCAACAACGAATATTACGATGGCTCGCTCATCACGTTCCCGTCAGTGGACGACCAAAGCACAAAGGTGCAGTTTGTTCCCGTCAAAGGATACTACGATAAAGGCGGCAAACGCAGCAATCGCAAAGAAGCAGAAGCCATTGTGGCAGAAATCAAACGCCGTCTGAGCGATGAGAAACTGCGCCAGCAGAGCATCGGCGTCATCGCCTTCAGCGTGGTGCAACAAAGTCTGATTGAAGACATCTTGGTTGAGATGCTGGACCAGAGCAAGGAACTGCACGAGGCGGCTGATGCTATGTACGAACCTATCTTCGTGAAAAATCTTGAAAACGTGCAGGGTGACGAGCGTGATGTCATCCTCTTCTCTATAGGTTATGGTCCTGACAAGGACGGCAAGGTGTCGATGAACTTCGGACCGCTGAACAACACTGGCGGCGAGCGCCGTCTGAACGTGGCCGTGAGCCGCGCGCGACAGGAAATGATGGTCTTCTCGACCTTGCGCGCCGCACAGGTCGATTTGCGCCGTTCCAAAGCCAAAGGCGTTGAAGGCTTGAAACACTTCTTGGAATATGCTGAAACGCAGTCGTTGGCCTGCTCCTCAGTGGACGCCGTGGATGCGCAAGATACCATTGTGGCCGAGCAAATTGCCGACGAACTCAAGAAGATGGGGTATGTCGCCGATACGGAAATCGGACGTTCCCACTTCAAAGTGGATGTGGCCGTGGCCGAGAAGTCCTCTCCGAATGTCTATAAACTCGGCATCCTGTTGGATGGTGCAAACTATCGCGACACGCAAACCACTCGCGACCGCGAGATCGTACAGCCTTCCGTGCTGAACTCCCTCAACTGGCAGGTGATGCGCGTGTGGAGCGTTGATTGGTTCAATAACCCGCAACGCGTGCTCGATAGAGTTGTGGAGCGTCTGCACACCGACAAGCCCGATGAGCCCGCTCCCGTAAAGCAGGTGTTTGACGTGTCGAACGAAACTATTGAGAAGACGGCAACGTCCACTAAAGCAAAACCATATCAAGAAATCAAGTTGACGCCTGCAGAAGTGGCCCAATTCTCTGACAAAGCATTGGTTGAGAGTATCCTGAAAGTGGAACAGCCCATCAGCTTTATGCAGCTTTGTCGCAAAGTATGTGCTTTGCGGGAGTTGGGGCGCATAACGCCTACCTTGCAGCGCGCTTTGGCGGATGTGGTCAGTAAGTCTTTTTTCTTGGAATCTGAACTTCAAGGACAGACCGTTTGGCTTTCTAAAGAGGATAGCCTGCAGTATCCTTGGTATCGCCCGAACAGCAATCGTGATATTACGGATGTGCCGATGATAGAAATCAAGAATGTGGTGTTGGAAGCTATCCAAGAACAATTCGCCATCCAGATGGACAACCTCACATTGATTGCCGCCAAGAAATTAGGATTTACCCGTCGGGGCGCCAATGTGGATGCCGCCTTCAAAGAAGCAGTTCAGCAATTGAAGGCATCAGGACAAATTGACGAACAGGATTGCAAATTGAAGATTCACGAACAATGAAAAAATATTTTCTCCTCGTAGCCTTGTGGTGTGGTCTTTTGGGTGTTGGAGCCCAAACCTATTCGCTGCGCTCTCCTGACCGTACGATTGTCCTGACGTTCTCTTTGGATAATAAGGGTGCGATGTCATACGAGGTGCAAGTGGATGGACTTCCTTTTTTGCGGCCATCAAAGATGGGTTATGAGGAAAAGTCGGGACGCAATTTGCAGAATGGCTTTTCTTTGGTAGATGTCCAATATCATTCACAGGACAGCACCTGGTCACAGATTTGGGGAGAGAACAAATGGGTTCGTGACCTCCATAATGAAATGGTGCTGCAACTTCAAAATGCAGATGCTGTTCAACTGACACTTCGTTTTAAGGCCTTTAATGATGGTATCGGTTTTCGTTATGAATATGAAGTGGGTGGGGTGGATAGCATCTTGCTGATGGATGAACTGACCTCCTTCGACTTGGCGCAAGAGGGTATATCTTGGTCCATACCTGCGGATTTTGAATCATACGAACATCTTTACCGCAAACTTCCTTTGTCAGAATTATATAATGCAAATACTCCGATGACCTTCCGTTTGGAAAACGGACTTTATGGCAGTTTGCACGAGGCGGCTCTGACGGATTTTCCAGAGATGGTGCTGTATAAAGATGGCGAGCATGCGTTCAAAGCCACTTTGGCCCCATGGCCGGATTTGGTGCGTGCGCGATTTGCCGGAACGCACTGCACTTCGCCGTGGCGTACGCTTGCACTCGGTCGAGCAGCGGTGGATTTGATAAACTCCTCCTTGATATTGAACCTGAACGAGCCTTGTGAACTGACGGGAGACCTCTCTTGGATAAAGCCGATGAAATATGTCGGAATCTGGTGGGGAATGCATTTGGGCATTGAGAGTTGGTCTATATATGACCGTCATGGCGCCACGACGGCAAATGCCAAACGCTATATTGATTTTGCTGCAAAGAACCATATTGACGCTGTCTTATATGAAGGATGGAACGAAGGTTGGGAAACTTGGGGCGGTCAGCAGCATTTTGATTTCACGAAGCCATATGCTGATTTTGATGTGGAGGAAGTTTTGCAATATGCTGCTCAAAAGGGGATTGCGGTCATCAGTCATCATGAGACGGGCGGCAATATTCCCAATTATGAGCGACAATTAGAGCACACCTACCAATGGTTAGATAGTTTGGGCGTGCATTGTGTGAAGACAGGCTATGCTGGCGGAATTCCAGGCGGTTATTCTCATCATGGCCAGTATAATGTGCGCCATTATCGTAAAGTTGTGCTGACGGCGGCTCAACATCAGTGTATGTTGGATGTGCATGAGCCGATTAAGCCGACAGGCATCCGACGCACCTATCCGAATATGATGACGCGAGAAGGCGCACGTGGTATGGAATGGAATGCTTGGAGCGCAGGCAATCCGCCCGAACATTATGAAATATTGCCCTTTACGCGACTCCTTGCAGGCCCGATGGATTATACGCCGGGAACCTTCGATATTTTGTATAAAAATACACGCAATCTGCCACAGCGCAAAAAATGGAATGACCAAGATCAAGGCAACAGTCGCGTGAATACTACACTGGCCAAACAGTTGGCCAATTGGGTGATTCTTTATTCTCCGCTGCAGATGGCATCTGACTTGATAGAAAATTATGAAAATCACCCTGCTTTTCAATTTTTTAGAGACTTTAATCCCGATTGTGACTGGTCAAGGGCCCTGCAAGGCGAGATAGGAGAGTATGTGGTCATGGTGCGCAAGGCAGGTGATACCTTTTTTTTAGGAGCGACTACCAACGAAAAAGCACGCCGTTTATTTGTGCCGTTGGATTTTTTGGAAGAAAATGCCTATTATACCGCTACCGTTTATGCTGATGCTTTAGATGCGGATTGGAAATATAATCCTACTGCCTACGAAATCTATACACTCGATAATCTTACAAGAGATGATGCTTTGGAAGTGGTACTGAACCAAGGTGGCGGTCAAGCGGTAGTTCTAAAACGTAAATAATTGATTTTATCGTAAGTTGATGTAACTTTTTTTTAGAAATTCAGTAAAAAGAACATTGCAGTTTAATATTTTGTAAAAAATGAAACAGTATATGAAAGCGCAAATCCGTTTTATGAGTATGTTGTTGGGAATCGTTCTTTTCTCAATCAACAGTTTCGCACAAACAACGTATACGATGCCGTCTTCTGGCTCACAGACGATTACCACATGTGATGCTACGATAATGGATCCAGGTGGAACCAATACCTATCCGAATAGTTGCAGCGGTTATATTGTCATTCAACCTGCTACGCCGGGTTGTGTGGTTCATTTGTCGGGCACCTATAATACGGAGAGTGGTTGGGATAAAATCTATGTCTATAATGGCGTAGGAACAGGTACGACTCCAGTGGTGGATGCCGTTTCGGGTAGCGGAAGCTTGGATGTGATTTCTACAACAGGACCGTTGACACTTCGCTTTACGTCAGATGGTTCCGTTACGCGTGATGGCTTTGCCTTGAATGTTTCCTGCACGGGCTCTTGTAATTGTGGTGGCCCTTACGGCTTGCATTTTATGGCTGCTGATGGCGGCGTACAGGCCTCATGGTCGGCGTCTATGGACCCTACGGTGACAAACTACTTTTTAGAATACGGTCAGGTGGGCTTTACACCAGGTACGGGTACGCGCATTATGGTGACGGGCACCAACTATGTGATTCATGGATTGACACCGGGCGTCACCTATGATGTATATCTCTATTTTGATTGTGGCAATGACGGGGTGCTCACGAACGAAATCTCTACCTTTGGCCAGTTCTGCGCTCCTACGGACGACGCGTGCATCGATTTCTCAGATTTGAATGACCCTCAAATTACTTGTACTTACGGCTCTTTTTCAAATCCGTACCAAAATATTGGCGTTGTGGATCAAGGTGCTAGTTCGCAGAATAGTCGCCATACACTTCAATATACAGATGAACTGGACCCACGTACCAATAGTCAACTGCACACAATCCCGCCATGCGAACTCTATTCGGTAAGCTTGGGCAATTGGAATACAGGCTCTGAAGCTGAGAGTATCTCGTATGATTTCTATGTGGATACGACGGAAGCTTCTATTCTGTTGCTGAAATATGCTGCTGTCTTGGAAGATCCAGGTCATACAGCCGCCGAACAACCTCGTTTCAAATTTGAACTGCTGGATCAGAATAATAACATGATTGACCCGACTTGCGGCTCTGCGGACTATATCGCCAACTCCTCGTTGGGATGGAATGCAGGCAATAGTGGGGTGCTTTGGAAGGATTGGACCTATGTGGGCACCGATTTGTCCAACTATCATGGTCAAACTATCCGTATCCGTTTGACTACCTACGATTGCGACCAGAGCGGTCACTACGGATATGCTTATTTTAACTTAAACTGCAAGAAGAAAGTAATCACGGTGGAAACCTGCGGCGAAATGATGCAGAATACCTATACCGCACCGTCTGGTTTTGCCTATCGCTGGTACTACCAAAATACGCCAAACAATGTTATTTCTACTAATCAGTCCTTGACTATTGATGTTCAAGGACAGTCGGGTGTGCTTTGCTGTCAGGTCTCTTCTTTGAACAATTCGAACTGCTATTTCGTGTTGAGAACCTCTTTGGCACCGCGTTATCCGTTATCCATTTTCAATGCAGAACGCGATGGATGCACATGGAGTTATAGTTTTGATAATCAAAGTACGATTTCCGCCGATGGCGTTACGCCGACAGGAACAAACGAGCCTTGCGAAACAGCCCATTGGGACTTTGGAGATGGCACCACTTCTGATGAATACAATCCGGTTCATGAATATCCGGGCCCAGGCAATTATACCGTCACATTGGTTTCGGGTATCAGCCAGGACGCTTGTCAGGATACAGCCACTTTCCAGATTGATTTGTTGGCCAATTTGCCACAGATTTCGGGCGAGTTTGAAATTTGTAACGGCAATGGCACCACGCTGTCTGCAACGGGCGGCAACACTTACACATGGCTGCAAGGCACCGATTCTATCGGCGTGGGCGAAACGATTTTCGTGGATCCCGAGGTTACAACGACATATACTTTGAACTCTTTTGCAGCTGATGGCTGCTTGGTTTCTATTGACCAAGAAGTGATAGTCCATGATGTGAGCGATACTTTGGTGGAAGCGGTTATCTGCCAAGGGGAAACCTTCTCGGATTTTGGATTCAATCTGCCCGCTCAGATGGTTGCCGGCAACTTCGATCGCTCTCAAGTCATTCCGAACCAATACGGATGCGACAGCACCGTTTATTTGAAACTGGAGGTGAAACCGTTGCCGAATGTGAATCTGGGCGAAGACTTCAGCCACTGCTTTAATATGTTAGGTGGAGTGGAATTGCGCGTTCCGGAAAATGGTTGCGAAAGCTATTTGTGGAACAACGGTCTGACTTCCCAAGCGATTATGGCAGAATATGAAGGCGTTTATACGGTGACTGCGGTTAAGGATAATTGCGAAAAAACGGGTGAGATAACGATTACGGAGGATTGTCCGCTGCTGCTCTATTTCCCGAATGCGATTACACCTGGTGAACCGGATGGACTCAACGACTATTTCCAACTCTCCAGTACGGATGATATTGCAGAGATAACGGTTCAAGTGTATAATCGATATGGCGAATTGGTCTATCTTTCTCACGACCCGAACTTCAAATGGGATGGCACGGTCAAAGGCAAGCTGTACCGCAATGTTGTGTACAATTATATGATATATTGTACCAATAATAGAGGCCGTCAATACTCATTCACTGGCAGCGTTACCGTTTTGTAGGAATATGGCGTGTGAAAACGCCAATAGCTAACAATAAATCGGGATAACTATGAATAGGTTGTTCCGATTTATTCGTTTTTATGATTTGGGCGGCCCGGCACCGCCCACGCACTTCCCAACGCTGTGCCGTCGCGCTTTTCACCCTAACTTGCTGCCCACCCACCATGCACGTAAGGCGCATAATTAGTTTCAGATTTGCATAGATTTGCTTCCATATAAAAGCCACCGTCCTCCCACCCGCACGCAAGTAAATGGGTTCCAATCGCTGCCGCGATCCCCTAGGCATAGCCCGTAGAACTATGGCACGCCATGTCTTTACGGTCATAAAAAAACGGGCCGCCCATTCGGGCCGCCCGTTAATGTCAATAGTCAAAAGTCAATATTATTTGTACTTCTCGCCGAGCACCTTGAGCATGTCTTCTGTCATAGAAGCGAGGTCGTAGGTCGGTTTAAAGCCCCATTCTTCGCGAGCGCAGTGGTCATCCATGCAGTTTGGCCAGGAGTCTGCGATGCCTTGGCGGAGTTCGTCAAACTTGTATTCCATTTCGAAGTTCGGGAGGTGCTTTTTGATTTCAGCGTAAATCTGTTCCGGCTCGAAACTCATAGCGGTGATGTTGAAAGAGTTTCTGTGGATGAGCTTGGAAGGATCAGCTTCCATTAAATCCATAGCGGCTTTCAAAGCGTCCGGCATATACATCATATCCATATAGGTGCCTTTTGCGATAGGGCAGGTGAACTTTTCGCCTTTGACTGCGGCGTAGTAGATTTCAACGGCGTAGTCGGTGGTGCCGCCGCCAGGGAGGGTGACGTTAGAAATAAGACCTGGAAAACGTACTGAACGGGTGTCAACGCCGAAACGTTTGAAGTAGTAATCGCTGAGCAACTCACCAGTGACTTTCGTTACACCGTAGATGGTGCGCGGTCTTTGGATGGTGTCTTGCGGAGTCATGTCGTGCGGAGTGTCTGGACCGAAAGCACCGATGGAACTTGGGGTGAAAAGAGAACAACCGAATTCACGAGAAACTTCCAAGCAGTTGAGCAGTGCGCCGATGCCGACATTCCAACCCAACATTGGATTTGCTTCTGCTTTTGCAGACAAGATGGCAGCCAAGTTGAAGATAGCGTCGATGTTGTATTTCTTTACAGCATCAGCGATGTCCTGAGCATTTGTTGCATCGATTTTGCAAGAAGGACCGGCATCTGCCAAATCGCCTTTCAAAGGATAAATCATATCAGCGGCAATGACGTTGTCTGTGCCGTATTGTTTGCGTAATGCGGGTGTCAATTCGGAACCGATTTGTCCGCAGGCACCAATGACTAAGATCTTTTTCATTGTTATGTGGAGTTAAGTTATACTTTCAAAAAAAGCGTGCAAAGATAGAAAAAAAGCAGAAACGAATTACTACAAATATTTTGTTGTTTTTTCAGTATGGTTGCCAGGATGGTTTCAGGTTTCAAGTTTCAAGAAAATCACTCAGGAGTGCAAGGGCCGTACTTGATGGCAAATGTTTAAAGTTTAAACAGAGACTACCAAAAAGTCAAAGTCAATGTCAAAGTGAGAGGTGAGAAGTGAGATGTGCGGAGTCTCAAAATAAATTGTATCTTTGCGGCCGTTTTTAACTTAAAACTCATAATTATGATTTATTTAGACAATTCAGCAACATCATTTCCTAAACCTAAAGAGGTTTATGATTTTATGGATAACTTTTACCGTGTTCATGGCGTCAGTCCAGGTCGTGCTGGCTATGATGCAGGTATTGAAACTGGCGAACTTTTGACGGACACCCGTCGCTTGCTCTCCCAATTGTTCAATGGTGGCGCTAAAGTTGACGAACGTCGTTTGACATTCAGCTACAATGCAACGGACTCTTTGAATATTTTGATTCAGGGATTGGCACAAAAGGGTTCCCATGTTATCACGACTATGTTGGAACACAACTCCGTGCTTCGTCCTTTGTATTGTCTTGAACAACAAGGTATTATTGAAGTAACCTATCTTCCATTCGATGAGGCTGGTTATGTTCACCCTGATGATTTCAAGAAAGCTATCAAGCCGAATACGAAGATGGTGGTTTGCACTCAATGCTCCAATGTTATTGGTACGGTTCAACCGATCAAAGAAATTGGTAAGGTTTGCCAAGAAAACGGCCTGATCTTCGTCGTTGACGGTAGCCAAGGCGCAGGTGCTGTGGAAATGAATATGATTGACTATGGTGTGTCCGCATACGCTTTCACGGGCCACAAGTGCTTGATGGGACCGACCGGTATCGGTGGCTCCTACGTGAGCGAAGGCGTCGAAGTTCGCCAAACCCGTTTCGGTGGCACGGGCGTCCGTTCCGCTGTCCGTACCCACTTGGATGAATATCCTTACCGTCTGGAAGCAGGTACTATGAATATGCTCGGTATCAGCGGCCTTTATCGCGGTGTGAAATGGATTACCGAAAAGGGCATCCAGAATATCCACGATCAGGAAATGAAACTCTGGAAACGTCTTGTTGACGGTGTGCGCAATGTCGAAGGCGTTACCGTTTACTGCGCCACCCCCGTTGAAAATCAAAACCCAGTGCTCGCCCTCAATGTCCGCGGCTTCGAAGCTATGGATGTCGGCACGATGTTGGATGTTGACTATGATATTGCTTGCCGTACCGGTTTGCAATGTGCCCCATTGGTACACGAACGTCTCGGAACTCTTCCTATCGACGGTACCGTCCGCTTGAGTGTTGGTGCTTTCAATACAGAAGAAGAAATTGACACCTGTATCAATGCTATTAAAGAAATCGCTGCCCTGAAGAACTAATTTTTCAAATGGCACCTAAATAGTAAATTGCACGTTGCGTGACTGATATGCAACGTGCAATTTTAGTTTCAAGTTTCAAGTTTCAAGAGTTAACGGCTAAAAGCAGAAAAAGCAATGGAAAATAACAACAAAAAGTGGATTGGCCATTTGGCCGCGTTAGCCGTTTATATCATTTTCGGCATTAATCCGAACTGCTCAAAAGTAGTGGTTCCTCAATATATGTCTCCGGCGGTCTATACCGCCGTGCGAATGCTGTTTGGAACGGCTTGCTTTTGGCTTTTGGCTTTGCTGCAAGAGGTGCGTGGCAAGTCGCATGACCGTGCCAACTATGTGCGTGAGCATGTGACCGCTCGCGATATGTGGATTTTTGTGTTGGGTGGGGTGGTGCTGGCGGGCACGCTCATTGCCTTTTCAGAAGCTTTCCGTTATACTTCGCCATGCTATGTCTCGTTGGTCTCCGCCACCAGTCCGCTGCTGGTGATGATTTTGGCGGCCATTTTTCTAAAAGAACCGATTTCTATGCGCAAATCTTTGGGCGTGCTTGTCGGCATTGGCGGCGCCTTGATGATCGTGCTGTTCTCTTTTGGCATTGATGCTAATGCCACCCCCATCGGACTGCTGCTGTGTTTTGTGAATATCTTCTTTTATGGCAGTTATTTGGTTATGACCAGAGGCATATCGAAGAGATACACACCTGTGACGATGATGAAATGGATATTTCTATATGGCAGCGTTATTTGTGTGCCTATGGCAATTCCTTATTTTTCGGTTGAAAGCTGCCCCCTGTTTTTTGTTCTTGCTCCAGCTATCGCCTATGTGAGTCTGTTTACGGTGCTGATTTTCGCAACGGTGGTTTCCTATTTTCTGTTGCCCATTAGTTTGCGTTTCATTAGGCCGACTACCGTGAGCATGTATAGTAATCTTCAACCCGTTGTGACGGCTTGCGTGGCGATTGCCTTCGGTCAGGATATTTTCACCTGGAATAAACCCGTAGCTCTAGTGCTGATTATTATTGGCGTCTATTTGGTTACGACCAGTCGGGCGAAAGCTGATGATTGAAGATAGGACTTCTTAGATTTGTTCCAATAAGATGATAAGAATGGCCAATATCCATTTATCAGGAATCGTCTCAAAATATAAAACAGGATTTCCCCATTGGTCTTTCTCGCGCAAGGTGGCCCCATCCAGATAATAGAGCTTTTCACCCCATTGATCGCCCAAGCGGATGGTATAACCATCGAAATAAAGCAATTTCTTTCCCCAACGGTCACGTTCGCGAACGGTGTTTCCGTCCATGAAAATGAGTTTTGCTCCCCATTGGTCTATTTCGTGCACGGTGGTGCCGTCAAAATAGAACAACTTCTCGCCCCAGCGGTCTTTCTCGCGGAGGGTGTTGCCATCGATATAGCAGAGCGATTCTCCCCAACGGTCTTTGGCTCTGATGGTTTGTGAAAATAGGGAAGGGAAGGTGCTAATAAGGATGAACGCGAGTAGGACTTTTTTCATGGTGTATGATATTATATTGAATAATTCTTGGATTATTTGCCCTCTTTTTTCAAAACGATTAAAACGGTGTAGATGAGAATCTTGATGTCCATTTGGATAGACATATTTTCAATATAGAGCAAGTCCCAACGAAGACGCTCTACCATTTCATCTACATTTTCGGCATACCCGAATTTCACTTGTCCCCAGGATGTGATACCCGGTTTGATGCCCAAAAGTAACTTGTAGTAGGGGGCGCGTTCTGTGATTTGGTCGATGTAGAATTGGCGTTCTGGTCGGGGACCCACTAAGGACATGTCGCCAATCAGGACATTGTAAAATTGCGGTGTTTCGTCCAATCGATATTGTCGCATCCATTTGCCGAATGCCGTAATGCGCGGGTCATTGTCGGAGGATAGCATAGGACCTGATACTTCGGCATCTTGACGCATGGAACGGAATTTGATGATATGGAAGGGCTTGCCGCGGTATCCAATTCTTTCTTGTTTGTAGAAGATAGGCCCCGGGGATGACTTCTTGACACCAATAGCTAAGAAGATGTACACGGGGAACAGAAGTATTAATGCTATTAAGGAGAATAGAATGTCGAAACCGCGCTTGAGAAAGCGTTGCCAAGTGGGCAGATATTCGGGGGTGATGGTGATTAACGGTTCGTAAAGAACGGCAGAGGTCTTCACGGCACCGGTAAGAATGTCAGCAGTTTGTGCAATCATGCTGAGGGTGAGCTTGTGGTTGTCGCGTGCCAAGTTGACAATCTTTTCGATGTGCTTGCGCTGCCCGTTGTGCAAGGCTATGATGAGATCTTCAATATTGTTGTTGTCAATGATGTCGGTCAATTCATTGATGAAACCTAAGCAGGGAATGCGGCCGGCCAACTCATCTTCGCTGTCTTTGTCCACTTTCACATAGCCAATCAGGAAGTTGCCTGAACGCGGACTTTGTTCCATCACGGTGTTATAACATTGTACGGCCTTTGCGTCGCTGCCAATGATGATGGTGTTGAATCCAATTTGCCCGTTGTGGATTTTATGGTTGACATTGGTTGTGATGATGACTCTCGGTATGTAGGTTAAGAGGAATTGCAGCGCAAAGAGAAACAACATGTAGCGTACATAATCATGCGGTGTTGTTACAATGTCGTCTAAAATGAAAGCAAAGAAGAAAATCAACGTGCCGAACAGGGTGATTAAAAAGGTGGTCCACAGTTCGTTCAATCGGGATTTCCTATATATTTTATTGTAATATCCTATAAAGGCATGCAAAAAGACCCAATAAATAGGGCATAACACAAGGCCCCAGAAGAATTTGGGGTCGTTGTGCATGGCTTCGCCAATCATATTGAAGGGCATGCTCTCGCCAACACTTTTGCGGTATATATACAAACATACCCAAGTGATGACCGCAGCCAAGACGTCGAATATCAAATATAGTGCGGTGAGTCTTTTCTTATTCATGCTTTACTATGCGCTTGGTTCGTAGATGACTTTGATGTTGTCGATGTAAAAATGGGTGTCTTTGCCTTTGGCGCCTATGCCCGTAAGTACGATGTTGGCTTCTGTCCAACTGCTGCCTGTAAGATGATAACCTAGAAGCACGCTGCCCAAATTGAAGTAGATGGTCTTCCATTCTCCATTGGTGGGGTAGATGCCGCCTAACTGGTGAATGGAGTTGGGGGTATTGTCCGTTGACATCTTCAAACCGACTTCCATATTGCTTTCCGTCTTATAGGTGATTTCCAAATAGACATAATAGTTGTATATTGGCAAGGTGATGCCGTTGGAGATAACGTCAAAATTGAGCCCGTTTTGGTCGTTCAAGAGGATTTTGCCGACTTTGCGACCGTCTTCTGTGGTGGGCTGGAAAGTCAAAGTGCTTCCGCTGGTGTCCGTCGGTGAGAAACTGGAACTGTTGGAGAAGGTTTCAAAGTATGGAAAGGATGCATACGGACTATAGATATAACTCAATGGATTTTGCGTGATATGGTAGGTCTCGCCGCGCTTCAACATGACCTTTTGACGAAGTACATTCAAGAAAGGATATCCTTGAACGGTGTTCGACATGCCGGTTTGGCGGAAGGCCGGCAATATTATCAATGTGGAAGAATCTACATTGTTTATGTCCAAAACTGGAACTTTACATGGAAGTGGCCAACACCCTAAGTTTTTGTTATTTACATAAACATTGACATGGGTAAATGTGTGCTGTGTCAAAGCTTCAAGTTGCTCTGAATCGAAGTTCAAATCATGCATCTCATTGAACCGGGAGACATCAATGCACCCATTCACATCATCGTAAGTGATGTTGATGTATGCTGGGGTTAAGTCTGTCTTGTCGCAGCTCGCACAGAAAAACAATAGGGTGGATATGGTTAAGAGTAGAATTCTGGTTTGCTTCATAATCTAAAGGTTAATGACGCTAATAGTAACGCCTTTTTTGTTTGAATATTGCGATTTGAATGATTTTTTATGATGTGCTATCGTACAGAACGGATTCTCGGGTTTTTAGAGAAGTATAAGACGATAGGATAGTGGTCGGAAATGTAAGGTACCCCGTAGTCTTCGACAATGGTTTGGAATTTAAGGGCGAGAATGCTGGGACTATAGAAAAAGTGGTCGATACGTTGGAAACCCTGGTTGTTGGCGAATTTGCCGTCATTTTTGCCGAATGCGTTGTAAGTGTCTATGAAGCTGGACTCTTGAGCGTCTATTCGAGCGTCAAACAGGCCGTGTGCTTCAAATGGCTTGAAGATTTCGTCTTCTATTGTGGAGTTCATGTCGCCACCCAAAATCACGAGGGCCTGGGTCCCTTTCGTGAGAGAGTCTATAATGTGGCAAAGAAGTTTGACGGATTCGCGGCGGGCAACTTGGCCCATGTGGTCCAAGTGCGTGTTGAAATAGTAGATGGTCTGTTTGGTCCGTTTGTCTTCTAACAATACGCAGGTGACGGTGCGTTTGCAGGCGGCATCCCAACCGCGCGACACTTGCGTTGGGGTTTCGCTCAACCAGTAGGTATGGTAATCCAAACATTTGAATTTGTCCTTAAGGTAGAAGATCGCCATGCATTCGCCTTCTTTTTTGCCGTCGTCACGGCCGATGCCCTTCATGCGGTATTGGCTCAATTGCTTGCAAAGGTAATCTTTCTGGTCGGGAAGCATCTCCTGTACGCCAAAGATGTCTGGCGCCTGCTGGTTCAACATGTTCACTACGGCCTCTTTTCGGTTTGCCCATGCGTTGATGCCGTCTTGCTCCGAAAAGCCGCTCATGCGGATGTTGAATGACATGATTTTGTAAACAGGATTCTCTTCTTGCTGTTTGCTTTTACTTTGCGCATGAAGGACGCCTATGCCTAAAATGAGGAGGGCCGTTATCCCTAAAATTGTTCTGCTAAGATTGAAAATATTTTTATTCATCTTATTGTTTTATAATAAAATAAAAAAATACTTCTAAAGTCTAACTTTATTTATTCGCAAGCGGTTGGCAACTCTGGACGCTGAATGGATTTGTGTCTCTTTTGACGCTGTTGCCATCTTTCGCGAGCGTATTGCTGCATGTCTGAAACCTCATCGCTTTCATCAATGATTTCTAATCCGAAAACGGTTTCAATGATATCTTCCATCGTAAGGATGCCTTGAAAACAGCCATATTCGTCAATGATAAGGGCAATCTGTGATTTCTCTTTTAACATGGTGTCCCAAATCTCACTAATGGATTTCTCTTCATTGAAATAAGGCAATTCGCGCTTGATTTGCCCTAAGGTCATGTCGAATTTGTCTTCCGTCAGATTCTCTAATGCATCGTCACGAAGGATGTAACCGGAGATGAATTCGGGTGATTCAGAATATACCGGAATGCGGGAGAAATGATCGAATTGGTCGTCCGCATAGTATTCTCGCAAGGTCATCGTTTCTGGGGCGATGGCAGCCACCACTCTCGGCGTCATGACTTCCTCGGCTTTGATGTTGTCCAACTTGATGATGTTTTGGATGATTTTGTTCTCATCTTCTTCAATAACGCCTTCTTCTTCTCCGACATTGGCGATGGCGGAGACTTCTTCGCGGCTGACAATCGTGTCTTGGTCTTTCTTGGTGAAAATCTTGGTGACCAATTTGATGAGTTTTACAAATGGAAACATCATGATAATCAGGATTCTGATGGTGTTTGCGGTGAACCCCATCAGGTTTTTCCAGTTGTTGGTGCCGATACTCTTCGGAATGATTTCGGAGAAAATAAGAATCAATAAGGTGGTGATGGCGGATACTAAGCCGAACCAATGACTGCCAAAAACTAAGGTTGCCTGCTGTCCTACGCCTGCGGCACCGATGGTGTTGGCAATGGTGTTTAATGACAAAATGGCGGCCAGCGGCTGCTCGGTTTCTGTCTTGTATTTTTTGAAAAGTGTGGCTGGCTTATAGCCCTCCTCTTCTTTCATTAAAATGTAGGATATAGGGGTGGAAAGCAAGCTCGATTCCAAGGTGGAACACAGAAAAGAGATCACCATCGCACTCAGTAAAAATATCAGTAATAAAGTCATGTAAATAGGTTGTAAAATGAGGGTGCAAACCTACATAAAATATTCGATTGTTCGGCAAATGTCTGTATTTTTATTAAATTTGCCGTTCCAAAATTTTGAAACTAAATTTTTACACTATGAATATCGATTTTACCTATCAAAATCCAACCCGCATTCACTTTGGAAAGGGTGCGATGAAACATCTTTCTGATGAACTTAAATCATTTGGACAGAATGTCTTACTCGTTTATGGGAAGAATTCTATTAAAAAAATAGGTCTTTATGACGAAGTGATCCGCATTTTGAAAGAGACGGACAAAAATGTGGTTGAACTCTCTGGCATCAACTCCAATCCGCGTTACAGTCAATTGCTGGAGGGCGCTCGCTTGGTGCGCGAACATCATATCGACTTGATTTTGGCTGTGGGTGGTGGCTCTGTTGTGGATTGCAGCAAGGGCATTTCCGTTGCCGCCTATTGCGAAGGCGATCCTTGGACACGCTATTGGGAAAAGGGCGAACCGGTCACCCATACGATTGTTCCCGTGGCTTCTATCCTTACGATGACCGGCACGGCCTCTGAAATGAATAGCGGTTCGGTGATTACCAATGAAGATAAAAAGTTGAAGCTGGGGCGCGTTTTCCCTTTGGAAAAAGTGGCGCCGAAATTCTCTATTCTCAATCCGGAATTTACCTATAGCGTGCCGAAATACCAGATGGTGAGCGGCATTTTTGATATTTTCTCTCATTTGATGGAGCAATATTTCTCTGGCGACGATGATTGTGTGAGCGATTATTTGTTGGAAGGCGATATGCTGGCCCTCATCAGTGCCGCCCGTAAGGCTGTTCAAAATCCCTTGGATTATGAAGCGCGGAGCAATATCATGTGGTGCGCTACGATGGGACTGAATAAGATATTGGCGGTCTCGAAAACGCAAGACTGGGAAGTCCACATGATTGAACATCAACTGGGCGCCTACACCGATTGTGCACATGGTATCGGTCTGGCTATCATCTCAATACCATATTATCGCTTCATTTATCCGTTTGGTTTGCATCGTTTTGTCCGCTATGCTCAAAATGTATGGCATGTGGACCCTACAGGCAAGACGGATGAGCAGATTGCTTTGGAAGGCATTCAATGCTTGAGCGATTTTATTGCCGAACTCGGTATCCCGCAAACGTTGCGAGAAGTAGGCGCCACAGAAGATATGTTGCCGCTAATTGCAGAATCTACCGTGAAATGCGGCGGATATCATGTCCCTACGAATGAGGAAATTGTGGATATACTGAAAGCTTGCTTCTAAGTTACTTTGACAAAATCCGATTTGCCATGCTTGCAAACCGGACAAATGAAATCGTCAGGAAGTTCGTCGCCTTCGTATTCGTAACCGCAGATTTGGCAAACCCATTTGGTCTTTCCTTCACTATTAGAGACGGTTGGCTTGGGTTTGATGTTTGCATGATAGTAGGCGTAGGTCAAACTCGGTACGTTGGAGGTGGCGACGGCTTCTGTAACTTTGGCGATGAAGAG
>JAKSMD010000026.1 GCA_024400815.1 Bacteroidales bacterium | reverse complement strand
GGATCGCGAATATACAAAAGCTGATTTCACCAGCGACCAAATGGTAAAATGGTGTCCCGGTTGCGGTGACCACGCCATCCTCACCTCCTTATTGAACACATTTCCAAAAACGAACCACAAAAAAGAGAATATCTGTATGGTCTCCGGTATCGGTTGCTCATCCCGTATTCCATATTATGTGGACACTTATGGTTTCCATAGCATTCACGGACGCGCTTGCGCTATCGCAACGGGCGTGAAATTGGCTAACCCTGCACTCTCTGTTTGGGTCAATATGGGCGATGGCGACTCCATGGCTATCGGTGGCAACCACCTCATCCACGCAGTTCGTCGTAACCAAGACTTGAACATCACGATTTTCAACAACGAAATCTACGGCCTTACCAAAGGTCAATACAGTCCTACCACAAAGTTCGGCCAAGTAACCAAAACTTCTCCTTACGGAACTATTGACTACCCGTTCAACCCAGGCGAATTAGTCATGGGCGCTCAAGGTACTTTCTATGCTCGCGCTTTAGACTGCGTTCCTCAATTGACCACAGAAATCATGACTCGCGCAGCTCAACACGATGGCACCAGCGTTGTTGAAGTTCTTCAAAACTGTATGATCTTCAATGATAAGACTCATGCCGCTATTACCGATCGTGCTGTCCGCGATGATAAAACGATTGTTTTGGAACATGGCAAACCTATGATTTTCGGTAAAGAAAAGAACAAGGGCATCCGCTTCAACGGACGCTGCTTAGAAGCCGTCACTATCGGAGAACACGGCATCACTATCGATGATATCATGGTTCACGATGAAACAACGGAAGACCCCGGCATCCACATGATGCTCGCACGTATGAGCGGCGACCTTCCTGTTGCTATTGGCGTCATCAGAAACGTTCAGAAAACGTCCTACACCCAACTTTACGAAGACCAAATGGACGAACAAATGACCAACGGAAAATTCAAATGCGTTGATGAACTTCTCAATAGTGGCGACACTTGGGAAATTTAATCACTTATTCACTTATCATACAAAGAGGATTTCTTTCGAAATCCTCTTTTTTTTTGCAACTATATACTTGTTGACCCGAATATTTTGATTTTATTATGATTTGGGCGGCCCGGCACCACCGCACCTCGCCATTCCTCTCCAGATTGCGCCATTCATTACATTCCGGGCTTATCTGGGGTTACTGAGATCCTCCCCCCCAGGGGTTGCTCAAGGTACGGCTGCACCGTGATATTTTTATAGGAACGGATCAAGTCGTATATCGTTGCCTTTTTTGGGCTCATTGAATCCCTTTGCAAAGACAGTTTTGATGCGAACACCTATTTTTTAGCGAGCCCTAATATATATAAATGTATATGTAAAAAAAAAGGCGCCCAAATTTGAGCGCCTTTAATTGTTTGTTAGCATCTATTAGTGCATACGAGCATTAACCTTATCATTCAATTCTTGAGGAATTTCTTTGCCCAATAACAATTTCAACTGACGAAGACGTTTGTTGTTGTCCAAGTTATCAGAGTAGATTTGATATGCTTTTTCACACCAGTCATGAGCATTTTGCATAGCAGCTTTTCTTCCAATAGACCATTCGGTACCTTCTTTTTGCATAGCTACCACATCATTCCATGCTTTTTGGTCCTTCAATGCTTGCAATTGATCATCATAAGAGATCATTTCTTGATAGAATCGATAACCCATTTGAGAGTTCAAGTCAAAGTTATTCGGTTCTTTTGCAAGAGCGGCATTCAAAATTTGTTCTGCTTGAGCAAATGCTTTGCTGTTGTTCAAGTAGGTAACAGCAATACCAATCATTTCATAATTAGAAGGATCAGCAGCTACTACTTTTTCGCACAAAGCAATCAGTTCTTCCGTATTGCCGACGAAATCCAAATAGTTCATTTGAGCATCAGCTAATGCTTTCTGAGCGTCTTCCGGAAGGTTGGTTTTAGCTTGTTCAAGAACCTTAGCACAATTCAAGGTGTCGAATTCATCACGATAAATATAGTAAAGTTCCACATAGCAAGCAGGCATTTTAGAACCGAGTTTAATGGACTTGTTAAGCATTACCTTTTCATTTTCAATATCTTTCAAAGATTTGTATGCGATTGCAGCTTGTAAATATGAAGCAGATGCATTAGCAATTTCTGCGGCTTCTTTACTTAATTCATAGTTATGAGCAGCAGCGGTAAAGAACTTAACAGCATCTTCATTTTTACCTGCTTTAGCAGCATTAACACCCATTGTGAAAATAAGAGGTGCGCAGGCTCTTTGACCAAGGTTAGCACCCATCATACCTGTTTTAGGTTGAACTTCCTTATCCAATGTGATAGCTTTCAGGAAAGCTTCGTTTGCTTCCCATGCAGCAGACGGATATCTAGGAACAAAATTAGGATCAGCTTCCATCTTTGCTTGATCTGTTTTAGCAAGCTGATAATAAACATTACCTTTCATCAACCATACTTGTGCATTGTCGGGGTTGCTTGCCATGCAAGATTCCAAAAACTTCTTGGCCTTAGGAGCTTGATTGTTACGAAGGCATTGCCATACGTCATCCAAACAAGATTGAGAAAAAGCAGCCGAACTAATCATCAAGCCGACTACGAAAAGCATTAATTTTTTCATTTGTTTAAAATTTAAGGTTATTAATTATTTTTATTCTAACTTCTTTATAAAAGCGTCAATTTCATCATATTTAGGTGACTGCTGACGAGCATAAATGGCTCTTAGCGTATTCAGCAAACTCAAATCATTCGGTTCCAAAATTCTTGCCTGTTCAAAATATTGTGCTGATTCTGCAAGCATCTGCTCCGACTGCGTCTTAAAACTTTGAGCTTGGGCATCATTGGTTTTAGAGACTGCTAAATCATTGTAATGATTAAAGAGCTCCTCAGAAATATTATACTTGCACACACCAAGGTTGTACAAAACAACAAAATTATTGGGTGACAATCTGTTAGCCTTCTCCAACAGTCTGGCTGCTTCTTCATAATTCTTATCGCGAATGAAGGAATTGGCCAAATTCATCAAATCATCGGGATTAGTAATGCTATTAACAGGAATATTTTGAAGCAGAGATTTGGCTTTGACGGAATCATTAATCCAATAGTAGTAATCGATTTCTGCCAAACGGACACTCATTTCATTCGGAGCTTTAGACTTAGCCGTATGGAGGACTTTCTCCACATTGGCCCGATCGTTGGTTGCTTTATAGGCTTCAATCAGACGGACATACACATAAGGATTTGTGGAACCGTCCTCCAAGGCCTTATTGTAGAATTCTTGAAGATGTTCCTTCTCTCCAAGATATTCTAAGGCATAAGCATAGTAAAGATAGATATCACCATTCATAGGGAATTTGGGGGTATCCATTTCATAGGAAGTCATTGCTTTTTGCAAAGTGGACTTTGCTCCAGCATAATCCTTTTCTACCAATTGTTCGGAACCTCGAACAAGCAAAAACGGATAGAGTTGTTTCAACGCATCCTTTGCGGTAAACATATCCATCGCTTCAGCATTGGAATTGATTTCCTTCGATTTCATAAAAGCATCGTATGCCTCAATCGGAGCATTAGGATATACAATTTGATACGCTTCGTTTTTCTGTTTCTCACTATATTCATTATTTGCTAAGAAATAATAAATGTTGCCCTTATACAGCCATGTTTGTGCTTTGGCGGACAATTTCTCGTCTTGCACGCACAAATCTATAGCTTCTTTGGCTTTAACAAAATCCTTATCGTAAAAGAAATTGTATGCTTTTGTCAAAGACGGTTTTTGAGCAAATGTGCTGGCAACAGACAGCAAAACTAAAGAAATCAATATTATACGTTTCATACGGCACAAAAAAATTAGTCGTTAGACTCAGTAGTTTCTGTTTCGTTTAACGGAGCGACATCAGTTTCAGAAGCTTCATTCGTTTCATCGCTTACCACTTCAGCATCTTCTATTTCCTCTTCATCATCTTGACGAGGAACCACGCAGACCGCAGCAATTTGGTCATTTTTACGCAAGTCAATCAACTTGACGCCTTGGGTATTACGACCTAAGATGCGCAGTGTATCCACATGGAGACGGATAGCGATACCGGAGCGATTGATAATCATCAAATCATCTTCATCGGTCACATCCTTAATTGCGATCAGCTTACCCGTCTTATCCGTAATCTTGATAGTGCTAACGCCTTTACCGCCACGGTGGGTAATACGATAATCTTCCAGGAGAGAGCGTTTGCCGAAACCATTTTCAGAAACAATCAGGACATTGCTCATAGCGTTATCAACGCAAAGCATGCCAATTACGCGGTCATCGCCATCGGCCAGGGTAACCCCCTTAACACCCATTGCGGTTCTACCCAGCGCACGCAATTCTTCGTCTTCTCTGAATCGGATGGCGCGGCCGGAATGAAGGGCGAGCATAACTTCGCTATGTCCATCGGTAAAGCGAGCAGCAAGCAATCTATCATCTTCACGAACATTAATAGCGATGATACCTCTCTTACGAGGACGAGAATAAGCTTCCAGGGTTGTTCTCTTGATAATACCCTGTTCGGTACACAAGATAACATAATGATTATCAACGTATTCTGGATCGGTAATGCTCTTAAGATTAATGATAGCCGTAATTTTATCGCCTTCTTCAATTTGGAGAATATTTTGTACAGCGCGACCTTTAGAAGTCTTAACGCCTTCTGGAATTTCGAAGACACGCAACCAGAAGCACTTACCTCTTTCGGTAAAGAACAGCAAGTAATTATGGTTGGTAGCCATATAGAGGTGTTCAATAAAGTCTTCCTCACGCGTATTACCGCCGCGAGAGCCCTTGCCGCCTCTATTTTGAACTTTATACTCAGCCAACGGAGTTCGTTTAATATAACCGAGATGAGAAACAGTGATAACCACTTCTTCGTCAGCGATAGTATCTTCCACCCGGAATTCAGAAGAGTTGTATTCGATTGGAGAGCGGCGGTCGTCGCCATATTTGTTCTTAATATCTTCCAATTCCTCTTTGATAATCTTCATACGGAGACTTTCATCAGAAAGAACTTCTTGCAAATAAGCGATCAGTTTGACAAGATCTTGGTATTCGTTTTGGAGCTTTTCTCTTTCCAAACCAGCCAACTGGCGGAGGCGCATTTCCACGATAGCTCTTGCTTGCAGTTCAGTGAATCCCCATTTTTCCATCAAGCCATTCTGAGCTTCTTGAACCGTTTGCGAAGCGCGGATCAACGCAATAACCTCATCGATAATATCGAGTGCTTTGAGCAAACCTTCCAGGATATGAGCGCGGGCTTGCGCTTTCTTCAAATCAAATTGAGCGCGACGGATAACCACTTGGTGACGATGCTTCACATATTCGGAAATAAGGTCTTTCAAGTTCAAAGTCATTGGGCGTCCGTTGACCAAAGCCACATTATTGATACTGAATGTGGACTGCAACGCTGTCATTTGATACAGTTTATTGAGCACCACTTCGGGGACAACATCCTTGCGCAAATCGTAAACAATACGTGTGCCGTTACGTTTATTGGTCAAGTTTTCAATATTGGTAATACCCACAATCTTATCATCTTTCACCAATTCCACCGTATGCCTAATCATATCAGAAGGATTTACCATATAAGGAAGGGAAGTGACGACAATACGATTTTTGCCTTTATCGGTTTCGATTTCCGCATGGCCGCGCATAACGATTCTGCCGCGCCCCGTATGGAATGCTTCTTGCACGCCTTGATAGCCATAAATAATACAGCCAGAAGGAAAATCAGGCGCTTTGATATACTGCATCAATTCTGAGATTTCAATATCGTTGTTGTCAATATAGGCACAAATACCGTCGCAGACTTCGCGAAGATTGTGCGGAGCCATATTGGTAGCCATACCTACAGCGATACCAGCGGCGCCATTGACCAAAAGGTTAGGAATCTTGGAAGGAAGAACGGTTGGTTCAGGAATAGAATCGTCGAAGTTGAGACTCATATCCACGGTGTCTTTTTCAATATCGGCGACCATATCTTCTGCAGACTTGCGCAAGCGAGCTTCCGTGTAACGCATAGCTGCAGGGCTATCGCCATCAACAGAACCGAAGTTACCCTGGCCATCCACGAACGGATAGCGCAAAGACCACGGCTGAGCCATGCGGACCATAGCATCATACACTGCGATATCCCCATGTGGATGATACTTACCCAGCACCTCACCCACAATTCTGGCAGACTTCTTATACGGTTGATTAGAAACGATATTATTATCCCACATAGCATAGATGATACGACGTTGAACCGGCTTCAGACCATCTCGAACATCTGGCAATGCTCTGGAAACAATGACGGACATAGAATAGTCGATATATGCCGTCTTCATCTGGTTTTCGATGTTGACTTGAACGATTTTTTCTCCTAAGTTTTGTTCTTCTGACATTTTATCTATTTTTAGTTTCTTCTAAGTTGCTGTTATCAAACAATTTGTATTTTGCACAAATAAGGCACGAAAATACGATTTTTTTCAACACAAACGTCTATAGAGCCATCATTTTTTTAGTATTTCTTATTCTTCGTTGCTATATTTCTTTTTTGTACTTTTGCGCCAAATTTTTTTGCTATGGAATTCAAGTACTCAGACGAAATGACTTATGCTTTGGACGAAGCGAAAAAGACTGCTGTTTACTATCATTCTCAGAATGTTGGCATCGAGCATTTGATGGTTGCCATCCTTCGTTATCCGAACGAAAGTGTGACCAAAAATCTCTTCAACATTTACCGAGTGGACATTGACGCGCTTCGCACCAAATTAGAAGAGCTTATAGAAAGCAACGAAAACAAAACGGAAAGCAACATTGAAAGCATTCGTTTCAACACGCAAACAGACAACACATTACGTTTATCATATTTAATATCAAGGGAGTTCAGAAGTGAAGTTTTGGAGTCCTACCATTTCATCTTGGCTGTCCTAAGAGACGGTCGCAACGACAGCGCCAATGTCGTCAAGATGTTGCTGGTAAGAGCAGGTCTCTCCTATTCTTCATTTGCCGCGGAGGTAAAGAAGGAGCTGAACATGGAGTCGGGCCGTACCGAAGCCTTCACGGGCGCAGGGGATGATGACGATGTCTTAGAAGAAGATGACAGACGCACTCCTTCGCCAACAAAAGGCGCCGCTAAAGGTTCTGCCACCCCGATGTTGGATAGTTTTGGCAAAGACCTAACCAAGTATGCGGCCGAAGGCAAACTCGACCCTGTGGTAGGCCGTCAAAAAGAGTTAGAGCGCATCGCGCAGATTTTAAGTCGCCGCAAGAAGAACAACCCCGTTCTCATCGGCGAACCCGGCGTAGGCAAATCTGCCGTCGCTGAAGGTTTGGCTATGAACATCATCCAAGGGCATGTCTCTCGCACGCTGATGAACAAGCGCGTAGTCAGCTTGGACATGGCCTCCCTTGTGGCCGGCACCAAATACCGCGGACAATTTGAAGAGCGTGTCAAAACCATCCTCAACGAGTTGAACAAGAACCCGAACATCATTTTGTTCATTGACGAGTTGCACACCATGGTAGGTGCGGGCAATGCGCCCGGCAGCATGGATGCCTCCAACCTCTTCAAACCCGCCCTTGCCCGTGGCGAGCTGCAATGTATTGGAGCCACCACATTAGACGAATATCGCGAATTCATTGAAAAAGACGGCGCCCTCGAACGTCGTTTCCAAAAAATCATCCTGGACCCTACCACACTGGAAGAGACTTTGGTCATTTTGGACAATATTAAAGACAAATACGAGGACCACCATCTTGTAAAATACAGCGAAGACGCGCTCAAAGCATGCGTCACCCTCAGCAATCGATATATTTCCGACCGTTGTCTTCCCGACAAAGCCATTGACGTTATGGATGAAGCAGGGGCTCGATTGCACATTCAGAACATCCATGTTCCAGAAGAACTGCTGCAAAAAGAGCAGGAAATCAAGAACTTCGAAGCGCTGAAATCTCAAGCCATCAAAGAGCAGCAGTACAATGCGGCTGCCGGTTACAGAGATCAAATTAAGCAATTGGAAGAGGAACTTGCTGCCATCAAGAAGCTTTGGGAAGAGAAAGCCGATTTGGAACGCCCAACGGTTACCGAAGACACGGTTGCGGAAGTCATTGCCATGATGACCGGCGTACCAGTTCAGCGCATAGCCAAGAACGAAGGCGAACGTCTGATGCGCATGGCCGACGAACTGAAAGGCACCGTTATCGGGCAAGACGACGCCATCGTCAAGATTTCGAAAGCCATCCGTCGCAATCGTGCTGGATTAAAAGACCCGAACAAACCCATTGGCACTTTTATTTTCTTAGGTCCAACAGGTGTCGGCAAGACCTATTTGGCCAAGATTTTGGCCGAATACTTATTCGATTCCCAAGATGCGATCATCCGTATCGATATGAGCGAATATATGGAGAAGCACACCGTTTCCCGACTGATTGGCGCGCCTCCGGGATATGTAGGTTACGAAGAGGGCGGCCAACTCACGGAAAAAGTGCGTCGCAAACCCTACTCTATCGTTCTTTTGGACGAAATCGAAAAAGCACATCACGATGTGTACAATGTGTTACTTCAAGTATTTGATGAAGGACAACTTACAGACGGCATGGGCCGGAAAGTGGATTTCAAGAACACCATTCTCATCATGACTTCCAACATTGGCACGCGCGAACTCAAAGACTTTGGCACTGGGGTCGGTTTCAACACAGAAGCCACCAAATCAGCTCAAAACAAAGTCGAACAAGGCATCTTGGAGAAAGCCCTCAAATCCACCTTCTCCCCAGAATTCCTCAACCGCGTTGATGATATCATCTACTTCAACAGCTTAAATAAAGAAGAAGTACTGCGCATTATCGATATCGAGTTGAAAAAAGTTATGCGCCGCGTTCAAGACTTGGGCATCGAAATACATGTTACCGATAAAGCCAAACATTATCTTGTGGACACCGGCTGGGATCCGCAATATGGGGCTCGTCCGCTGAAGAGAGCGATCCAGAAAAATGTGGAAGATCTTTTAGCAGAAGAGATTCTCAACCAGACCTTGCCACAAGGTTCTGTCGTGGACTTAGACTACGATGATTTGAAAGAAGAAATGGTCATTCTCAACAAAAAGGCGATTGAATAGGTTGATGCTTTTGGAGGAGAGTAGAGATGTCAATTGTCAATGCCAACGACCGTGACAGACAGCAAACAACAACTAATTTTTGAGGATTATGATTAATTACAAAGAAAAGCTTCACGATATCAAGGCCTTTGTCTTTGATTTTGACGGGGTACTTTCAGACGGAAGGATATACACGATGGCAGACGGGGAGATGGTTCGTGCCACCAATGCCAAGGACGGCTACGCACTGCAATATGCCTTGAAAAAAGGTTACAAAGTAGCCATCATCTCCGGCGGTTTCGGCGAAAACATGCGCCAAAGATACAGAAACTTCACCGGCATGGATATCTTTCTGCATGTTAGCAACAAGATAGAATTGTTCAACCAGTATCTCAAAGATAATGGACTGACACAAGAAAATGTACTTGTCATGGGCGACGATATCCCAGACTACCAGATGATGATGTTGGCGGGAGTAAAATGCTGTCCAGCTGACGCCGCCGAAGAAATCAAAGGCATTGCGGATTATATTTCTTTCCAACCTGGGGGCTACGGTTGCGTTCGCGACGTCATCGAGCAAACGTTGAAATTGCAAGGTCGCTGGTTCGAAGCCGACGCCTGCATTTGGTAGTTACAAGGTCCAAATTCCAAGCAGAGTCACACGGCTAATACTATCCATCCTTGTCGGCTATAGCTTAAATTCTTAATTATCAATTATCAATTCTCAATTGTAATGGGTTGTTTTTTCACCGGAACATTCAGTTTGATAGGGGCGTTACTCGGACTCATCTCGGGCGGCCTAGGCGGAGCATTCATGGGTTTTCTCGGCGGAGCATTAATAGACACTATCGTCAACCGCAAAAAATTCAAAAGCGCCACGCATTATTACAAATCTCAAGACTTCACCGAGCACGAATTAGTGCTGGCCGCATATGTTGCTAAGGCAGACAACAACCGGCTTTTGCGTTCCGAAATGGAGTATGTACGCAATTTCTTAGCGCAGCACATGAGTGCCGACAATGTTCAATCGGCCATGCTCCGTTTTCGCGATATTCTAAACAACAACATAGACATTCAATCGGTTTGTGCAGACCTTCGTCAGCATGCCACCGTATATGAGAAGCTGATTATTTTGCAATTTCTCTTTGGATTTTCCAATGCGGATGGTTCTATGAATGAGTCAGAAGTCCAAGCCATCCAATATATTTCAGACCTTTGTGGCATCAGTCGCAGCAGCTACGAAGCTGTCAAGTCCATGTTCTTCGGGCAATCATCTTACGGCGGGGGATACTATGGACAAGGCGGTTATAGCGATTCGTCATCCAACACTTACACAACCCGAACGGCGAGCGACAACGACTACAAGATCTTGGAAATCAGTCCAGACGCAAGCGACGAAGAGGTCAAGAAAGCCTATCGTGCAGCGGCCAAGAAACACCATCCCGACAAAGTCAGTCATTTAGGCGAAGATGTTCGGAAAGCTGCCGAAGAGAAATTTGCCCAAGTTAACGAAGCCTACGAAAGAATCAAGAAAGCCAGAGGCATGAACTAGTAGCAGTCTTGACGGCACCAGGTTTCTCCATCATCTGGATTTTCATTGACAAAGAAACTTACCCAGTAATTATCACCACGGACAGAAAGATGGGCGGTTCGTTCCGTCACATCCCCATTGGCGTTCGTAGCTCTCATTTTGAATGCGCCGCCTTTCCAAAAAGGGGTATTATCGCCACCCGACATCAGTGGTTCTTCAATTTGGAATCCCAAATAGGCATAGGTACGGATTTCTTCTTCAAACATATTGAAATAAAAATCCTCCACAAAAGCGAAACTCCCCGAGCCTTCCAGCGCATATTCCACTTCTGACAAGTTCTCCGGAACGTCCGTTGATGGAACCGTCAAGGTCAAATCCGCATAAACGGCACCATAATCATCCCAAGCCTCAGGCGTAATCAATTGCACGCGCCACTGATTACTTCCCACAGTTTGAATATCCATTCTGGTATTATCCTGTATAAAAGAGGCATGTTGAAGGACATCTGTTCTTCCGAAATTATCATATCCGTTAGCATAAAATTGATAGTCTGACACCATATCGAAATTTGCCATGTGTCCCTTGCATCTTGTAATTGTCCAATGGGCAGAAGCATCTAAGAGATTGCCATCCGTTTCCACAAGATAAACCAGTTGATTGTCGCGCATCAGTTTCCAAGTGTTTTCGACATCTGCCCGCTGAACCACATAGTCCATACACGTTGCACCCGGCAAAGAATCGCTTTGCTGCAACCAATGATTGAATTGAAAGGCGACATCCATAAACTCGCCCTTAAAAGAAGCATACGCCCGATTCCAAGAAGAAAACATTTTCACCGAGGCAGCGGCTTCCGGTGTTTTGTTGGATTCTTCGACACGACAACTATTAAAAAGACTCAAGAGGAGTCCAGCACCTAAAATGAATGCGAAAAATCTTTTCATAACAAAAACGATTATTGATTAGATGATTGTTTTTTATTAAAATGACAGCCGAATCCCGTACGGATGAATCCGTTATACCCGCATCCCACCTCAGCGAATCCGTACCAGTTTTTGCCCACGGAGATGCCATAGAAGGTGGCTTGGACAGCTGGGCGTACTCTCACAGACATGAATCCGGCCGGAGACTCGGATTCAATCAAGCCCACCGTCACGCCGGTAGAGATACCGGAATACATCGTCAAATACTTACGATTGAAGTAAGAGAAGCGGATTTTCGGCATCAACGTCAAATAATGTTCATTCATCCAACCGATTTGGACATCGTCGGCCGCACCATATCGTTTAGCATAGACACCCATATAGGAAAAGTCAAAGCCCAGCCATAAAAACTTAGCCACGCGGTACATATAATGAAATGTCAGCGGACAAGTAGCATAATAGGCACCATGATAGTATTTATTATCCAGAAACCAATCGTCAGGAGTATAAGCATCGTATGGCAATTCAAATATAGATGGACGATACAGCAAGGCGATTGCAGGATCACCAATGCCCACACCAAATTCGTGGCGTGGCAACTCCATACGCCAATCTGGTTCTTCCTCGGTCTGCGCAAAAACAGCCGTAAGGGCCATTGCAAGTAATACAGTAAATACAGTTTTTTTCATATAAAAATCAGGTTAATATATTGATTCTCGTTATTGGTGTCTTCTGCGACATTGCCTCAAGCCGCGCGTTGTTGCTTGAGGGCTGCAAAGATATACTTTTTCCTCAGTCGCAGCTTTCGCTATCCTTAGATATCTCCTCCCCCATCATCTTTCCCGGCACGTTTGGGCCTGTTCCGTTCTAAAAATTGCAATTATCAGATTCTAACGTTCGTCCAAAACCAAACGGAATCCCAAGTAGTCAACTCTGAGGTTTTCATCACAGGCCTCTCGAGCGGAAACTCTGCATCTATCTTCATAACTGGTCACAGAGCCTCCGCGTACGATTCTACAGGTGGATCCGTAGGCGCCCATGCCTTTGGGATTGCTGATTTTGCCATCATCACTCAATTCGTAAGCTTCCGGCACATCGGCGCACCATTCACGAACATTGCCCGACATATCATAAATGCCCAATTCGTTCGGTTTCTTACTGCCTACAGGTTTGAGATCACGATTGCTGTTGCGATGATAATTGGCCACAGAGTCAGGATTATTGCTGCCGCTGTAAAGTGTCCGCTGGGTAATCAGACCACCTCTTGCGGCATATTCCCATTCGGCCTCCGTCGGCAAACGGTAGTTTTTGCCCGTAAGTGCGTTCAGCTTTCCGATGAAAGTCAGCACATCATAATAATTAACATACTCCACAGGCTTGTTGTCGCCTTTGTCGGCAGACGGGTTACGGCCCATCACGGCTTTCCACTGAGCCTGCGTCACTTCATATTTTCCGATATAGAAATCTGAAACATTAACCACGTGAGCTGGGATTTCATCGTCCTCGCACATTGAGGCCTGTTCGAACGAACAACCCATTGTGTAGGCTCCACCAGGCACAAAAACCATCTCTATTTCAGGAAGTTGCTGTGCCTCCACAGCCATAGATCCTAAGAGAAGGATCATAAGGATACTGACAAAATAATAATTTTTCATAAGAGCAAGTATTTAGTGATTGATAAGTGATACTCATTCTCAGACATTCCCGACAATTCAACAATCAGTCTCCCCCATTGCTTTTTCACGCGGCAAATATACAATTTTTCATAGACGCAAGGTTGTTCTACTCTGAATTTTGTTGCTGACATCCCACAAAAAGGGCACACATTTGTACAACGAAGAAATAAGATTATAGATTGTGTAAAAAAACTATTTTTGCAGCCCTAATATATTAATATGGTCATACTTTTCAACAAACCATTTGGCGTGCTAAGCCAGTTCACTCCCGAGGGCGGACATCCGGCCTTGGACACTTTCGGTTTTCCACCCGACGTATATGCCGCCGGCCGCTTGGACCACGACAGCGAGGGTGCCTTGCTCCTGACCGACAACGGCAAGTTAGTCAAGAAGCTATTAGACCCGAAGTTCGAGCATCCACGCACCTACCTTGCCCAAGTGGAAGGCGAAATCACGCCAGAGGCATTAAAACAATTATCCAAGGGCGTGGTCATCAAGGGGTATCACACCAAGCCCTGCAAAGCTGAGCGCGCAGAGCAGCCTGAGAACTTATGGGACAGAGTGCCGCCCATTCGTTATCGCGCCAATATCCCCACCTCCTGGGTGCGACTGACGCTCATCGAAGGCAAGAACCGTCAAGTACGTCACATGACCGCCGCCGTCGGTTTCCCCACCCTGCGTCTGATACGTGTTCAAATCGGCAACATTGCCATAGCCGACCTCCAGCCCGGCGAATGGCGCATAGTGACGGAGCAAGTGCTTTAAAGACAGACTTTCAAAACGGTATATTCGGTCAACGGCACCGCACAGTCAGGCAAGCCGACCAAACCATTTTCAAGTATTGTTTTTATTCGTTCGCCGCTTCCATTTTTTGTATAAATTTGCAACCTCATTTAAAAATCGTTATTTATGAAAAAATCATTATCACTGCTCTCTGTATTTTTCGTGTTTTTAGCTATGGGTTTCGGCGATGCTGCTGGTCAATTGGTATCCGTAGTTGAAAAAGCATTCAACATCACCCCGTTCATGGCTTCCTTTGTCTCCTTTGCAGGCATGATTATGTTTGGAGTCTTATCCGTTCCCACCGGCGTATGGCAATCCAAAATCGGCAAAAAGAAGATGTTAGTCATCGGCATGATACTTTTCCTCATCGGTGCGATTTTGCCTATTACCGCATTCAACTTCCCCATAATATTAGTCGCCGTCCTGCTGATGGGCGCTGGTGCAACCATCCTGCAAGTTTCCGGCAACCCGATGATGCGCGATGTCTCCCCCGAAGGCCAATACTCCAGCATGCTCTCCTTCGCCCAATCCGTGAAAGCCATCGGCACCCTGTCCACCTCCCTGATCATCGTGCTCATCGGCACCGCCCTGATGAAATACGGATGGTTCTCCTTTACCCCCGAAGGCGCTGCAGAGCCCGTAAATATGGGCTTCCGCCTCCTCTTCCCAATTTTCGCCGGCGTGCTCCTGCTCACCCTGATTATGGTTTTCGCATTTGTCCCCAACAAGAACGAAGGTAGTGACGAGAAACCGACCACCCTTGGCAACTGTCTGAAAGCCCTCGGCAACCCATATATCCTCATGATGTTCTTCGGCATTTTCTTCTACTGCGGCGCCGAAGCCTCCATGTTCAACCGTATTCCTTCTGTTCTGATGGAAGGCAATCCTGCAATCACCGCAGCTTGGGGCAACATCGTGCTCATCATCGCCCTCTTCGTGGGCCGTTTCCTCGGCGGCGTTTGCCTGCGCTACATCAAGCCCAACACCTTCCTGCTGATCACCATCTTGGTATCCCTGCTTGGAAACATCCTGCTGTTCATGCCGTACAACGCCTGCACCACTTGGTTGAGTTTCATCCTCATCGGCATTGGCTTCGCCAACATATTCCCGCTCATCTTCTCTATCTGCGTAGATAAGATGCCCGAAAAGACCAACGAAATCTCCGGCCTTATGACCACCGCCATCGTGGGTGCCGCCTTCGTACCCGTCATCACAGGCGCAGCCGCCAACGCTAACCCCAAATACGCCTTCATCGTCACCATGGTGTGCTTGCTGTATGTGACCTTTGTTTGGTTCAAGAACAGAGCTGCTAATGAAATAAATAAAACTGCTTAACTATTTATATGAAAAAACCATTTCTCACTTTAGCATTAAGTATTGCCGTTGCTTTTTGTTTCGGTCAGGCTCAATATGTCAATCCGTTTGTTGGAACAGACGGACACGGACACACTTTCCCGGGCGCCATCGTTCCTTTCGGCGCCATACAAGTCAGTCCGGACACCCGATTAGACAGCTGGGATGGTTGTTCCGGATATCATTACAGCGACAACCTCATCTACGGTTTTTCCCACACGCACCTCAGCGGTACGGGTTGCAGCGACTATGGCGACATTCTCGTCATGCCTTTTGCTGGAAAGCCATCTATTAACAATCAAAAGTATGCCAGCACCTTTTCCCACAAGAACGAAACGGCCTCTCCCGGTTACTATTCTGTAAAATTGGACAATGGCATTTTTGTTGAGCTTACCACAGAACAGCATGTGGCCATGCATCGCATCACATTCCCCAAATCCAGTTCACATGGCATCATCGTCGATTTGACTCACCGCGACAAAGTGTTGGCTTCCGCTATCGGTCATGAGGGCAATGAAATATTCGGCTATCGTCGTTCCGAAGCATGGAACCCGAACCAATACTGCGCATTCTCTATTTTGGCCTCTGAACCGATTCAAAAGATTGAATACTACAGCGACAATCAATTAGTTGATGCCAAAGACATTCGCGGCGAAAACTGCAAAGCGGTCATCTATTTTGACAAAAAAGTTAAAAATGTAACCTTAAACGTGGCCATTTCTGCCGTTGATATCCCAGGGGCAAAAAACAATCAAAAAGAAATTTCCAACTTCAACTTCGACCAAGTCAAAAGCAAAGCAGTTGCGGCTTGGAACAAGGAATTAAGCAAAATCGAAGTGGAAAGTTCCAATGAAGAATATCTCAAAGTATTCTACACCGCATTGTACCACTGCTTCACTTCTCCCTACCTCTATTCTGATATCGACGGTCGTTATCGCGGACAGGACGGCGAGATCCACGATGGCGATGGTTCGCACCAAATGTACACTGTATTCTCTTTATGGGACACCTATAGAGCCCTGCATCCGTTATTGAACATCATCGACCGCAAACGTACTGAAGATTTTCTTTACACCTTCATGCAACATTACAGACAAGGCGGCATGCTTCCTGTTTGGGAGTTATCCGCCCATGAGACTTGGTGCATGATTGGCTACCATTCGGTGCCCGTCATCTTAGACGCCTACATCAAAGGCATTCATCCATACGACGAGAAGGAGATGCTGAAAGCCATGGTTCACAGCGCCACACTCAACAAACTCGGTCGCACCGAATTTGCAAACTTCGGATATATTCCGGGTGATGCAGACAACGAGTCCGTCTCTAAGACCTTGGAATATGCATACGATGACTGGTGTATTGCGCAATTTGCCAAACTCATCGGTGACAACAAGGTGTTTCATGAATTCTATGCTCGTTCACAGGCATACCGAAACATCATGGACCCGAACGGTTTCATGCATGGAAAAATCAATGGCGGATTTGTACAGCCATTTGACCCTACAGAAGTAAACAATTATTATACGGAAGCCAATTCTTGGCAATATTCCACCTATGTTCCGCACGACATCCCTGGATACATCTACCAGATGGGTGGAGAGGAGCATGTTTCCTTTTTCTTAAATCAGTTATTTACGACAAGTTCCAAAATGACCGGGCGCGATCAGTCCGACATCACGGGCATAATTGGGCAATATGCCCACGGCAACGAGCCCAGTCACCATGCCGTTTATCTCTTCAATTATGTAAACCAATACGACAGAACGGTTGAACTCGCCCGCAAAATCATGAACGAGCTCTACACTTCTAAGCCGGACGGCTTATGCGGGAACGAAGACTGCGGCCAGATGTCCGCTTGGTATGTGCTCAGTTCCTTAGGATTCTATCCCGTTTGTCCAGGCAGCAACACCTACGACTTGGGATATCCGATGTTTAACAAGGCCACTATTCACCTTGAAAATGGCAAAGACATCGTCATTCGCAAGACCGGCAAAGGAGATTTCGTCTCTGGCGTCACCCTCAACGGACGCGCTATTGACAACCGACATGCTTTCACTTTCGACCAAATAAAAGACGGAGGTGTCCTTGTTTTCACGTTCTCAGACAAGCCCAGCAAAAAGAAAGAGCCGAAAACCACTTTAACGCTTTCAAACAAAATCGACAGCAAAGCAGGCAAAGATGGAGCCAGCGCGCCTGTCACCAGAAGTTCAAAAATCATGAAAGCGACGATGCCTTATTTTTCAACAGACAAGAAATGCTTCAGCGATAAAGACACCATCCAAATTCTAAACTACCACCCCAATCTTCCCAAAGGTCAAAAGATTGAATCATTCGACAATGCTATCTACTACACACTGGATGGAAGTACGCCAAATAAAGACAACGGCACGCTTTACACAGAACCTATTGTCATCGACACAGATGTCACTGTAATAGCAGTTGCTGTCAATCCAACGGGCAGCACCAGTTTGGTAACAGAGGCACATTACACCAAATTCAACAAAGACAAAAACCTCACTTATGTTACCAAGCCCACCCCACAATACTATGCTGGCGGCGACAACGGACTTATTGACGGTATTCGTGGCAAAGCCAATTGGCGTGTCGGCAGTTGGCAAGGTTTCTCCGACAACTTCGAGGCCGTCATTGACTTGCAGAAGGTCAAACCCGTCACCAATGTGACCATTAGCTGTTTGGAAGATGTGCGTGCATGGATTTTCTTTCCTCGCAAATTAACGGTTTACATTTCCAATGATGGCAAGAACTACCAGCCCTTCGGTTCTATCGATGGCATTGAATCTGTTAAAGATGAGAATGCCAAATTACATGAATTCATCGTGGAGGGCAACCTCAGCGGCAGATACCTCAAAATTGTGGTTGAAAGCTACGGCAAACTGCCATTATGGCATGTAAGCGCCGGCCAGCAATCTTGGCTGTTTATCGATGAAATCATCGTCAAATAACGATACTTCTTTATAAAACAAAAAAGGTTCATTGCTTGGCAATGAACCTTTTTTGTTAAGTGCAGATAAAGACTACTCCTTCACCATCTTCTTCGTAATCGTACCGTTATCGGTTTGAACACGGATGAAATAGACACCCTTCGGGGCAGTCTGCAAATCCATGTGGGCAGCAGTCGCATTGACCATTTCCTCTTGCAAGAGTTTGCCGCACACATCATAAATCGCAACCGAAGTGATATAGTCATTTCCACATTCTACCGTAAAATGGCCATCCGTTGGGTTTGGATAAAGCGCCACCTGGGGAGTCTGCACCTCTTCTATACCATAGCCAACCGGTACCAATTGAACATCTTGCACTAAAGATTGAGTTTCATTCACATCCAATTGGATGGTTTTAGCGTTATAACCAGTTGCAGAATAGGTCACAGAATACGTACCCGATTGAATTGGACGATGGTAGTTGCCCACGGGCATAATAGTCGTAACATAGGAAATATCGTCATCAAAATTATTAATTCGAATCGTCGCATCCAAAGGTTCGCCTGTAACAGAATCCGTAACAATGCCACGGAATCCATGAAGGCATTCCTCTATGTAGTTCAACAAAGAAGCACGGATATTGTTCCAATAATTGGGCAAACGGCTGGAAGAAACAACCTTGCTGCCACTAATTTCCATCGTCACCTCACGACAGCGTTGGAAATAGTTGAAATAGTCTTGGCGGGATCCCGTAATGACATACCAGTCACCGCCTTCGATTACGCCATCGGTCATATAATCGTCATTGTAGTCCTGACAGGTATCCACAAATCGATTTCCCACATGCTCCCACCAAATGCCATCCGGATTATAGCGTTCGTTGGTTTCCCAAGTATCCCATGGATAATTCACCAATTCTGAACCGCCATGAAAATTAGAAGACATCGTAAATTGATGGGCTTCGCCAAAATTCATCATCGCAACGATTTCGGGTTCATAATTATTGATGTTGCCAACCGGTTCGCCAGCTTCAGGATAATAGCGATTCAAATCCACACCTTTAGCATTATAGCGCGTCGAAACCGGAGAACCACTCAGCGTGTTATCGCCAGAATGGGAGGTGCCATTCGGGTTTTCCAAAGGGGTAATCCAAATATCGACATTATCGACAAGATTACGCACTTGCTCGTTCGTGGCATAATTATTCAACAGATAATGAATCAAATGAAGCATCAGATAGAAGCCAACCGTTTCATCACCATGCATAGTGGAAGAGTACCAGAGTGCCGGTTTATTGCCGCGTTGGGACAAATCATTGCTGATATGGGCGGCGAGAATCTTATGATGGTTCGGCGTTTCAGCCAAAACCGTATCAATTTGGCACAACTGAGGAAACTGACTTTGGAAGGTGTCCATCGCAGCCATATAGGTTCCATAAGTCGGATAACGGTTCCACGAAGAAACCAGCTGGCTATAGCTATTGGCCATAGAGACATTGGCTTTAGGCGTTTGCACAATAGAATACGGAATATGAAGATCCATAAAAGAGGCGTATTCGCGTTCGCCGACACAGATACGCACTTGGAACTCATTCGGTCCGATCTTCGTCACCTTATCCACAGAAAAATTCATTGCCAACTGCTGCAGTTGGGATTTAGACAAATTTGTTTCCACATAGACTTCCGGGTTCGGATTATGCAGTAAAGATTCTTGCGCTATCGACATAGAGCTTACGGCAACAGCAACTAAAAAGAGTAACAACCTTTTCATAAAGACAGTATTAGAGATTTAACAAATGGCGAATATCCTCATATAGCGGTGCAGACGCTGGCACAAGCGGCAAGCGCAGCACATTTTCAATCTTTCCTTGAAGATTCATAATAGCTTTTATACCACATGGATTGCCTTCTTTAAAACAAGCTTGAGAGATGTCGAACAATCTGTCGTGGTAAATACGCGCCTTAATAAATTGGTCTGCTGCAGCCAAGTGAACCATATTGGAGACTTCGGATGGAAAGGCATTGGCCAATACAGAGATAAGGCCGTCCATGCCTGCTGCCATCAGCGGAAGGGTCAGCAGGTCATCGCCAGAAATCACCAAGAAATGTTCTGGTTTATGATTCAACAAATAGAGAATTTGCTTCATATTGCCAGAGGCTTCTTTAATACCAATGACATTCGGGCACTCTTGCGCAATGCGAATCGTAGTTTCCGCAGCCAAGTTGCAGGAAGTACGACCAGGCACATTGTACAAGAAGATGGGGAATGGACAATGTGCGGAAAACTGTTTATAGTGGGCTAACAAACCAGCTTGATTGGGTTTGTTGTAATATGGGGTAACCGAAAGAATGGCATCAATCGGGAGTGTGCCGACCTGCTCCATCTGATCTAAGAGGGTACGGGTATTGGGACCGCCCACGCCCAGCATCACGGGCACACGGCCTTGATTTACGGAAGTAATGCATTCGACCACTGCGTTGCGTTCGGCGCGAGAAAGAGTCGGATACTCGCTGGTCGTACCCAATGCGACCAAAAAATCCACTTTGTTTTGAACCAAGTTTTCAATTAAGGCTTCCAAACGAGGATAATCCACTTGTCCGTCAGCCAAAAAAGGCGTAATCACCGCTACGCCCACTCCTTTGAATTTGGAAATATCAGTCATTGCCCGTTAATTTATCAGTGTACTTGTCAATTGCCTCAACAAATTTTCTATAATCCTTATCTTTTTGATCAATAAACAAATCGTAATGGTCTTTATTTTCAGGGGTCTGCCCCACCACGAATTTAGCACGAGTCATCGCTAAAATGGACTCCACAGCCGCATTGTAGCGATAATTGAAATCTATCAGCATATCGAACTCCATTTTCGCAAAATCATTGATTTGAACCATATTCGGTTTTCCATACCAATTCAAATTCGAATTGCAGAAATAATCAGCCGTCAGCTGCGGCAGACAATAAAAGGGGACCTCTTTCTCATTGATGTAGCCCATCAATCGAACATTTCTATCATTTGATTGCAGCTGCGTAAAGAGGGAGAAAATATTTTTATAAGAATCCTCATCGGTAATTTCGCAAACCATACCGATAGACTTCGCCTGTTTCAACGAGAGCAGTTTTTTCTGCCTATTTGCCTTATTATCTGAAAGATATTTATATAAAAAGTATTTCTTTATTTTCGGAAACATCAAGTTACAATTTTACAATTAAGGCGGCAAAGATACAAAAAAAGCGGTAAGGAAATACCATAAAAAAAACAGCGGTCGAAGAAATCGACCGCTATTTCAAACCATTAACCTATGTAAGATAATTGAAAACTATTTCGAAATAGTATTTTCAAAATCACTTATGCTTTACGCAGGAATTACAAATTTGTTACACAAAAATCTTCATTTTTTGAAATTATTTTTGCGAAGTTGGTATTTGCGAAGTGTCCTGGGCGTTTAGCAATGATTTCAGCACAAAGCGGAACCCCTAATAAATAAAGGTCTCCAAGCAAATCGAGCAGTTTGTGTCGAGCGGGTTCATTGGCATAACGCAAGGTGATATTATTAAGCACATGATCGGGTGTAACGGCGATATCTTCCCTATGGAAAAATTGTGCGAGTTGTTTCAAAACGGCAGATTCTGGAACTTTATCTACAAAAACAATCGCATTATCCACATCACCGCCGCGGACCAAATTCTGGGAAATCAGGAATTGCAATTCATTCAGGAAGACAAACGTGCGGCAGTTGTAAATTTCAGGATAAAAATCTTCAAGATTGTCCAAGACGGCCTGTTGAGATGCTAAAACTTTCGTTCCATAATCCACATCCACCGTCATTTTGAAATGGTCAGAGGGTCGGATGATGAGTTCAACATCTTGTTCTGGCACCTTGAAAGTAATCTCTTTCTTAACTGTACCGTATTTGCGAGGCGTGTCCAGCATTTTCAGTCCGGCATCTTTAAGCATTTCCACATAAACACGAGCGCTGCCGTCCAAAATCGGCGTTTCAGGGCCTTGGGTGCGGACGAGCACATTATCGATACCGAGGCCGACCAAGGCTGCCATCAAGTGTTCTATAGTATGCACTTCAGCTGCGCCATCTCTGATAGAGGTGCCGCGGGAAGTATCGAACACATTTTCAGGAACGGCTTTCACGACGGGAGCGTCGGGAAGGTCGGCACGAACAAACTGCACGCCAAAATCGGCAGGTGCGGGTTCAAAAGTAACAGAAACTTGTTGGCCAGTATGGAGTCCCCTGCCCGCGACAGAAATCGGACAGGCAATAGTGGTTTGGAATTTCATTGATGAGCAGTTATTATTCTGATTTCTTATTCTTAAGTTCTTTAATATCCTGATACATTTCAGGCAATTTGCGACGATAGACAATCAACTTGCGTTCTTCGGCGCCCGGCATTGCGGGGCTTCCGAGATACATGCCAGACTTAAGCGAATGGGACACGCCGGCTTGCGCGCCAACAACAGTCTGGTCTGCGATTGTAATATGGCCGGCAACGCCGACTTGACCGGCAAAGATGCAATGGGCGCCAATCTTTGTGGAGCCAGCAACGCCCGTTTGAGCGGCAAAGGCAGTCCCCTCGCCCACCTGCACATTGTGTGCGATTTGGACCAGATTGTCGATTTTCACATTGTCTGCAATGACAGTAGAACCCATCGTTGCGCGGTCAATACAAGTATTAGCGCCAATTTCCACATTATTGCCAACCACGACATTTCCGATTTGTGGAATTTTGAGGTATTGTCCATCTTGTTGCGCAAAACCAAAACCGTCAGCGCCAATAACGCTACCCGCATGAAGGATGCAGTCGGAACCGATTTCGCAGCCGGCATAGACCTTCACGCCGGAATTGAGCGTTGTGCGATCCCCAATCTTGACGTTATCGCCTAAGCACACATGAGGATAGATGCGGGCGCCATTGCCC
>JAKSMD010000025.1 GCA_024400815.1 Bacteroidales bacterium | reverse complement strand
CATATCTTGCCAGGCACGAAAGTGAAAATCGCAGAAGATGGCGAAATCTTGACGCGTGGTGAGCATGTCATGAAGGGTTACTACAAACAGCCCGAGCAGACGGCTGAAGCAATCGACGCAGAAGGCTGGCTCCATACCGGCGACCTCGGACAAATCACCCCCGGCGGCCGTTTGAAAATCACTGGACGCAAAAAGGAAATGTTCAAAACTGCTATGGGCAAATATGTGGTTCCTACCATTATTGAGAACAAATTTGCCGAAGATATCCTTATTGACAATATCATGGTCGTTGGCGAAAATCGAAAATATGCTGCCGCCCTCATTGTTCCGAATTTCGGAGAATTAAGAAATTGGTGCAAGGAACAGGATATTGCCTATACCACAAATGAGGAAATGATAAAACATCCTGATGTGATCAAGCAATTTAAAAAAGTGGTGGATGAATACAATAAATTCTTCGGCGATACGGAAAAGGTGAAAAGCTTCATTCTGATTGGTTATGAATGGTCTATTCAAACAGGCGAACTCACCCCTACCCTCAAACTGAAACGCAACAAACTACTCGAAAAATATCACGACCAAATCGAACTATTATTTAATAAGTAATACATTTATATATGAATATCACAGATAATAAAGGCAAAGTATTTCTGTTCAACACTCTCTCTAAAAGAAAAGAATTATTCAAACCGCTCGTCGAAGACCATGTTGGCATGTATGTCTGCGGTCCAACCGTTTACGGTGATCCACATTTGGGACACGCGCGTCCGGCAATCACTTTTGACATTGTTTTCCGTTATTTGAAGCATATTGGATATAAAGTGCGCTATGTCAGAAATATAACGGATGTAGGACATTTGGAACACGATGCGGACAGCGGGGAAGATAAGATTGCTAAGAAGGCTCGCTTGGAACAATTGGAACCTATGGAAGTGGCTCAATACTACATGGACAATTACCATCGAGCAATGGATGCGCTTAATGTGCAAGGCCCTTCCATCGAACCCAGAGCTTCCGGACACATTATGGAGCAAATCGATATGGTGCAAAAGATTTTGGATGCCGGTTTTGCCTACGAATCCGAAGGATCAGTCTATTTTGATGTGGCAAAATTCGATAAAGAATTTGGCTACGGCAAACTTTCTGGTCGCGTTTTGGATGAATTGATTGCCAATACACGACAATTAGACGGACAAAGCGAAAAGGCAAACCCTGCTGATTTTGCTTTATGGAAAAAAGCTGCCCCAGAGCATATTATGCGTTGGAAATCTCCTTGGAGCGACGGTTTCCCAGGTTGGCATATTGAATGTACTGCAATGAGTACTAAATATTTAGGACAACAATTTGATATTCACGGAGGGGGGCTGGACTTGCTATTCCCGCATCACGAATCTGAAATCTGCCAAAGTACAGTTGCTAATGGCGAAAGTTCTGTCCGCTACTGGATGCACAACAATATGATTACCATTGAAGGTCAAAAGATGGGCAAATCTCTAGGAAACTTCATCACCTTGAATGAATTTTTCACCGGTTCTCATCCCAAATTGACACAGGCATACTCCCCTATGACCATTCGATTCTTCATTTTGCAAGCCCAATATCGCGGCACCGTCGATTTCAGCAATGAGGCCCTGCAATCTGCTGAAAAAGGCATGGAGAAACTGTACGCTGCAGATCGCAATATTGAAAGATTGAAACCTTCAGCACAGTCCAACGAAAATATTGAAGCTTGGGTGACGAGATGTTACGAAGCTATGAATGACGATTTCAACACCCCGAAAGTCATTGCTGAACTTTTTGAAGCTGCTCGTATTATTAATGCGGTAAAAGACGGTCATGCCACCTTAACCGCAGAAGATATTGAATTGCTCCGCAACAACTTCCACACCTTCTTCTATGACATTTTGGGCATGAAACCAGAAACCGCCAATGCTTCTGATAAATACAACGAAGCGATGGATAAAGTCATGAACTTGGTGCTTTCGATTCGTCAAGATGCGAAAGCAAACAAAAATTGGGCTATTTCAGACAAAATTCGTGATGATTTAAATGCAGCCGGCATCACCATCAAAGATACGAAAGACGGCGCAGAATGGTCACTGAACTAAATTGAATATATGCGTAAGCTAATCGTCATATTAGGTATAATCCTTGTGGGAATGATGCTCAGTTATCCCCACAAGGATTTATCTTCTCCTAATTTGTCGAATGTAGAAATGACCTCAAAGGTCGCGGATACGCACCAGGAACAAGCGAATATCATTCGCACCTATCTCTTTCCAAATATTTCGATTACAAACCAAGAAGACGAAAATGTTATCTCGAGGATTCCTACGCGGACACTGCCATCATTTCATATCCAGCGTTCATTCCTCTTTGTTGCAAAACTATTCAACATAACTACCTATAAAACATTCAACCATCAAGTAGCATCGCTTTGTAGGGTTGTCCCCCACCCTAATTGCTACTATGTATTTTTCCTGGGGAGAATTACTTGTTGAGCGGACGTTCATTCCATCCGACAAATCCTTTATTATTGCTAACGAAAAACAACTTCCCAACAGGAAGATTGGGACTCGTGTAGTAAACCATAAAAAATTTACAATCAATTATTTATCAACAAGAAAATCAAAAAATATGGAAAAATATACAAAAATCAATGAGCAACTCAAAAATATGGCTGTAGAAGGTATCACCAATAAAGGTACTAGTTCCACAAAATCTATTCTGTGGATAGTCGTTGGAATTGTGTTGTTTGCATTGTCAATGTTGAAATGCAGCATGCCGGACGCTTTGAAAATGGCTTTGATTGTGTTTGGTATTTGCTTTTTCTTATATGGTATAATAGAAATCCTAATGGGTTTGAAAACAGAAAGATTCTATTATCAACCAACTGGAAAACGTCTGAAAAAATATGTGATTTACATCCAATCTGAAGATAGAAACAAACTTCACCAAATGTTTGACCAGAATAATTTTCAGCAAATTGACAAACTGAACAAGACGATGACCTCGGGATGTCTTCTTTACATTATGGCGACTGATGATGGCGCATGCTGTGCCATGCAAATTCAGGAACTGGTAATGGATGTATTCGAGGCGACCTCTGATACTGTATTGCTTACCGGAGAACAATCCAACAACGTATTGAAATTCATCAAGGCCTAATCCCCTAATGATTTTGTGATTTTAACAGCGGCAAGGAATTGTCGCTGTTTTTTTTGTAATTTTGCCGCTCTTTTAAGAAACACACAATATGAAAAAAACGCTTTTGGCTTTAGCCCTATTTATGGCATGTCTAACAGGCAGTGCGCAAACACAACACATGAAGTTTCTCGGCATAGATTTGAACTGCACCATATCCACATTTACATCCAAATTAAAGGGGAAAGGATTTGTGCAGGATATGAACAACAGTCACGATAATTTAGTGGTGGCAAAAGGTGTGTTTGCGGGAGAACGCGTCAAGTTGGAGGTGAAGTGCGCTACCAAGACGCATTTAGTTCATACGGTGAATGTTTGCTTCAACTTGAGTTCCAGTTACACCTTCGAGAGTTTGAAAACGCGTTTAATTGACAAATATGGCGCAGAATTCAAAGAGTTCAAAAATGTAGCTGAAGGTGAAGGTTTTGTCAAATATGCCACAGATTATATTGTATGGGAACTCAATCCAGATGAGGAATTTGGCGAAGCCAATAAGATCGTGCTGACCAAATGCAATTACAGAAGCACATCCCCATTAGTGATTTCATACATTGACAACAAAAATTCCAAGATTGACATTCAGGAAATCAATTCCGACTTTTAGAATCGCTACTAAAACCAACAGAAAGGCATCTCGGGAGAGGTGCCTTTTTTGCTTTAAAGAAATTTGAAAACTCATGAAAATAAAAAAGCAACATCATATTGATGTTGCTTTTGAGGGCGGCAGGTCGGATTCGAACCGACGACCCACGGAACCACAATCCGGTACTCTAACCAACTGAGCTACAACCGCCATTTTGGTGTCTCAAAGACGCGGCAAAAATACACTTTTTTTCAATACTTACAACACTTCGCAGCATTTTTTTTATTTTATAAATTCTTTATGAAAATTTCGTATTTTTGCCGTCTTTAAATAAAAAATATATATATGAAATTATCTATCATTATACCTGTTTACGATGAAGCGAACACCATTACTCAAATCTTAGATAAAATACTGGAAGTTAGTCTTGTAGATAATTGGAGCAAGGAGATCATCATGGTGAACGATGGTTCTCATGACAACTCCAAGGAGGTCATTGCAAACTATTGCGAGCAACATCCCGTGGCCGGCATCCGTTACTTTGACCAACCTTATAATATGGGGAAAGGAGCTGCATTGCATAGGGGAATTGAGGAAAGTTCTGGAGATTTTATCATCATTCAGGACGCAGATTTAGAATATGACCCGCAAGAATACAACCTGTTGCTCCAACCGATAATTAAAGGTTTTGCAGATGTCGTGTACGGTTCTCGCTATCTTGGCGGAAATCCGCACCGAATTCTCTTCTATTGGCATACAAAAGGCAATAAATTTTTGACCAAAGTCTCAAACCTGTTCACCAACCTCAATCTTACGGATATGGAGACATGCTACAAAATGGGGCGAGCAGATATCTTTAAGAGCCTTTATTTAGAAGAAAAACGCTTTGGCTTTGAACCGGAAATCACGGCCAAATTGGCGAAACTATCCAAACAGGGCAAAGCGCGCATTTATGAAGTCGGCATTTCCTATTACGGACGTACCTTCGCAGAAGGCAAGAAAATCGGTTGGAAAGATGCGGTACGCACGCTCATCTGCATTATTAAATACAACTGCATTTCCAAAAAGTATCTTAAATAGTTGGAATGAGAGTCCCTGACAAAATCCAGTTCATTATCAATCATTTTGAAAAAGCAATGCCAGATGCGCAGTCGGAATTGAACTACGGCAATGCTTATCAGCTTTTGGTGGCAACGATGCTGGCGGCACAATGTACTGACAAACGGGTCAACCAAGTAACCCCCGCACTTTTCAAAGCCTACCCCACTCCTCTGGAAATGTCAAAAGCTACTGCGGAGGACATCTTGGAATTTGTCAAATCCGTGTCCTATCCCAACAGCAAGTCGGCGCATTTAGCGGAAATGAGCCGAAAATTGGTCCAAGAATTCGGCGGAGAAGTGCCTCAGACGATGGAGGAACTCACTACTTTGCCCGGTGTGGGACGAAAGACGGCCAATGTGGTATTGGCATTTGCCTTTGGACAAGCTGCTATGCCCGTAGACACGCATGTGTTTCGTGTGGCCCACCGCCTTGGTTTAGTGAAAGATGCCTCGACGCCCGAGGCCGTCGAGAAGCAATTAGTCAAATTGTTTCCCAAAGATTATATCTCCAGAGCGCACCATTGGCTGTTATTGCACGGGCGTTATGTATGTGTGGCTCGTAAACCCAAATGCGCAGATTGTCCGCTAAAGCAGATCTGCACAGAACCGAGTCTGTAATGCAGAAATTTATGTACTTTTGCAGCCATCAAATATGGGAAGAATATTAGCTATCGATTACGGACAAAAGCGTGTGGGATTTGCAGTTACAGATGAATTGCAAATATGCGCGAATGCATTGGACACCATTCCAGTTGCAAAAGCTTTTGATTTTTTGAAAAACTATCTGCAAAAAGAAAAAGTGGATGTGGTGGTCATTGGAGAACCCCGCAAATTGGACAACACACCTTCTGACTCCACACGCTATATCGAACCCTTTGTCAACCGTTTGCGCAAAGAGCTCCCCAATATTTCACCGGATACGACCATTGCTAGAATGGATGAACGCTTTACTTCTCGCATGGCCTTTCAAACGATGATTGACATTGGTTTAAAGAAAAAAGATCGTCAAAATAAGGCCTTAGTGGACAAACTGAGTGCTACCATTATTCTGCAATCTTATATGGAACAACAAGATTTAATGAAACAAAGAGACAACAACTTATGATATTACCGATTTATTTGTACGGAGAACCCGTTTTAAGAAAACTCGCTGAAGAAGTCGATGTGGAATCCACCGATTTCAAACCTTTGATTGCCGATATGTTTGAAACCATGTATCATGCTGGCGGCGTGGGATTGGCAGCCCCCCAAATCGGCAAGGCAATCAGACTTTTTGTTATTGATTCTGAACCTTTTAAGGAAGCATTTCCGGATGTTCAAATCTATAAAGGAGCATTTATCAACCCGATTATCACGGAAGAATGGGGCGACAATTTCGTCTTTTCAGAAGGTTGTTTGAGCATACCGCAAATCAGTGAAGAAGTAACGCGCAAATCCCAAATTAGAATCGAATTCTTCGATGAAAACGGAACATTCCATGAAGCAGAATTCGATGGATTGGTTGCCCGAATCATCCAACACGAATATGAACACTTGGACGGTAGAATGTTTGTGGATAATTTGTCCCAAATCAAAAAAATAGTCTTAAAGCGTCAACTTACTGATATTGCGACAGGCAAAACTAAACCTGCCTATAAAACCCCTCGCAAAAAATAATGAAACGCCTAAATTTTCTCCTAATCGCATTCTGTATTGTGGCATTTACCGCCTGCCACAAAGGCAATCATAAATCCTCGCTGGGCAGCAAAAACGACCAAAAGGAATTGCTGGAACTTTATCAGCATGCAGACTCATTGTACTACAAATGCGGCAGAATAGATACGACTGCTTTTGCACAATTCATACAAAAAGCACAAGCATTTGCCGATGCGCATCCGAAAGATGCCAAAGCGCCAGAAATGCTCTATCGCGCCGGCATTGGCAGCATGATTTTAGCCAAAGCTGCGCCAAATCGCGAGCAAACGGCAAAATATGCAAAAATAGGATTGTCGATTTTCTACAAATTCCAGGAAACCTATCCGAACGATGAACATGCCAAATATTGTTATTACCAACGCGGTGTAATCTATGACGACATTTTAGGGGATTGGAGAAGCGCCGAAGATCAGTTCCGTGATTTTGTGAATCGCTATCCTAATGACTCCTTGGCCCCTCAGTTGGAACAATACATAAAACTACTTGGGAAGACGGAATCACAGATTGACGAAACCCTAAATATTCAATAAGTTACAAATCTAAACTCAATTGGTTCTTCAGATGAAAGCTTTTCCTGTGGTAGGGAGAAAGCCCATATTGATGAACCGCTGCAATATGTTTTGGAGATGGGTAGCCTTTGTTTTGTTTCCAATCATACATAGGGTATTCTGCGTCCAATTGGACCATTAGATTGTCGCGGTAAGTTTTAGCCAAAATAGAAGCTGCCGCTATGGAGAGATAGGTAGCATCTCCTTTCACCACACACTTATACGGGATATTCCATCGGTCTGTAAATTTATTGCCGTCTATCAACAGGAACTCTGGCTTAACAGATAATTGACCAATTGCATCATTCATACATTTGATAGAGGCATGCAGGATGTTAATCTTATCAATTTCTTTTTCAGAAACTTCTGCCACAAAGAAAGCGACCGCATCGCGTTCAATAATATCACGAAGGTGCTCTCGTTTTGCGGCCGTCAACTGTTTAGAGTCGTTGATCTCATCATTGGTGTAATCGTAAGGAAAGATTACGGCGGCAGCACATACGGGACCAGCCAAGCATCCCCTGCCCACTTCATCGCAACCGCATTCAATCGTAGGCGTTTCTGAAAAATGAGATTTTAGAGGCATAGCAAAACGAAGAATGCGATAATCAATAGATCGTGAAAGATTTTACGTTTCTTATTCAAGCATAACACACTCAAATAAAGGCATATTGGGATTGACAGATAAAGCAGACTCGTAGGATAATGCAATCCTGAGAAAACCACCATTATCAGGAGCACGAACATCATAAAATGGGTATTCGTGAAACGTTTGCGCAAAATTACCAATTTATTGTCATAGAACATCTTGTCCGTAAAGGCGGTATATATCACAAACAAAAGCAAGAATCCAACAAACCCCCAGTTAGTAATGCTTAATAATTTGATGTTCTTCAACATCGTGAAAGTGTTCAAATATTTGATCGAATGCCCAATTACCGGTAAAGTGTCTGTAAGATAACCGATTGCAAAAAGATAAATGACCACATTGGCAAAACCAATGAGCAGGATAAGCAATTCTTTGAATTTCGAGAACTGGTTGGCCAAAAGCACCATAATCATAAAGAGAAGCAACCAGATGGCACTGGGGTCAAGCAGAGTGGCCAATCCCACCAAAATGCCTGCAGAAAACACTCGATTGTAGTTGCGAGAGCCACGGTCATTATCATCTTTCACAAAGAACAACAACAGCAGCACAAAGATGAACAGCGTAAGGTTCACTGGAGAAAAAGTTTTCCAAAAACGGCCAAGATTGGTAAACAGCAAAAAGAAGACCATTGGCATATAGGTCTGGTTATCTGCAAATTTATTCACATCAAAATAGCGCTGAACAAATAAGATCTCCAACAAAAGCAACAAGATAGATATGGCTTTCGTAAAGAATTTATGAGCCGCAAGGAATGTGAAAAAAGATTGGCATAGCACCGTTTGCCCGTCCATCGGACAAAGCGTCATTTGGGTTAGAATCGTAAAAACGCTCCAAACCAGCAAAGCCACCAAAATGACTAATTGAAGAATGCTTTTTTTATTGATGAAGAAAAACATTATCGCTAAATATTGGGCGGCAAAAATAACATTTTCTAATCAATTTGCCGCCAAATTCATGAAAACAAGATTAAAAGAGCGGATTTTTGACCACATTCAAAGATTTCAGTGCAGATGCCTCAATAGAGCGGAAAGTCAACTCTTCTTTTTCGGAAAAAACACATTGTTTTGCGATGACTTGATTTTCATCAATGTGAATAAGTCCGCTATCCAAACGATCGACAGCATCCTCGACCGTCATCCAATAATAGTAATTCATCCGTTGATCGGTCAAAATTTCAGCGGCGTCAAATTGAGAAACGACCCGTGCGCGTTGTTTTTCCGACCATTCTGGAAAAATCGGAACAATTATTTTATGGGTTAGAATACAGGCAACCATAGCAGCATGGGTGGACACTTCATTTTCCATTAGAATCGGCACATGAGTTTGCGGAAACGTATCCAACTCATTCATGATGGGCGCAATGCGTTGAGCAAACTGCGAATTTGTTATCAATGAATCATTTAACTTAAATGCCGTAGTATTCGGATGCACTCTTATTTCTTTTATGAAAGCGTGTAAAATAGAATCTGGATTCATCGTCTTGAATTTTGTGCAAAAATAGATAAAATTGGCATTCGTAAAAACTGGAAAAAATACTATTTTTGCGCCCCTTTTTATAAGATAATAATAATATAAAATATAAACTAACAAGCGATGAAAAAAATTCCGCATTTGAAAGCTCTATTGTTTCTTATCTCCATCTTCGTTCTAACATTGCAGAACTCATTGTCAGCACAGACGCCGACAGAGACGACGCCCGTTGACACACTTGGAATAACCTTATGTCCTGGACAGTTTCCCTTCACATATAATGGAACCAACTACAACGCTCCAGGGTATTATTTATTCACAGATAAAATTGGAGAACGCCGTGACAGCGTTACCAGATGTATTCATCTTCAAGTTTTCCAACAACAGTATGACACCATCAGACTGAATATTTGCGAAAACGATTTTCCGTATCAATATGCGGAAAACATGCAAATCATGGGGCCAACCGTATTTTCAACCAACACATTTTCTATGGACACCAATGGTTGTCCTGTTTCAACCTCATTCATTGTTACGAGCGCTCCAAAGTACAATGTGGACATTACAGAAGATATATGCGTTGTTGATACGCCATACCATATTGCAGACACAACCCTCTCTGAAAGTGGCACTTATACCATTGCATTTGAATCTGTAAATGGATGCGATAGCATCGTGAATTTGACTTTAAATATTCACCCGGTTTATCAGTTAACAGATACCGTCACCACCACAGTCTGTTCTCATGACCTCCCATACCTTTATGGTGACAGCGCTTTCTCCGCAACCGGTATTTATGATTTCCCAATTCATTCTGTCTTTGGTTGTGATAGTATGCAGGTACACCTTGACTTGACCGTTACATCCACTCAATACGATACCCTTGCTTACACCTTGTGCAGTAACGAATTCCCGTACGCCGTTGACTCCATTCATATTTACACTGAAGCTGGCACCCACTATATCGTTCATGACACCACAGAAGGATGTCCTTCCGTTACTACTGTAATTTTGACAGCAACCCCGGCATATAATGACACTTTAAGGGTAAATATCTGCGATATTGACACTCCTTATGTTTATGGTGACACCAGTTTTGTGGAATCTACCATTTACAGTGTTTTAGACACCACAGTACTGGGCTGTGACAGTAATGCAACTTTAATATTGACGGTCAATCCATCCTACAACATAGTGGACACCGTTTCCATGGATGTTTGCCAATCCGAAATGCCTTTCTTATATGCCGATTCTTTATTGGCAGATTCTGGTGTTTATCAATTAGATATTAAAACGCTTGCGGGTTGCGACAGCATTCACAGAACTTTACACTTGAATGTTCTCAACAATCCAACCGACACCGTCACCATCGGTGTTTGTGCGTACGACTTCCCGTTTCAATATCAAGACACTTTGATTGCGGCTCCTGGTGAGTATGACCTTGCTGTTGTGGACACCATCTCTGGTGGTTGCGACATCTTGCGACATTTAATCGTAGATTCACTGCCCACATACCATGACACCATTTATGTTACGAATTGTGCCAATGTTCCGTTTGTCATCGGTGACAGCACCTTGACTGAAGCAGGTATTTATGATATCACCCTTACGAGCGTAAATGGCTGTGATAGCATAGTTACCGTTAATTTGGAACTGTTGCCGACCTTTGTCGCAGACACCCTGTCCTTTACCATTTGTGAAAATGATTTGCCTTTCCATTATGCAGATAGCAGTTTATACACAGAGGGTTTACACTTGGTAAACATTCCGGCCGTTAATGGTTGTGACAGCATCACGCCAATCAACTTGCATATTTTGCCAATCATTTACAATGCAGATACCATTCGTCGTGAAATTTGCGCCAACGAATTGCCTGTTGAAGCCTTTGGCAGAACGCTTACTGCAGGAGGTTTATATACATACACTACACAATCCCTTGTGACAGGTTGTGATTCTGTTTTCTACTATCGTTTGATTGTTCATGAAAATCCCACCCCTACCATTATGGGATCCAATTACTTATGCGATGGTTCCATCGGCAATTTGAGTGTTGAACCAGAAGCAAGCGCATACAATTGGAACAATGGAGCGCACAGTCAATTGATTACCATTGCGCTTCCAGGAACTTATTCAGTTACCGTTACCGACGCCTATGGTTGTCAAGCTACCGCAAGCAAGCAAATTGCAAGTGCAGCGTTACCGACGGCAAGCATTACGGGTAACCAAACCATCTGCGCTGGAGAAAGTACGACTTTGACGGCAGACGGCGGTGTATCATATGTATGGGCGGATGGTCGTATTACCCCAACCATAGAGGTTCATCCGACCACCACTTCTATTTATCGTGTAACCGTCACCAATGCAACGCCTTGTTCTCGCGAAGCAAATGTCACCGTTGTGGTTCATGAACTTCCTGAACCGATTATCACAGGCAACAATACGATTTGTCAAGGCGACAGCACTGAATTGATTGCCGGCGGCGGACAATCCTATCTTTGGTCAACGGGTGGTTATGGCAATCGCATTACGGTTCATTCCGCAGGCGTATATACCGTAACCGTTACGGATGAGAATGGTTGTCGTAATACCGCAAACGAAACATTAACCGTCAACAGCAGACCGACCATTCGCGTCAACGGACGTACTCAATTCTGTATGGGCGAATCCACCATGGTTACGGCTTCTGGTGCTGTCTCATACGAATGGAATTCTGGAGAGACAACCGCATCAGTCACAACCGCATACGCTGGACAATATACGGTTACAGGTACCGCTGCCAATGGTTGTACAGCCACAGCAAACATCACATTGACCACCAGTCAAGTGACAGCCACCATTTCCGGTGAGCGTCATTTCTGCGCTGGCGAAAGCACCATATTAACGGTTACTGGCAACGAACCCTACAGCTACCGCTGGTATGACGGCAGCACCACAGAGTCTGTCAGTATTTCAACTGCCGGACAATATGCCGTCACCGTCACAAACGCTTTAGGTTGTAGCAATACGATTACGGCTGCCGTTTCAGAATATGCTTTGCCCAATCCAACCATCAGCGGCACGCTGACCATTTGCGAAGGCAGAACGACCATTCTTCGCGCCACAGGCGGTGTAAGTTACTTATGGGATGACGGCAGCACCAATGCCTACATCTCTGTAAACACCACTGGCACATACACCGTAACCACCACCAATGCATATGGTTGTAGTTCATCCACATCTGAAACGGTCATTGTAAACCCCAAACCTGAGATCAACATTTTGACCAACAACAGCATCTGCAGCGGAGAAAGTGTTTCTCTTTATGCCGTCTCTGCGGCAAGCAACAGTTTCGCATGGACTTCTGGACAAAATACGGCGTTGATTAATGTTACTCCTACCAGCAACACGACTTATACCGTATTGGTAACAGATGAAAACAATTGTACCAACACAGCAAGTACCACAATTGCGGTCAATCCGCTTCCAATTCCATTCATCAGCGGCACTACGACCATCTGTCAAGGAAATACTACCACCTTGACTGTTACTGGCGGCAGTAGCTATCAATGGAGCACCGGTGTCACCAGCAATATGATAGCCGTATCTAACGGCGGAGAGTACACCGTTACCGCAACGAACGGACACGGTTGTTCTGCAACAGCTACCACTACTGTAACAGCAAACAGTTTGCCCGTCGTCATGGTAACCGATATGGTCTCCATTTGTCAAGGACAAACCGCTACATTAACGGCCAATGCTACCAGCAACTGCTCATACGCATGGTCAAATGGAAGTTATGAAAACACGATTACGACGCAAATTGCAGGCAATTATACTGTAACCATCACCAACAGCAACGGTTGTTCTGTAACACGCACATCTACGGTAACTTCTCACAACAATCCGCAAATCACATTAGTAGGCGACATGCCCATGTGTGAAGGCGAATCCACCCAAATCGTGGCTTACGGTAGTGAAAATTGCACATTTTCTTGGAGCAATGGCACCAACAATGCGTTAGCTACTTTCTTCGCAAGCGGCATCTATACTGTATCTGCAACGAACAATTATGGTTGTACTAATACCGCTTCCGCTTCCATCATTGTTCATCCGACCCCTACTCCAACGATTACCGGCGAATATACCATTTGTCCTAATGGCTCTACCGTTTTGACTGTCACCAACGGTAATGCTTACCAATGGTCCACCGGAGAAACCACGCGTGCCATTAATGTTGCCCCAAATACCGCAACATCTTACACGGTTACGGTAACCGATGCATACGGTTGTACTGGCAACACCTCTTTCTTAGTCCAAATCGGCAATCTGCCCAATGTGAACATCACCGGTGAAACCCATATTTGTGCCGGACAAACCACCCAACTTTCTGTTCCTACAGGAAACAGCTATCTATGGTCCAACAACAGCACAAATTCATCCATCTATGTCAGCACCCCTGGCATCTATTCTGTAACAGCCACCAATGCTTTAGGTTGTACAAACATTGATTCTGTAGAAGTGGTTGTCAATGATTTGCCACAACTTACTTTCGGCATGCAGCACTCTATTTGTGAAGGTCAATCTTACACTTATACGTTGCCTAATGATCCGAATATCACCTATGCGTGGTCAAACAACGCAACGGGCAATGAAATCACCGTTTACAATGCGGGCATTTATACGGTTACGGCAACGAATCAATATGGTTGCAGTCGCAGCGCATCCGATAGTTTGGCCGTACATCCTATACCTGTTCCGGTCATCTCTGGTAACACCAGCATTTGTCGAGGTAGCAGCACCATCCTGACAGCAACAGGCGGAACCAGTTATCTATGGTCCAATGGAGCCACCAGCAATGACATAGCCGTTTTCCCAACCATGCAAACGACCTATGTGGTAACTGCCACCAACCAATTTGGCTGTTCTGCCATCACTTCAGCTACCGTTGCGGTTAGAGTGCTTCCTTCTGTCAACTTCACAGGCAATCGTTCTTTCTGCGAAGGCAGCAGCACGACAATCACGGCCAATGGTGGTATGAACTATGCATGGTCCACTGGTGCTTCTTCCAATAGCATCAACATCGCTCAACCAGGTACGTATTATGTTACGGTAACCAACTCTGTAGGTTGCGAACGTGCCGATTCTGTGAACATCGCATTATATCAAAATCCAACGGTAAACATCACGGGCAATGCTTTACTTTGTAAAGGTTCTTCAGAAGTGCTTTCCGCTACAGGCGCCCAAAACTACAACTGGAGCACTGGCGAAAACAATGACGCCATCGTCATCATGCCGAATGAAACAACGGTTTACACGGTAACGGGTACAGACATCAATGGCTGCAGCGCAGTGGCAACTAAGATTGTCAATGTGGAAGAGCTGCCTGAAGTGGAAATCTCTGGTGCTTTGGCCATCTGCCAAGGCTTTGCAACCACGCTGACAGCTACTGGCGGCGCCTCTTATGTGTGGAATAATGGCAACACTACCCCATCCATCCAAGTGGATGCGGCAGGCAATTACACCGTTGTGGCGACTTCCATCCACGGTTGTACCGCAAGCAAGAGCGAGACCGTCATTGTTCATCCTAATCCTGTTGCCTCCATTGTCGGTGCCAACACGCTCTGCAGCAACCAAACCACAGTTTTAAGAGCTACTGGCGGTGACTACTATCATTGGAGCAATGGTGCAATGACCGACAGTCTGCTTATTTCCGTTGGCGGTATCTACAATGTTACCGTTACCAACATCCACAATTGTTCTTCTTCCGCTACAACATCTGTAGCAACATTGGAAGCTCCATTTGTTCAAATCATTGGTACAGATGAAGTTTGTGATGGCAGTTCCACCACTTTGTTTGCCTCATCTAATGGTCAAAACTACCACTGGAGCACTGGCGAAAACACCCAAAGCATCAATGTGAATCCAAACACGACTACAGATTATATCGTCACATCCACCAACAACAACGGTTGTATTGCAACGGCTCAATTCACCCTCAATGTACATCCAACTTATCATACGGATATCAACGGAACCATTTGCCAAGGTAATCCGTACACGCAAAATGGATTTGACTTGCCTGTACAAAATGAAGCCGGTATTTTCACTTATACCAATGATTTGCAAAGTGTCAATGGTTGTGATAGCATGATCACCTTGCATTTGACCGTCAATCCGTTGCCGGTTATGCCCGATACGATTAGCGGCAACAACCATATCGGAAACTATGGCACCTATCTTTACAGCGTGGATGGGGCTGAGCATGTGGACAATTATGAGTGGCGTTGTTCAAACACCAACTGGAATCTTACCGACAACCATATTTATAGCGCTTTCTTGCAAATCAGCCAAAATGGCAGCGGCCAACTGACTGCTCGTGGTATCAACGCCTGCGGTTTCAGAGAAGTTACGCTTAGCATCTCTTGCAATGTCAGTGTAAACGAATATACCAACGACACTCAAATCCTTGTTTACCCGAACCCAACCACTCAATATTTGAATATCAATTTGGAAGATGCTGTGGTTGACGTTCATCAAGTTCAATTGATAGATAACAACGGTCGTTGCTTGCAAACCATAGCTGTTGATGGCAATTTCATTCAAGTAGAATGCGGACAATACGCAACGGGCAACTATCTGATTCGTTTCATTGACAACAACGGCAACACGATTGACACACGCAAAGTGATTATCAAATAACAAATTTTGAATTTATTCATTTAACACATAACCATTATCTCATAACTCAATGGAATACAATTATCGCGAAATCGAAGCCAAATGGCAGAAAATCTGGAAAGAATCAAAGATTTATAAAACCGAAATTGATAACAGCAAACCAAAATTCTATGTTCTGGATATGTTCCCTTATCCGTCTGGCGCCGGTTTGCACGTAGGTCACCCACTCGGATACATCGCCTCTGATATCTACTCTCGTTACAAACGCCAAAAAGGATTCAATGTGCTGCATCCTATGGGTTACGACGCCTTCGGTTTGCCGGCCGAACAATATGCTATTCAAACAGGTCAACATCCTGCCATCACAACAGAACAAAATGTCAAAAGATATCGCGAGCAATTGGACAAAATTGGTTTTTGCTACGATTGGGACCGTGAATTCAAGACCTGCAACCCGGATTACTACAAATGGACACAATGGACTTTTATCCAATTATTTAATTCATATTATGATAAAAAAGAGGATAAGGCCATGCCGATTGCACATTTAATGGAGCAATTCAACCAAAATGGTACTGAAAACATTTGCGCTGCCGTCACTGAAGAACTCCTCTTCACGGCAGAAGAGTGGAAAAAGATGGGTGAGACGGAACAGCAGAAAGTGCTCATGAACTATCGTCTGGCTTATTTGGCTGACACATGGGTGAACTGGTGTTCTGGTCTCGGCACCGTGTTGGCTAATGACGAGGTAGTCAACGGTCTTTCCGTCCGCGGCGGTTTCCCGGTTGAACGCAAATTGATGAAGCAATGGATTTTGCGTGTTTCCGCTTACGCAGAACGGCTGCTTCAAGGTCTTGAAAAAGTAGAATGGACCGATTCTTTGAAAGAAATTCAACGTAACTGGATTGGCCGTAGCGAAGGTGCATTTATCCGTTTCAACATGGAAGGCCAAGAGGGCACGTTAGATATATTCACGACACGCCCAGATACAATTTTCGGCGTTTCCTTCATGGTTTTGTGTCCAGAACACGAACTGATTGAAAAGATCACCACCCCAGAGCAAAAGGCTGCCGTTGAAGAATATGTGGCTTGGGCTCGCAATCGCTCTGAAACGGAACGCCAAAGTGAAGTTCGTAAAGTCACCGGCGTTTTCACAGGCACTTACGCTATCAACCCATTTAATGGTGAGAAAATCCCAGTATGGATTTCCGCTTATGTTTTGCAAGGTTATGGCACCGGTGCCATCATGGCCGTTCCGGCACACGATAGTCGCGACTACGCTTTCGCTAAGCACTTCAACTTGCCCATCCGAGAAGTTATTGGCGGTGGTGACATTACCAAAGAGGCCTTCGAAACAAAGGACGGTACTTGCATCAATTCCGATTTCATTACAGGTATGTCCGTTAAAGACGGTGGCAAGGCCATTATTGAGAAAGTAAAAGCTATGGGCATCGGCTACGGCACTGTAAACTACAGACTCCGTGATGCTATTTTCAGTCGCCAACGCTACTGGGGCGAACCATTCCCCATCTATTATAAAGACGGTATGCCCTACCCGATTCCAGAAGACGAACTTCCCGTTCAACTTCCTGAAATCGATGAATTCAAACCTACGTCAACAGGCGAACCGCCATTGGCTCGCGCAAACAACTGGCAATACAACGGCATGCAGAAAGAATTCAACACCATGCCAGGCTTCGCTGGCTCATCCGGCTACTATCTCCGCTACATGGATCCTCACAACGACAATGCCTATTTCTCCAAAGAAGCAAACGAATATTGGCGCAATGTGGATCTTTATGTAGGCGGCGCTGAACACGGCACAGGTCACTTGATTTATGCTCGTTTTTGGAATAAGTTCCTATATGACATAAACTTGTGCTGCGAAGACGAACCTTTCCAAAAGTTAATCAACCAAGGAATGATTCAAGGTCGTTCCAACTTCGTATATAGAATTGTGGGCACCAATCAATATGTGTCTCTTGGCTTAAAAGATCAATATGATGTCACCCCTATCCATGTGGATGTCAACATTGTACACAATGATATCCTGGACACTGAAGCCTTTAAGAAATGGATGCCAGATTTTGCCGATGCCGAATTTATCTTGGAAGATGGTCAATATGTTTGCGGTTGGGAAGTTGAAAAGATGTCCAAGTCAAAATACAATGTGCAGAATCCTGACGACTTAGTAGAGAAATATGGCGCCGACACCTTGCGTATGTATGAAATGTTCCTTGGACCTATTGAAATGGCTAAGCCATGGGATACCAACGGTATTGAAGGTGTTTTCCGTTTTATCAAAAAATTCTGGAAACTTTTCAATAGCAATAATGGCGAATGGAATATTTCTGAGGAAGAACCTTCTCGCGAAGAATACAAGATTCTGCATAAAACGATTAAGAAAATCGAAGAGGACAACGAGAAGTTCTCCTTCAACACCGCCATCAGTGCTTTCATGATTTGCACCAACGAGTTGCAAGACGCAAAATGCAATAAGCGCAAAATCCTTGAACCGCTTTGTGTCTTGATGAACGCATACGCTCCTCACATCACCGAAGAATTGTGGGCACAGCTAGGGCATACCACTTCTATCATCAATGCGGAATTCCCTGTATATGATGAGTCCTACATGCAAGAAAGTGATTTCACCTACCCCGTTTCTTTCAATGGCAAAATGCGCCTCAAGCTCTCTTTCCCAGTAACTTATACACAAAAGGAAATTGAACCGATTTTGATGGCTAACGCAGATGTTCAAAAATGGTTGGGTGGCAACACTCCGAAAAAGATCATCATCGTACCGAAGCGAATCATCAACATTGTATTATAATACGATACGAACACGAAAACGATGGGCCCCGCTAAACTATTCGACGAGGCCCATCGTTCAACCTAATTCAAACTGGCGATATGAAGCAAAAAGATTTTGTCTTTAACCTCTGTTTGCTGCTCTTCTTAAACCTGTTAATCAAGCCGTTCTGGATATTGGCAATTGACGTCGGCGTGCAAAATCAGGTGGGGGTAGCCGCTTATGGTATGTATTTCGCCATCTTCAATTTCACCTTTATGTTCAACATTCTGTTGGACATGGGCACCACCAACTTCAACAATCGCAACATTGCACGCAACACCCAATTGCTAGACAAGCACTTGTCAAGTATCATTATTTTGCGGTTGCTATTAGCCGCGGGCTATTTTATTATAGTATTCGCTATCGCCTTGTGCATCGGCTATCGAGGGCAAATGCTCAAGATTCTATTTTGGACTGCCATCAATCAGTTTTTGAACACCTTCATGCTCTATCTGCGTTCCAACATTTCCGCCTTGCTGATGTTCAAAACCGATAGCGTATTGTCGGTGTTAGACCGTCTTTTGATGATATTATTCTGCGGCATGTTATTATGGGGCAATATAACAAAACAACCGTTCCAGATAGAATGGTTCATCTATAGTCAAACGGCCGCCTACAGCATTGCCGTGCTCGTTGCGCTGTGTATTGTGCTATACAAATCGCATCTTCGCCAACTGCATTGGAATATGCCGTTTTTCCTCATGATATTGAAGAAAAGTCTGCCCTTCGCCTTGCTCACCATGTTGATGGCATGCTACAATCGCATCGACTCCGTGATGATTGAACGCTTGCTGCCCGACAGTATTGCAGCTGAACAAGCCGGCATTTACGCTTCTGCATTCAGACTCTTGGATGCTTTGGTCATGATTGCCTACCTGTTCTCCGTCATCTTGCTGCCACTATTTTCCAAAATGCTTAAAGCAAAAGACGACATTCATCCCATCATTCGAACCTCATTCTCGTTGCTGTATTTCTTCGCCATCAGCGCAACGGTTATTCTGTTGTGCTACAAAGAACCGATTCTGTCATTTTTATACAACGAGCATGTAAATGCTTCTGTTCAAGTATTTTCATTGCTGATACCCGGCATCATCCCGATTGCATTCACCTATATTTTCGGCACGCTGTTGACAGCTAATGGAAGTATGAAACTGCTGAATTTCACAGCCGCCGTAGGCATTATCGTGAATATCATCATCAACTTGATATTGATACCCAAAATGCAAGCCCGTGGCGCGGCTGTGGCCAGTTTGTGTACCCAATCGGTTGTATCGATTTTGCAATTTGCAATTGCCCTGCATGAGTTAAAAGTCCCCATCAAAATCATGCCTTGGCTATCCTGCCTCATATTTACCTTGCTGCTCATCCCAACCAGCATTTTCTCCACACGCATCGCTACTCAACATATAATATATCCGCTATGCCTTATGGCCATTGCGGCAACCCTCTTTGGCTTTGCCAGCGGACTACTCAACTTAAAGGGATTCAAACATTTCCGACAAAGAGCATAAGTCGTTTTTCGCTGCTAGATTTTTTTGGACGGTCAGGCAAACAAGTACTTTTTTTGTGTACCTTTGCACCTCAAAAATTTTAGTTATGGCTGAACACGTTAAATGCCTTATTATAGGCTCAGGACCAGCAGGTTATACCGCTGGAATTTATACATCACGGGCAGATTTGAAACCTCTTTTGATTGAAGGTTATCAGCCTGGCGGACAACTTACTATCACCAACGAAGTAGAAAACTTTCCGGGATACCCAGAAGGTTCATCCGGCCCTATCATCATGGACGACATTCGCAACCAAGCCCTTCATGTAGGTACGGAAATGCGTACGGGCATGATCACAAAGGTGGACTTTTCTTCTAGACCATTCCACTGCATGCTGGATGGCGAACAGGAAATCATAGCAGATACTGTTATTGTGGCCACAGGTGCTAATGCAAGATGGATAGGCATGCCAAGTGAGCAGAAATTCCGTGGTTTTGGCGTTTCTACATGCGCCACTTGTGATGGCAACTTCTTCCGTAATAAAACTACCGTCGTCATTGGTGGTGGCGATACAGCATTGGAAGATGCGCTCTATTTGTCTCAACTTTGTACTAAAGTATATATTGTACACCGCAGAGACCAATTCCGCGGTACGATGGCTTTGCAAAAACAGGTTCTTCAAACTGAAAATATAGAAGTGCTTTGGAACACCGTTCCCGTTGACATTGTTGGCGAACAAAAAGGTTTCATAAAAAAAGTCACTGGATTGCAAGTCAAGAATGTTCAATCTCAAGAGGAACAAACTATTGCCGTTGATGGTGTATTCGAAGCTATCGGCGTAACGCCGGTATCTGAAATCTTCAAAGGCCAACTGGACATGAATGAACAAGGCTATATCATCACTCAACCAGGCACCGGCCGCACCAATGTTCCTGGCGTATTTGCCGCTGGTGATGTGCAAGATCCTGTTTACCGTCAAGCCATTATCGCAGCTGCTTCTGGCGCAGTTGCTGGCATTGAAGCATCCCGGTTCTTACTGGAAAACTAACTGTTAATCACTACCCTAACTATATTCATGAAAGAAGATAAAGACCAAAATATTCTTGACGAAATCACACAAGACGAGTACAAATACGGTTTTGTCTCCGATATCGATGTGGAAGATTTTCCCAAAGGGCTCAACGAAGACATTGTTCGAATGATTTCCACCCGCAAGGAAGAACCAGAATGGTTGCTGGAATTCCGTTTGAAAGCATACCGCCACTGGACCACCTTGAAAGAACCGGAATGGGGACATTTGAAGTTTAAGAGACCAGATTATCAAGACATCACCTATTTGGCTATTCCTAAAAAAAAGAAACAGCTGTCCAGCATGGATGAAGTGGACCCTGAATTGGTGGAGACCTTCAACAAACTGGGCATCAATCTAGAAGAGCAGAAAGTGCTCGCAGGCGTTGCCGTTGATGCCGTTATGGACTCCGTCTCTGTAAAAACTACTTTTTCAGAGACTTTGAAAAAGCAAGGCATCATTTTCTGCTCCTTTGGCGAAGCCATTAAGCAATATCCCGATTTGGTCCGCCAATATTTGGGTTCAGTGGTTCCTTATACCGATAATTTCTATGCAGCCTTGAACTCTGCTGTCTTCAGTGAAGGTTCTTTCTGCTACATTCCTAAAGGCGTCCGCTGTCCTATCGAATTGTCCACCTATTTCCGTATCAACGCGGCCAAAACAGGACAATTTGAGCGCACATTGTTAGTTGCAGATGAAGGCGCCTATGTCAGCTATATGGAAGGTTGTACCGCCCCCCAACGTGACGAAAATCAACTCCACGCGGCAGTCGTAGAATTGATTGCCATGAAAGATGCTGAAATCAAATACTCCACCGTTCAAAACTGGTATCCTGGCGACAAAGATGGTCATGGCGGTATCTATAACTTAGTGACTAAACGCGGTTTATGCAAAGGAGCCAATTCCAAAATATCTTGGACACAAGTGGAAACCGGTTCGGCTATCACTTGGAAATACCCTGGTTGTGTGCTCAAAGGAGACAACTCCGTCGGGGAATTCTATTCTGTAGCCGTCACAAACAACTACCAACAAGCCGACACTGGAACTAAGATGATCCACTTGGGCCGCAATACGCGTAGCTTGATTGTATCAAAAGGTATTTCCGCAGGATTAAGCCAGAACAGCTACAGGGGCCTTGTCCGCGTCAGCAAGAATGCAGAAAACGCCCGCAATTTTTCCCAATGCGATTCTTTGCTTATGGGCGACCAATGCGGTGCGCACACTTGGCCAGACATCCAATGCGAAAACTCATCTTCCGTGCTCGAACACGAAGCCACCACCTCTAAAATATCAGATGACCAGCTCTTCTATTGCCAACAACGCGGCATTGATAAAGAAACCGCTATTGGTCTGATTGTTAACGGTTATGCTAAAGACGTGCTAAGCAAACTGCCCATGGAATTTGCAGTAGAAGCACAGAAACTGTTGAGCATCAGTTTAGCAGGAAGTGTTGGTTAGAATTGTTTAACCCCATCTTGTAAAATTTGGAAACAGGACGTTGGTACAGAGGAATTGTGGTCCATGGACTGCAAAACGGCAGGAAATTCGGTTTTCCTACCGCAAATGTGCAATTATACAAACCCGAATCGTTTGAAAAGGGCGTCTATGCCTGCTGGGTAGAAGTGTCTAATCGACTTTTCAAAGGCATGCTCTATATTGGAACGCGCCCCACATTAGATTTGACCGAACTCTCCTTGGAAATACATATATTGGATTTTGACGAAGACATATACGATATGGATATATCTTTTGTAGTGGTCGAGAAAATCCGATCCGAACAGAAATTTCCCAATATAAAAGAACTAATCCAACAGGTGGAACGCGACAAAGAAGCGATTCGAAATCTGTTGGATTAGAACTTTACGTATAGAAATAGAAGTCTGAACGCCCAAAGGCATTCAGACTTTTTTATTATACATAGTAATGAGCAGCAATAGAAGTATTATCTTCCACGCTCTTAATTACTTCTGAGAGCAATTTAGCCACAGAGACGACTTTGATTTTGCTGCATTCGCGACGCAATGGAACCGTATCCGTAACCAGCACTTGATCCAAAGCAGAATTTTCAATATTCTCGATTGCAGAACCAGAGAACAAACCGTGAGCACACATAGCGCGAACGCTCTTAGCACCCATTTCTTTGATTCTACCAGCGGCTTTGCACAATGTGCCAGCGGTATCGATAATATCGTCAACGATGATGACATTCTTATCTTTCACATCGCCTAAGATTTGAAGTGTTGCCACTTCGTTTTGTTTTTCACGTTGTTTGAAGCCGATAGCAAGATCGCAATCCAATGCCTTTGCATAAGTAGATGCACGTTTTGTACCACCAGCATCAGGAGAAGCGATACAGATGTTTTCCATATTTTGACTCTTGATGTAAGGGATAAAGACATTTGAAACAAAAAGGTGGTCAACTGGGAATTCCATGAAACCCTGAATTTGGTCTGCATGCAAGTCCATCGTGATAATACGGTTCACACCTGCTGTGGTCAATAAGTTACACATCAACTTAGCGCCGATGGATGTTCTTGGTTTGTCTTTTCTGTCTTGACGTGCATAGCCGAAATAAGGCATTACAGCGATAATGTT
>JAKSMD010000024.1 GCA_024400815.1 Bacteroidales bacterium | reverse complement strand
GATTTGTTGAGCAGACAGGGCGGTTACTGCGAACATACCCCATAATACTAACAATATGTTGCGTATAGCTTTCATTTTCAATTCTTAATTGTCAATTATCAATTCTAATATCCTCCGTGCCATTTGCGCAGGAACCATTCAATGCCGAGCAGCAGCACAATCGCAGCCAAGTACCATGGAGAATTAAGCAGCATGGAGTATTTCTTTTGATAGGATGCGATGGGCTTAATGTTTTCGTTGGCTTTGATGGCTTGTGTGACTTTGGAGATTTCGTTTTTATTGAAGAATTTGCCGCCGGTGGTAGTGGACATGCTCTTGAGTAGGTCATGGTCGGCCACTAAGTTGGCAGATTCGAGCAGCACCTCTTGCACAGAGAACCGTCCGCTTTTTTCGTATTTTTTATTGCCCACTTGGGTTGTGGCGGTCCAGGTGTAATTGCCCACAGGCAATTCGCCGGTGTTGAGGTAGTAACTGTTGTTCTGCTTGGAGAACTGGGCTTCGTAGGTGGTGTCTCCGCTGCCCTTGATGACCATTTTCACATCAGGGTCGTTGATGAGCTCGTAGCTGTCGTTATAGAGTTCGGCGGTGAATTCAACGGGAGCATTTTCAGCGAAGATGCTTTCATGTCTGACGCGGAATTGGCTCTTGTCCCCCTTGGACGCCAGATACAGTGCTGTCTTGTTGACGATTTCATTGAATGCGTCGTGATTTTCGGCGTGCATGTAGTTGTAGAGTTTCCAACTCCACAGTCCTGTGCCCGTGATGACGCCCGTGCGCATGCCGTTTTGGTCATTGAAGACAATCAACGGATACTTGGTGCTGACACCGCTGATTTTTTGATACATAAAGATGTTGGCGGAAACACTGGTTTTGAATGAACCGAAGATGGTCTTGACTGGCGGATAGTTGGACAGCATCTGTTTGGCTTCTTCTGAGAATGTGAAGGCTGTGAAATTGTCGTTGAATGCTGGCATGGCGTTGTTGGTCAGCGATTTGCTCTGACTGACATTGACGCCGCTATTGCAGGCATTGAAACTGTTCAGGTCGCTCTGCGGTCCCAAAATATAGAGAGTGGAAATGCCACTTTTGCGGATTTGATTGAGCAAGTTGGCGGCATTGTTGTTCTTGCCTGGCAACTGGTGCATAATGAATAAGGTGTAGTCGGAAGGCGTGCCTTTGAAGTCGTTGATGCTGGAAACTTCCACCTCATAATTTTCGCTCATCTCTAAAGCTTCTTTGATTGCGGCGATGTCTGGGTGCGGCGCATTATAGATGATGGCGACTTTGTCCTTGGATTCAACCACTTCAACAAAGAATTGGATGTGGTTGTTTTTGTGCGTCACCTCGCCGTCCAACTCGGTAAGGTCCACTTGATAATGGTGGATGCCCGTGCTTTTGGCTTCGATGCTCAATTTAACATTCTCAAAATAGCGGTTGCCGTTGAGGGAGATGTTTTTATGGAAAATTTCTTCTTTGCCCTCTTTGACGGTCAGCACGGCGGTCTTGCAGGAAAGTTTGTTGGCGGCCACTTTGATTTCCACAGGGAAGAAGTTGCCTTTGAGTGCCTGCTTGTTGTGCTCAATGCCCGCATAGAAGAGGTCGGTGGCCAGCTCGGTGCTCCCTAAACCAACGGTGTAAACGGGGTAGTTGGCTTTGTCGACTTTGTAATAAGGATTTGCCCCCGTGTTGTAGATACCGTCGCTGAGGAGAACTACCGCCCCCACATTCTGGTTGGCATAAAGCATGTCAATTTGCTCAAATATGGAAGAAAGGTTTGTGGATTTGTCGGAGAAGTCGATGTTGAGCGCTTCTGTCGCGCCTACCAGATGGTCTTCGTCACCGATGAGGTAGGTTTTGGTTTCGTCCTCGTTGCCCAAAGAGGCAACCATCTCCCCAACTTGGGGGGCGTACTTTTTCAAGTAGAAAGTAGAATCCTTGCCAGACTTGATGGATTCGCTATTGTCCACAGCAAAGATGACGATGGGTTTGTCCGTTTTCTTTGTGATCATCTTGAGCATTGGCACTAAGAGCAAGAAGGCAATCAGCGACATTGCCAAGCCGCGCAGGCAGGCCATGGCGATTTTGGGCTTTTTGTCGAAGATGATGTTGTTGTTCTTGAAATAGAGAAAAAGGGCATAGCCGGCACCCAGGAGGATGACGAATAGGATAAGCCAAAGCGGATATTCCGAGAGTAATGCCATTGCTTAATTGGAATTAAAGGGCCTTGAAACCGATGATTTCTCTAACATCTTTGATGGTTTTGGCAGCGCTTTCGCGAGCTTTTTCAGCACCTTCGCGGGCGATTTTGCTGATATAGTCGTCCTTAGAACGCAATTCCAAAATTCTTTCGTAAATAGGTTGGATGAAGGCAATCATATCGGCAGCCAGCTGCTTTTTCATGTCGCCGTAGCGGATTTGGCAGGCTTGGTATTGGTCTTCAAAATATTGGAGGGTGTCGGGCGCTGAAACCGCTTTCATCAAGCTGAAGAGGTTTTCTACTGCTTGTGATTTTGGTTGGCCGGGTTCGGTAGGACCGCTGTCAGATACGGCTTTCATGATTTTTTTGCGGACCACTTCTGGAGCGTCGGACAAATATACGCAGGAACCTTCGTTGTCGGATTTGGACATCTTGGTAGAACCGTCTAATCCCGGAATCTTAATCAGGTCATTGCCGAAGTTGTAGGCAACGGGCAGTTTGAAGTACTCGTTTTGGTAGATGTGGTTGAAACGCTGAGCGAAATCACGGGTCATCTCCAAATGTTGCTCTTGGTCTTTGCCTACGGGCACTTTGTCAGCGCGGTGCAAAAGTATATCGGCAGCCATCAAAACCGGGTAGTTCAGCAGTCCGGCGTTGACATTGTTGGGCTGGCGACGCACTTTCTCCTTGAAAGAAGCCACGCGCTGTAACTCGCCGACATAGACATTCATGGACAGCAGCAGGCTGAGTTCGCATACTTGCGGCACATCGCTTTGCACATAGATGGTGGCCTTTTCGGGATCCAAACCTGCAGCCACATAGTCGATGAGGACGTTCTTCACATTCGTTCGCAAATCGCCTGGCGTGGGATGGGTGGTAAGAGAATGGTAATCAGCTATAAAGAAATAACAGTTGTTTTCATTCTGCATTTTAATAAAGTTGCGAAGAGCTCCGAAATAGTTTCCTAAATGGAGAAAACCGGTAGGCCTGATGCCACTAACTACTGTATCCATATTCTATATTATATTTTAGGGCGGCAAAAGTACGAAAAAAAGCCGTATATCTCTTGCTTTTTATCCTGTGATTTTTGACTGCCACAAGGAAAGTCAAATTGATAATTAGGGTGACTCCTAAAAGTCAATGCCAAAGTCAATGGTCAAAGTATAAAAGTAGAGAAGTAGAAAAGAAGAAGGGTAGAAAAGTAGATGGGGAACTCCAAAGTGCTAATGGCTAACAGCAGCCGAAGGCAAAAAGTCAAAAAAAAATTGCACTTTTGCAATCCTAAAATGGATATCGCATGAAAAGTGAATACGAACACTCAATGAAGGAGTTGATTATGAACTTCGTCAAGAAATCGGGAAAGCAGGAACTTTACTCTGAGCGTGTGATTATGGATAAGTGGCCGGAGTATGTGGGTGAGATGTGTGCAAAGTACTCCAAGTGTACATCTATCACCAATGGCGTGATGCATGTGAAGGTTTCCAATGCGGCGCTTCGCTTTGAACTTATGGGACGCAAGTCTATGATTATCGATAAAATCAACGATGCATATAAGATGCCGGTCATCAAAGACATTCTCTTTGGTTAGATTGCCAGATTTTCCAAGCTGCTTCGGCTTGCAGGTGCAGCATTTGAAGTCCGTTTTGAATGTGGGCGTGGCGTTTTTCTCCCTCTTTTAGAAAAGCCGTTTTTTCAGGATTATAAACTAAATCGTATAAAAAGTGATGCTCGCTGATGGCCTCGTAGGGCAGGGCAGGTTTCTCATCGCTTTGCGTTCCCACGGGCGTGCAGTTGATGATGAGAGGATATTGCTGTATGAGTGCTGGGGTGAGTTCGCTGTAGGTGAGATTCCCATTTCCAGCGGTGCGCGATACCATGCGGAATGCTACTTGCCATTGTCGGAGCACTTGCGCGATGGCGGCGGCAGCGCCTCCGGTGCCTAATACGAGTGCGCGCGTGGGCAGCCGTTTGCTCGCTAAGGAAGCGCGAAATCCTTCTGCGTCGGTGTTGTAGCCAATCGCGTGAACTTGACCTTCGCTGCGAAAGATGCGTACGGTGTTGACTGCCCCAATGTGCTGGGCTTCTCCTTCCAAATCGTCAAGATAAGGAAGTATGGATTGCTTGTAGGGTATGGTGACATTGAATCCCTGCAGGTCTGGATGGGCTCCTATGAAATCAGGAAGAGACTCGATGACTGGCAATTCGAAAAGTTCATATTGGCAGTCGAACCGACCGAGTTGCTCGAATTTCTGTTCGAAGTACCGTTTGGAAAAACTGTGTCGGAGCGTTTGTCCGATGAGTCCGTAAATTTTCATTATGCTTCGGGTTGCTCTGATTCTGCCTTGGCCTTGCTGGCGCGGGAAGCCTTGACGCCTTTGAAGATAAGGTAACCGATGAAAAGAAAGCACAATTCCCAAAGAGCGATTTTCAACTCGCTGTTGTACTTTTGGATGAGGTCTTGCTGCCCGTGCGCGAAATAGCCCAAGAAGGCCAATATCGTGTTCCATAAGGTTGCCCCGATGCAAGTGAAAAGCATGAAGACCCCGAGGTTCATCTTGGCCAAACCCGCTGGTATAGAGATGAGTTGCCGGATAGCAGGTATGAGCCGTCCGATGAGGGTGGAACTCTTGCCGTTGTCAATGAAATACTGTTCTGCCTTTTTGATTTTATCGCTGTTGAGCAATAGCAGATGTCCCACTTTACTATCGGCAAACCAGTAGATGATGGGGCGTCCGAGCCATAGGGCTAAGAAATAGTTGATGAGTGCGCCCAATAATGCGCCCAGGGTGGCGAACAGGATGATGAAGATGACATTGACCACCTTGGCATCGGTCTTATATAAAGCGGCATTGTCACTGTTGCAGGCCTGATAGGCGGCAGGGGGGACAATAACTTCAGACGGGAATGGAATAAACGAACTTTCAACAGCCATCAGCATCGTGACGGTGCCGTAGTTGAGGTGCGCATTATACCATGATATGACCTTGTCAGTGAGGGTGGTATCGGATTTTTGAACCGTTGGAGTTTCATTTTCACAGTAAGCAAATGCTACTGCGAAGCAAAGAAACAGGCAGAGGATAGTCTTTTTCATAAATTAAAAGGAAAGTCTTTGTAATCTTCTTTATATGGATGGTCGCCGTTGCAACCGTATTGGTCCAGCAGGTTAGCCACTTCGGGAATGTCTTTAAGTTGATAGTCAATGCGGATGAAGTCGGTTACGAAGTTCTCTTTGCAGATGAGGAGGGCATTTTCCAAGTGCTCGCAACCTTGCGGGTGGAGCCCTTTTTTGAAATAGAGGGCGGACAAGAAGTAACCGATATTCTCGCAAACCTCTTCGTCATCGAGGTGCTCTTGGCAGATTTTGAGGCCGAGGTCTGGACAGTCATTGTTGTAGCAGAAATAGGTGGAAAAACTCAAAAAGTCGTATGGGTCTTCTGTGTTCAGCTCTATTTTGCGGAGGAGCAATGTGATTTCTGCGGCGTCCGTCTCAGGGTTAAGCAGGTTCAGCAGTTCTTCGATGGCGCGGGTCTCGTTCGGGCAGTCTTGGATGTGCATGCGGAGATAGGTGCGTGCATCGTCCAGTTGCCCGAGGTCGCGGAACACTTTGACAATCTCTGTGTATTTCATTAAAAAGAAAGGATCCATATCGTTTGCTTTGATGAAATACTGAAGTGCGTCGTCATATTGTTTCAACATGGCATAGCATCGTCCGATTTGGATGTTGAACTGGAAGTAGTCGCACTTGGAGTTGGCAATTTTGAAGTTCTCGGCGGCGGCGGCATAGTCCTCTTTGCCGAAGTAGGATTCGCCCAGGTTGACGAAGGCGAAAGGGTCGTCGGGGTCAACGGAAGTCTGGAATTGGAAAGCTTCGATGGCTTGGTCGAAGTTGCTCACATTGAGGTGCGCCAGACCGAGTCCGCACCACATGTGGCTGCACAGGGGCATCTCTTCTGACATGGCGGTGAAGAATTCGATGGTCTGGTTGTTTTCCTTTTGGAAGGCGTTGCCGAAATCCATTATCAGGATTTTGAGGTCCTCGGCGATGGCGGCATCCAGTTGGATGGCGCGGGTGGCGTGGGCTACGGCATCGGCTATCTTATGTCGGTTGACATACTCGATGGTTATGAGCAGGTGGGTCTCCGGAATGGCCTCGTCTAATTCTAAAGACTTCTGTAGCAGTTCCAGACCGTTGATTTCCTTGTGACAGGCGTGTGCCAATAGCACGCGCTCAATATAGAGCTCCGGCATGGGCTCGAAATGTTCTTCGACAAAATCCAATTCGTGCTCGGCTTCGGAAAACTTCATCTGGATGGCGAGGTACTTGGAATGGAGCAGCCGGAAATAGGGCTCCTGGGGATAGGTCTCCATGGCATATGTCAGTGCCTTTTTGCAGAATTCCAAATCATTGTTCTCAAGATAGTAGGCAATGATGTCTTGGAGGTCCATGCTGTCAAAAAAGAGCGGATCGCCACTATCGACAGCGAGCCGGAACTTCTCTGCAAGTTCTTCTATTTCTTGATCTTCGTTGTCGTCGTAGGGATTCATGCTTCTGTTTTTTTTAAGGGCGGCAAAGATACAAAAAAATACTACCGAAATCATCTCTGCTGTCGAGTCGTTTTTTGGTTTTTTTAGGCGGATGGTTGTATATTTTTAATGGATTTTTATATATTTGCGCCCTAATTTGTTTAACATAAAAACACAAAGATAGAAATGACTATTGGAGAAGTAGCAACCTTAATTGAAGGAGAAATTGTTTGCGGTGCGGAATTTCAAGACAGAAACGTAGGACGAATCATCGCTTCCGATTTGATGAGCGATGTGTTGACCATTCGCGACACAGAGGATCTGTTGTTGATTTCGGGCTTGTCGAATTTGCAGTCTATCCGCACTTGCGAGATGTCAGACATCCAAATGCTGCTCGTGGTCCGCGATAAGGCCATCACGGATGAGATGAAGGAGTTGGCAGAAGAGAATGACATGATTATTTTGAAGACAGCTTTTCCCCTGTATAAAACATGCGGCATTTTATATGGCGCAGGAATTTCACCGATTTATTAACCAAAACAAATATTATGGACTTTATATACCATGTAGAAGGTGGCGATTTTACGAATGCTGGCTCAACATCCAGCGAGGTGAAGCGCATGCTCAAGAAATTGGGCGTTAGTCCTGAAATCGTCAAGCGGACGGTAGTGGCTCTTTACGAGGCTGAGGTCAACATTGTGGCCCATGCCTATCGCGGAGACATTTCCGTGAATTTGGATTCAGACAAAATCCATATTGTCTTGGCTGATGAAGGCCCGGGCATTCCGAATGTGGATTGGGCTATGCAGAAAGGCAATTCAACGGCTTCCCCCAAGGTGCGAGAAATGGGATTCGGCGCCGGCATGGGCTTGCCTAACATCAAGAACAATTCCGACGAACTCAATATCCAAACCGAAGTCGGCAAAGGAACGACAATTGATTTTGTCAATTATTTTAACAAATAACAGACGATTATGGCAGTAGAAGATTTCCACCACGCTCTGAAATTCAAACAAGACCTGTGCATCGGCTGTTCCCATTGCACAGGCGTTTGTCCTACAGGTGCTATCCATGTAGAAGATGGCCACCCGGTTATGAACCCCAACCGATGCGTCGATTGCGGCCGTTGTTATCAGGCCTGCCCGGTGAACGCCATCTATATTGAACAGGACGATTTCCAAACGGTTATCGACTGCAAATATCCCGTGCTGCTGCTGCCGTCTATTTTTATTTCTCAGTTTGAAGATAAAATCAAAGAAAAGACCATACTCTCAGTCCTTTACCACATGGGATTCAAACATGTATTTGAGGTGGAAAAAAGTGTGGATTTCATTAAGGATGAGATGGTGAAAACCGTAGAGGAAACCAATGGCTTCAAACCGATTATCTCTACCTTTTGTCCGGCTATCGTGCGATTGATACAGGTGCGATTCCCCGTGCTTGTGCCGAATCTGTATATGTTGAAACCTCCATTGGATCTTACCGCTATCTATATCCGCAAGTTGCTTATCGATGAAGATAATATCCCCGCTGAAGATATCGGCATTTTCTATGTGACCCCCTGTGCGGCCAAGATTGCGGCCATCAAAAGCCCGGCTACCGATGAGGAGTCGTCTGTGACCAAGGTGATTAACATGAACTTTTTGTATAACAAGGTGATGCGTGTTATCAAGCAAGGTGAATACAAACTTTGCGAAGATTCGCGTACGCGCTATCATCGACTCACTAAAGCCAGTTTGAATTTCACCTTGACGGGAGGCGAGGTCAGCATGCTCAAAAATGGTCGCAACTTGGCCATTGACGGCATCCATAATGTGACCGATTTTTTGGAAAAATTGGAAGATGAGGATATACAGGATATTGATTATTTGGAATTGCGTGCTTGTGACGAGAGCTGTGCGGGTGGCATTCTTTGTGCCAACAACCGCTTCCTGATGGCAGAACGCCAGCGCAAACGGATGCAAAAATCTCCCGATGAAATTGATGCCGAAGACAATGACTTGCTCAACTATACCAGTTACTTGGCTGAACACAAGAAGGTATTGGGCAAGGTGGAACCACGCTCTATGGAAAAGATGGACGATAATATGGCTATCGCCATGCAGAAGATGAGGAAGGCCTTCGAAATCAACCAGAACCTGCCGCAAGTGGATTGCCGCATTTGCGGATACCAGTCTTGTAAAGCCCTTTCCGAGGCGGTGGTCAACGGACAGGCCGAAGTGGCTCAGTGCATCTTTGTGCAACGGGCTCTCGAACACTCCGAAAAAATTTCTCAATTGGAAGCGTTGCGCATCAATACTAAAATTTGGGGAACGAAGAAAAACGACCCCACAATTGCTAAGAATCTCAATTTGTAAACTATCATATCTATTGCTTTTGTAGCTTTTTTACAACGAAAATAATGACGACTATTCTTAACTCAATCCTACTCCATATTCACGAACATGAAGCCGTTGAAGGCTCTTTTGGGCATAATATGCCTGCAATATTGGGCGATGTGCTGGCCGATTCCCTTGAAATTACGGGCTGGGTGATTCTGATGATGACGTTGATAGAAATTATCAATGTCTCCTCCTCTGGCAAATGGATGCAGCGCTTCCAAAACAAACCCTTCCTCCAGATCCTATTGGCGGCCCTGCTGGGCGCAATTCCCGGTTGCGCGGGCGGCTTTGCCGTGGTCTCCATGTTTACCCATAATGTGGTGCCTTTTGGGGCTTTCATTGCGGGTATGGTGGCTACTTTTGGAGATGAGTCCTTCTATCTTTTTGCGCAAAGTCCACGATGGGCAACGATTTTGACCGCGGTGCTGTTCGGCATCGCTATCGTGGTGGGACTCTTCTTCGACCTGATTGGCAAAAAATGGAATTTCACCCTCGAACCCCACGAATTCGCCATCCACGACGATATTGACCACCATGGACATCATCATCATGAACACAATGCTTCTGAAACGACCCACGGCTTTTGGAATAAAGTTGCTCATTTCTTTAAGGAACATTTTTGGGAACACGTTGTGAAACAACATCTCCTGAAAGTCTTCTTGTGGTCATTCTGCGTGATTTTGCTGCTGAAATGCGTCGGCCATTTCGTGGATATTAAAGATTTGATGCAGGAACATGCCTGGGCGAAGTTCGCCATGCTGATATTGGCGGTCTTGGTCGGTTTCATCCCAGAGTCTGGACCGAACTTGATTTTCATCGTTATGTTCTTGAACGGCAGTCTCCCATTTAGCATTCTGTTGGCGAACTCCATTTCACAAAATGGACACGCCGGCCTTCCCCTGTTGGCCCAATCCCGCAAGAATTTCTTCTTGATGAAAGGCGTCACCATGGCCTTAGGTCTGCTCTGTGGCGCCATTCTGCTCGCCGTAGGACTCTAATCTTCTATTCTCATTGCTCTTTTTATTTGGGCGGCCCGGCATCCCCGACCCGCAATCCATGCTAATGCCGTCGGGCTTTCCAGCCTAATTTCGCGCTTGTGCTCCGTCGTTGGCGACGCACTACCATAAATCCGCGCTCATAAATGGCTTCCAATCCCTGCCGCACGCCCGCTGGATAGCAACACCCTCTCTTTCACGGGGCACTCCCCCGCGCTGATGTTCTCTCTAATATCTTACTTCTCAATTCCTCGTAACGAAAGGCTAATTCGCTTCCTGTCGAGCTCCACGCCAACAACGCGGACCATCACTTTTTGGTTGAGGTGTACGACTTCGTTGGGATTGTCGATGCGTCTGTCGGAGAGGTTGCTGATGTGGATTAGACCATCTTGATGGACGCCGACATCTACGAAACAACCGAAGTTGGTGATGTTGGTAACGATGCCGGGCAGTACCATGCCGGGTTGCAAGTCTTCGATGCTTTTCACATTTTTATCGAATTCGAACATCTCAAAGCCGCTGCGCGGGTCGCGACCCGGTTTGGCAAGTTCTTTCATGATGTCGGTTAGGGTGGGCATGCCGACTTTGTCGGACATGTAATGCGTCAGGTTTATGTTTTTACGGAGTTCTTCTTGTAGGATGAGATCGCTGACAGAACATTTCATGTCTTTGGCCATGGCATTCACGATAGCGTAGCTTTCCGGGTGAACAGCGCTGCGGTCGAGTGGGTTCTCAGCATCGCGGATACGTAAGAATCCGGCTGCCTGCTCAAAGGCCTTGGCACCAAAGCGTGGCACATTCTTCAAACTCTCGCGAGAGGGGAACGGGCCATGCTCATTACGATAGTCGATGATGTTTTGCGCTAAGGACGGTCCTACGCCAGACACATAAGATAGCAGTTCTTTGCTGGCGGTGTTCAGCTCGACACCAACATGGTTGACGCAGCTTTCCACCGTGGTTTCCAAACTCTCTTGCAGACGCTTCTGGTTGACATCGTGCTGGTATTGCCCCACACCGATAGATTTGGGATCGATTTTAACCAGCTCGGCCAGTGGATCCATGAGGCGACGACCGATGGAGACGGCCCCTCTGACGGTGACATCATAGTCTGGAAATTCGGCGCGTGCCACGGGGGATGCGGAATAGACGGAGGCTCCGCTCTCGTTGACCATGAAGGCCTTTACGTCGCGCTCAAATGGGATGTGACGCACGAAGTTCTCGGTCTCCCGGCCGGCAGTGCCATTGCCGATGGCGATGGCATCTACCTTGTATTGGAGCACCAATCGTTTCAACTTGTCGGAAGCCAGCTTGTATTGTGCGACCGGCGGGTGCGGGTAGATGGTCTCGTTGTAGAGCAATTTGCCTTGCGGGTCAAGGATGACCAGCTTGCAGCCCGTTCGGAAACCAGGGTCAAGTGCCAAGGTGGTAACCTGCCCGAGGGGTGCTGCCAACAGCAACTGCCGCAGGTTCTGCGTGAACACCTGGATGGCTTCGGTGTCGGCTTTCTCCTTATAGAATTTGCGCATTTCGGTTTCTAACTGCGGCTGGAGGAGCCGCTTGTAGGCATCAGTGGCCGCCATCCATACCTGCTGGGCGCAATTGGTGTTGTTTTTGATGAGACCTCGTTTCAGCATGGAGAGCGTCTTCTCTTCATCGGGCGCGATGGAGAGTCGCAAAATGCCCTCCTCTTCGCCGCGGAACATGGCTAAAATACGATGCGATGGCGCCTTCGGAAGAAACTCGTTGGCATCATAGTACATGCGGTATTTTTCGCCTTCATCGACTTTGTCGCGTATCAGCTTGGTGGTGATGCGACTGTACTGGCGGAAGGAATTGCGCAACTTGGCCCGCACGGAGACGTTCTCGCTGATGTTCTCAGCAATGATGTCGCGGGCACCGGCAAGGGCCTCTTCCACATTGCGGACGCCTTTGTCCGCATTGACGAAGCGCATGGCGGTTTGGTGCATCTCAATCTGTTGTTGGGCGATGATGATCTTGGCCAGCGGTTCCAGACCTTTTTCAACGGCTACACTGGCGCGCGTCTTGCGTTTCGGACGGTAGGGGAGGTAGAGGTCTTCCAACTCGCTCATCGTGACCGCTTGGTTGATCTTGGCTTCCAATTCGGGGGTGAGTTTCTCTTGCTCGCGGATGGAATCCAAGATGGCAGCCCGCCGCTTGTCAATTTCCACGTAACGGGTGTGCAATTCCTTGATTTGTCCGATTTGAACTTCATCCAGACTGCCAGTGGCTTCCTTGCGGTAGCGTGCCACAAAGGGAATGGTGGCGCCGCTGTCTAACAGTTCTAAGGTGTTTTTCACTTGTTCTTCTGTGAGATGCAGCTCTTCTGCTATGATTTTTGCGTAATTTCTCGTCATGCCTTTTTCTTTTGAGCCGCAAAAATACAAAAACTTTGCTCAACAAGTGTTATTAACGTGTCAGCGTCACGCTGCCTTTGACGAGGCGTTCGGCCCAGCCGGAGGTTTTGTAGCGGATGAGGTAGGCATACACGCCGAGGGGAGCGCCGCGTCCGTCCCATCCGGCATTCGGGTCCCTGGTTTCGAAGATCAGGGATCCCCAGCGGTCGTAAACGAGCAGCTGGAAGCTTTCGATGGCGTCGGGGTAGCTGAAGAGGGGCGCGAAGCGGTCGTTGAGTCCGTCGCCGTTGGGGGAGAAGCTGTTGGGGAGGTAGAGTTCCTGCTCGCAGGACTGGTAGTCCACGACGATGTCGTCGCTGTGCGAGAAGCAGCGGTTGGAGGCGGTGACGGCGTAGTCGCCGGGATGCCTGACCACGTAGCAGTCGGCGGTGCTGCCGTCCTGCCACTCGTAGGTGCAGAAGGGGAGTCCGGGCGAAGGCAGCAGGTCGGCGCCGTCGCAGAGGAGGGTGTCGGGGCCGAGGTCGAGCACGCAGTCGCCGAGGTATCCCACGTTGATGGAGTCGGTGGCGCCGAGGCAGTGGTCGGTGATGACGACCCAGTAGTTGCCGTCGTGGACCACGTTGTAGGAGGTGTTGGTGCTGTGGTCCTGCCACTCGTAGGTGGCAGGGTGTGTCTGTTCGGCGTCGAGCAGCAGATGGGCTAGTTCGCAGAGGAGGGTGTCGGGACCGAAGTCCACGGCGGAGGGTTCGTAAAGATCCACGCGGAAGCTGTCGAGGTTGACGGTGCAGCCGCGGTTGGTGACGGCCACGGCGTAGGTGCCGGCGGCGTCGATGGTGATGGCAGGAGTGGTGTCGCCCGTGGACCAGAGGTAGCTCAGCGCGTCGTCGTTCAGCACGGAGATGTCGGAGCCGGGGCATAGGGTGGTGTCCGTGCCGAAGGGGATGACGGGCGGTGGCACCACGACGACGAAGGTGGTGGTGGTGTCAGGGCACGGGTAGTGGATGACCAGCTGGGCCGTGAGGGTGTCCAGGGTGGTGAGCGGCACATGCAGGGTGCGGGTGTCGTAGTGGGGCACGCCATCCACAATCCAGTCGAAGGAGAGCGAGTCGGGGTTGTGGTCCACGGTGAGGAGCAGCGTGTCTCCTAAGCAGCGATAGACGGTGTCGCGGTTGTGTGGGCTGAGGTTGGAATGCTCCACCGGGGCCTCGTCTATGTTGGGGCCGGAGTTGTTGTCGTGGTAGTAGTAGAGCCGTATGGAGTCGGGATTGGGTCCCACCTGCGTATAGCCGAACTCATCCAGGTAGGCGCTGAAGCCGTTGGGGTTCTCCACGCGGATGATTTCGGGGATGTCCTCGTTGTAGAAATCCAGCTGGGCAACGAAGAAGTCCCGGTTGGTGTGGGGGACGGAGTCGAAGGCGGATGCGGGCAGGAGCTGCCCGTTGAAGTAGGTGGTGCTGATGCCGTTCTCGTGGACGTAGATGTCCAGCTCGGCGAAGGTGGTGTCAATGTGTTCGTTGGGGATCTGAACATTGTTCCGGGTAGTCGGCACTAACCATTTTTTTACCATTATATCATTGGAAATCTGTGCTGGCATTGCATTCCCTATTTTCATATCTTCATAATTCAATCTTTGCCAAGAACCGGAATTGATATAGACGTGGTTGTATTGAATTGAACGTAAGGGCCTAAAGTTGTCTAAAACGCTACTTTGTGCGTTGTTAAATCGATAAAATAAATATGGGACATTTTTAAGAAAAGGAGGTGTGTTGTTGCAGCCCACTTTTCGAAATACCACACAAGGGTCCCTATAGGGTGAGAAAACGAGGTCTAGACTAATGAATCTGGTGTTCGTATATAGACTGTCGCAAATATAATTGTCAGTCAATGGAAAATTGTCATAGGTCATCCTCCCCCAGTAAAAATATATTGATTTCGCAAATTTCGGATTGGCGGATTTTTTTATTATAAAGTAATTGCCATGGAAATAATGGCTGTTTAGAATAGGATATACTTGTATCCCTACAGTACCAAAGTTTCTATAACAATAGCAGGCGATTTTTTTACAATTAGATTCTATTGATATTAGTCTGTTTGTAGTTGATAGATCAAAAAAATTGACAACTTGGCCACTGTTCAACACGATAGATGTGTCACTAGTTCCATTGGCGTAATGTGCTGTTATGGATGTGCTGTCTTCAGTGGCAATAATAAGGACCCTACAATTATAGCCCATACCAGCATGGTCTGGACTGCAATTAAATGGAAACAACAATAGATTTGATGATAGATGCGAGGTTGGAGTCACAGGCCACTTTCGTGTACCGATTTCATAGTGATAGTTACTATAAAGTATCGAATCAATGAGGATGTCATAAGTTCGATTTTGTAGATACGCATTAATATTGTGCGTTGTGACTAAATGCAGACCTTTATCTTCTATTTGGATTGTATTAGGTCCATCGTTGTAAGGGAATTCTATTTCAGATATTGGTATTTTAATAACTGTAATTTGATTTGGGGAGATTGAAAATGTCTCATAATATGAGGTGTTGGGATTCTCAATATATCCAGTACAACTTGTATCACCAACTAAGTACAAAATGGTACTATCTTGATCTGATAAAGAAGGTCTTTGCAGAGAGATCATCCAGAAATCCCGGCCAGAGTAGTCATTCTCTTGGGCAAAAATACTAGCAGGAAGAATAAAAAGAAAGACTATTAAAATCCTTTTCATTTCTAGTGGATTAAAAGACAATGACAAACTTACTAATGTGATTATTCCCAAAATTGTCAGAACAGCGAATGAAATATATGCCGGACCGAGCAATGTCAATATGGTTGGATATATGATTTTGAGTCTTTCCGCTGGCAACAATTCTACCATCTGCATTTATGATTTCATATGTTATGATGTCTGTAAAACCTTGGCATACAAAATTGTTGTAGTAGGTTATGGAAACAGAAATAGAATTGTTTTGAGATATGAGTTTCGGCGTTAAACTATCAAGGATGGCTGACGATTTTGCACAAACAATTGCATCGGGACATTCGTTGAAGTAAGATGTTGTTAAGATTGTTGTTGGGTTAGTTAGTGATGGAGAGAAAGTAGGGGGCTGTTGAAATTGGGTTTGAACAGGATAGGTGTTAGGGGTACAAGGGCTTGTTAGCACCTTGAAAGTCATGTCGCAGTTCGATTGTTGAATGTCGAAAGTCTCGGTCAGATAGGGGGTGTTGCCGAAACTGTTTTTTGCGATTCCTGTTGACACGGTCGTCGAGCAGGGGTTGAAAGGGTTCAGGGTGATGTTGTTCAGCCGCACATCATTTCCGATGACGGTCTGAATCGGGATGTCCCAAGTGGTGCAGGTGACATTTCCGTACATGCTGGCAATCTGACCCATGTTAAGATAGGAAAGGTTGAAGGGGTTGGCTTGCGCAATGAGTGTTGTGGGCAGCGAGCAGTAATTAAACATGCCCAGCAGGTTTAAGCGATTGTTGTATTCATCGTAAACCATATCGTAAACGGACAATTTGTGTACGGGAGCGAGGAAGTATGTGGATATGGGAAATATGGGCGCCGCCGACGCGTGTCCTTTTACCAATGTCAGCCAGATGATGTCATAATCGCCTTTTCTAAGATCCTGGTAAAGCGCAAGATGATGGTCGTCAAGGCTGGCAATCTGCGATTTCCCTTCCGACCATCCGGTAATAGTTCCCTCTCTGACTGCCTCTTACTACAGGTCGATGAAATATCCTTGTTGGCCAATCAGGTACTTGTATGACAAAATATTTAATGTGTTGTCGGTGGCATAGATATGGCCATTGCTATATACAAACATATTTGATGTATTTCCATTAATATCCTTACCCGTGCTTCCCTGGTTAATGGTGCCGGGAATATTATTCATTTCAATGAACTGGAACTGGAAATTTGCAGGATCAATTTCAGCGATGTAACCGTAGTCGCTGCCGCCAGAATTAAAACAATAGCCATAGAGGACGATGTTGCCGTCAAAATCTTCAAAGCCGCCTTTCAAGATAATATTGTTATAGATGGTCGAGGCATTGGCATAGGTGTAGGTGGTTCCTGTGGCGGCCATAGTGGCGGGATCTATTTCAGACAGGTGAATGTTGCTTGTTCCGGATTGTGTTTGCGCGATGTAGGCGGAGCCATTGGATAGTATTACTGTCACAGCGCTGGAGGCAATAATGCCGGGCGTTGGTATTCCGTAACTCCAATGAGCGTTTTGTGCGGGCACATTGAGTATGACGGTCGAAATGATGCTTAATAGAAGATATATTTGTTTCATAGTGCTGCGTTTTTTGTGAACAAATCGGTTGCAAATATAGAAAATATTTGTTATAGATGATGGTGGTGATGACGGATATTATTTTTTTTGCTTTGTATTTTTAGTATCTTTGCGCCCTTATTGAAAAATGACTATGGCAGCACCAGATTACATTCTTGAAAAGATAAAAGATAAGAAAATCATCATCCTCGGCTTTGGCAAGGAGGGCATCTCTACCTACAAATTTATTCGTAAGTATTTTCCAAAAATGCCGCTCACGGTGGCCGATAGGAGCAAGGCACTCAAGACGGATGATTTGAACGATAAACATTTGAAGGTCATTAAGGGCGAAAAGTACGATCAGAATCTGAATGATTATGACTTGATTTTCAAGACCCCGGGCATCAGTTTCAATACCGTGAACTATTGGATTGATACGGAACGCATCACCTCGCAGACAAACCTTTTCCTGGAAGCATTCCAAAAGCAGGTGGTGGGCGTGACGGGCACGAAAGGCAAGAGCACGACCTCTTCGCTCATCTACCATCTGCTCCATGAAGCCGGCCGCGATACGATTCTCGCAGGCAACATCGGCGTTCCATTTTTCGATATCATTGAGAAGATGACGGAGGAGACGATCGTGGTGGCCGAACTCTCCGCACACCAGCTGGAGTTCATCACCCGCTCTCCCGATTATGCCGTGCTGCTCAACATCTACCAAGAGCACCTCGACCATTTCAATTCTTTTAACAATTATCAGATAGCCAAACTCAACATTACGAGATATCAAGATGATAGGCAGTTCTTGGTCTATAATGGCGATGATGAGCATATTCCAGCCCTGATAAAATCGTACCACCTGAACCGCGATCGTGTGATTTTCGGCACGGTGCCTCATGATGGTCCATATGCGTGCGTTCGGGAGAATGTGATCCATTTTGCCATTTCTGGACATTTGGAGGATGAGTTTGATTTGACCTATTATCGCAATTTGCCAGGTCGTCACAATTATTTCAATATTATGGCTGCAATGGCAGTCTGTCGCCGCTTGGGCTTGCAGCATGACGAGATTCTCTCGGGCCTGCAGTCGTTCAAAGGCCTGCCCAATCGAATTGAGTATGTGGGCAAGTTCGAGGGCATCAACTTTTATAATGACAGCATCTCTACGATTCCGGAGGCAACCATTGCTGCTGTCAAGGCCCTGCGTAAAGTGGATACGCTCATCTTGGGAGGCTTCGACCGTGGTATCGATTATTCAATGCAATCTGAATTCTTGCATGAGAATCCGGTAGCCAATATCGCTTTCACAGGTCCGGCCGGCAAGCGCATGATGGATGAGTGGGGCGCCAAGTATCCGTTGCCAGAATCCCATATCTTTGAAACTGATTTCAAGAAAATCGTGGATTTCGCTTTTGAAAAAACGGATGCCAATCGCATCGTGCTCCTATCACCGGCTGCAGCCAGTTACGACCAGTTCAAGAATTTCGAAGAACGCGGTCGCGTCTTCTGCCAATTAGTTAAAGATAAAAACCAGTAAATCCCAATATCATGAAGAAAGTTTTTTTGATGCTCGCGCTGATTCCTTTGGTTGCTATTTCTTGTAAACCGAAGCAAAATGCTGAAGAGGAGGTGGTGACACCAGAAACCGAACAAGCCTCCACGACGGGTAATCCGTATGTTTCTGAAACCGAGGCTCAAGACGCAACGGTGGTGGAAGAAAACCTCTCTGGTGAGGTAGTCTCCTTGACGGCCAGCCAGTTTTCCGATCAAATTACAGAAATCAATAATCCGAAAGGATTTTCCTATAAAGGCAGAACACCTTGTATTGTGGATTTTTATGCCGAATGGTGCGGCCCTTGCATGCAGATGAAACCGGTTATGGAAGCCCTGGCTAAGAAATACAAAGGCGAAGTTATTATCTACAAACTCAATGTTGATAAAGCACAAGACATCTGCGAAGCATTCGGCATCCAGAATATCCCTACATTCATGTTCTTCAGCAGAACAGAACAACCGCGCAAAATGGTGGGAGCTATGTCCAAATCTGAAATGGATGCGGCCATCCGCGACTTTATTGGCGAATAATTGTTGAGAAAACTGCTGATTGTTATCGGACTGCTGATTGGCATCGGGACCGCACAGGCTCAGATGTCCAAAGATTCCATTGCGAACATTTTCTACAATTGGAATACACGCATGGACCAACTGAACACGCAGGACCCGGAGCTGATATCCTTGCACTATCTTTTTCTGCAAGATGTTCGTAATGAGATAAGTGCTTTTCAAAACAAGTGCTTGTCGCAGTTGTCCTCATGGACGCAATTGGATTATTATCAGACCCAAGCGGATTTTCGAAAGGTCGTCTATCGTGCCGATACCTTGAATACCCTATTGTGTAAGCAAAAGGGCAGGGTGGATGTGATTTTTTTTCAACAGGCGGAAGAAGAACTGCTATTTGGCGATACCCTGTTGGCTATGTACAATCTGGATCGTGCCTTGCAGTATAACAAGTACCAACCCGATGCCCTGCTTATGAAAGCCGAGCTGATGCTGGAACAAGAACTCTTTCAGGAAAGTGTCGATTTGATACACTTGCTTTATACCAAAGCGGAATTGGATGAGAAACAGGAAATGGCCGTTTCTGATTTTACGATAGTACTTTATGACAAATTATACAGTCGTGGCAATGCTTTGGTGAAGAACGGTCATTCAGCAGACGCACTGGAGGCCTTTCTGGCCTTGGAACAATTCTGTTCTAACATGCCTTCCGGCTATTGCAACGATGACTATTATCGTGGCATCCTGCTTTCAAGAGAAGGCGTTTACGAATCCTATATTGCCATTGCCAAAGAGGCCGAAAAGCGCCACAATATCGAAATGGCGAAGAAATTCTATCGCTACGCCGAAGAGTATAAAAAATCAGGGGAGTGATAGCTTACATACTGTCAGCCATCAAATCCTTTCTACCGATAAGACTGAAAACAACAATTTGATTGTCTTCATTTAGGAATCTCAATGTCCGCAAAATCTCATTTAACGTGGAGCCGCTGGTTGTAACATCATCCATAATGAGAACGTTTTGACGACGAATCGATTCGCAAAGCATCCTATCCTGCTCCGTCTTAAATTGCAGAAAATTCATAATATACGGACGCATTTTACTCTTTTTCACATCCTTGGCAATAGTGAAATAATCTTTTTGATGAATGTTTTCCATCATATTGCCGATAGAGGCACGGACTTCTTCTTTTTGCGTCTCCGTATAACGCGGCCGACCATTTTCCAAAACATCATCCAAATATTGGCGTTCGTAAGCCGTCATATCAAAAGAGATATTCTCCGGAAGCGTTTTCACCAATTCCATCTGATACAACGATGGTTGCGCAAAACGATACACATATCGCAACATATATTGGTTCAAGGAACTGGATGATTGAGGCATTATTACTAAGTCGTAATTATATAAATTACACTGTTCGTGAAGTTGGTTGATGGCCTTCTGAATAAACTGCGTTAAATTCGGATTTTCTTGAATGCTATTCGAAAACTTCACATATTTGATGAATGCGCTTCTGACGCTTCCCTCCACCTGGTCTGAAAATTCATAACCATAGTAAAGACATTTTCCAAATGCCTCCACTTGCTGGAGTTCGCCCGTCAATTTGATCACATCACATTCGTTGTCGTGCGTGAAATCAAAAAGGAACTGCTTGCTCTCTTGGTCAAAAGTAACCCCCATCATACTTATTGAATTTTTAAGGAGCGCAAAAATACAAAATTATACACAATAAATCGAGCAACTATTGCGTTTTTCAAACTCAATTTTCTGACATTATGAAAAAAGCATCTACATTTATCATACTATTTACAATCATGACAATATCCTACGCACAGCAGACGCCGAAGCAGATTGCCGCGGCGCTAAAAAGCTATGAACAGAAAATCCAACGCTATGACAACGGCTTTGACACTGTCTATATAGACATTGACGAGCAAATTTACCTGCAACGCGAAAGTCCTGCCAACCTTGCCATTTGGCACAGCTGCATGGCCGACCTGCTGCAACAGTATTACCAGCAGAACCAATGGCGCATTATGGACCGCACGCCTATAGAGGGCGACGTGCCCGCCGACCTCAACGTCTGGGATTTGCAGACCCTCGTTCGGCAAACCCTCTACCACTATCAGAAATCCATTGAAAATGTGGAGCTGCTATCGAACATTCCTATAAAAGACTACAAGGATTTGCTCGACTCTTTGACTTCGGAGGCCTATCGTCCCACATTGTACGATTTCCTGGCCTTCCGTTATCTCGACTATCTCAGCACGAGTCTTCGAAACATGCCCGTTGCGAGCACAGCATTCGATATCAACAACGGCAAGTACTGTACCGAGAACAGCGTATGCACCAATATGCTGATTTCCTCTCCCGACGACCTTTCGTTCTCCTACCTGACTTTGAAAACGATGCAGACGCTCACCAAACTGCACCTGAACGATGCCGACCCACGGGCGCTGATAGATGTCACCATCCGACGTTTCAACTATTTGTCGGAACATTCCACCTTGGAAAACGCCTCCGAACTGCAGCTGAAGGCTTTGGAGCAAATGGAGAAACAATATCAAGGCAAAGGCTATGAAATGATCGCCTACGCAATGGGCGAGTATTATAGCAACCGAGCAGATAAATACAGCGAATACCTCCATCCGGAATATAAGGATGATTACATTAAGGCGTTAGAATGGTTTGACAAGACTATTGACGCCGCACCGGAATCCATTGAAGCTAACAATGCCCGAATCGCTATCCGAGATATCAAAAGTTCACGGATTACCTTGTCGCATAACGATATCTATCCTGGGCATCCCACTCTGTTCAATTTCTCATTCAAAAATTGTCAAAAGATAAACCTGCGTGTTATTCCAATGACGAAAACAGAATACGGGGCCATCTCAAGACAGAACACCAAGAACAGATTCACCCAACTCATTCAGAAAAAATATCTTTTCGAAAAGAACATCTCACTGCCAGAGGTTCGAGATTATCGAACCAAAAGTGGAAACTATCTTTTGCCGGCATTGAAAAACGGTTCATACGTCATTCTCGCTACGAATGGAGAATTCAATGCCAGCAATAAGAATGAATACACGGAGATATTCGTCCATGTATCCCAAGCGCATCTGAACTACCGTGAGAATGACACCCATTACGAATTTTTAGCCACCGATAAATCATCCGGTCACCCACTGCAAGGAGTGGATGTCATAGTGGCAACATATAAAAATAGTTGGGGAAAGGACCTTGACCGCAAAGATAAACTGACCACCGATAAGGATGGCAAGTGCGAGGTTGATATTCCCTGCGGTAAAGAAGGAAACCGCATAGAAATCGCCGCCTACTGGAAAAACAATGAGCCTATTTTTGAGACCCAAGATTACAAGTATAACTATTATTCCTATAAAGACAAAGACTCCGCGCTCAATCGTCGAGTCCACCTTTTCACCGACCGGAACATTTACCGTCCCGGGCAGACCGTCTATTACAAAGGCATTCTGGTTGAAGAGCTCCGAAAGTATCGCCCAACAAATTCTACCGAAGCTGTCAGGACGGTAAGCGATGAGCAGATAGACCTCAGCTTAAAGGATGCCAACTGGCAGTTGGTAGAGAAAAACGCGCACGTCACCAACGAGTACGGTTCCTTCTCTGGCAGCTTTGTGATTCCCACTTCCGGGCTGACTGGCGTGTTCCATTTGGAGACTGCCAACGGTTCCTGCACTTTCCGCGTGGAGGAGTACAAACGCCCGACCTTTGAGATTGCGATCGACCAACCCAAGGAGGAGTTCAAATTGGAGCAGGAGGTCATGGTTACGGGTAACGTGAAAGCCTTTGCGGGCTACGGCATTGACGGGGCCACCGTGAAGTACCACATAGTGCGTAAAGCCTCCTTCCCCTGGTGGCGCTGGTGGTGGTATAGTCCCAGTAGCGCACCGGCTGAAATCGCCACCGGCGAAACCACAACGGATGCCGACGGCAACTTTTCCCTTAACTTCATCGCACAACCCGACTTGGAATGCCAGCGCTTCAACCCGCTCTACAACTACGAAGTGTCCGTCAATGTCACCGACATCAATGGCGAGACACACTCCGCAAAAACCATCATCAGCATCAGCAAAATCGGCTTGCAGATTGTGGCCGACCTTCCAGACGAGATTTCCATCAATGACAAGAACGAATTCCCCGTTAAGGTCACCAACCTGTCCGGACAAACGCAAAAGGCCTCGTTGCACTACAAGATAGAATTGTTGGAGACCCCTTCCGATTACCGATATGAATGTCCGAATCATGACTATTTCCTGTCAGACTCTACCGAAATGCTGAATGCGCTGCCCTATTTGGATATCAACAACACGCGCCGACCGGAAGAATGGAAAATGGCGAAAAGTATCCAGCAGGGAGATTTTCATTCCGATGGAAAAAACAATTTTTCTATCGCCAATTTGAATCATTATGCGGAAGGAACTTATAAGATAACCTTTACCACAACGGACAAAGATAACAATGAAGTTGTTGCAGAGCACTACGTCACCATTTTCAATCCCGAAAGCAAACATTGCGTGGCCTACAAGCCCATTTGGCTTTATCAAAATCCGGACAATGTAGTGGAAGTAGGCAACACCGTACAGATCACTCTGGGCACCTATTTGAAAAATGCGGAAGTGCTTTTCGAGATTATTTCCAATGACAAATTAGTGGAATCCAGATGGATTGCGCTCAACCAGGGCAAAATCACCATCAATTATCCTTTATCCGAAAAAGAGCTTGGCCAACTGATATTCCACGCCTTCGTCGTACAGAACAGCAGATCCTATTCCGACGACCTCGGTTTGTATGTGCCATACTCCCATCAGAAAATCGATTTCGACTTCATCGCCTTCCGCGACAAGACGCAGCCGGGCAGTCAAGAGCAATATCAAATACGATTGAAAAACCACCTGGGTGAAAAGGTGGCCGCTGAACTGTTATGCGCTATGTATGACGCCTCACTGGATGCATTGGCCGGAACCAATTCTTTTTCGAAATTCATTTTTGTTCATAACAAATCCTCTTATAGATATTCGTTCCAATATGCTCCTTCCCATTTCTCTCAGTCCTATGCGTATCAATTGTCAAAAGTATCTTCCGGCAATTATAAAGAGAGACAATACCCAGTCTTGAATTGCTTTTTCGGTTCTCGATACGGATATCGGACGACGTATGGCAGAAGCGTAACAAGTGCGTTATCACCGTTGGTGGGTGTGGTTAATCAAGAAGAAGTTGTCTTGAATGTAGTAGAAGACAATATCAAGGTTTCTACGGATCTCGACTTTTCTAATTTTGCAGAAGATGAGGTGGTCGAATTTTTGGAAGAAGAAGCATGTGAAGTACCAGCATTGGCGACATCTACAACAAAAAATATTGAGGAAGAAAAAGTGCCCGTGCGCACCAACTTTGCCGAAACCGCTTTCTTCTATCCGCACCTGAAGACCGACGCAGACGGCAATGTGCTGATATCCTTCACGATGCCCGAGTCGCTGACCCGTTGGCATTTGCAGGGTTTTGCGCACAACAACGATTTAATGAGCGGTTATTTCGAAAAGTTCGTCACCACGAGCAAGAAGCTGATGGTGGTGCCCAACGCGCCGCGTTTTCTGCGCGAGGGTGACACGCTCGTGTTCTCCGCCAAGGTCGTCAACACCGACAGTGTCACGCAATGCGGCAATGTCACACTATCCTTGCGCAATGCGATGGACAATTCGCCGCTCAACCTCATCCAAGGCGGCAACAGTCTGCCCTTTGAGGTGAAGCCGGGCGAAAGTCAGGAAGTACATTTCACGGTAGTTGTGCCGCGCGACCTCAGTGCCGTGACCTACCGCATCGTGGCCACCAATTTGGAGTCACCCGCCTTCTCCGATGGCGAGGAAGCCACCCTGCCGGTGCTCACCAACCGCATTTTGGTTACAGAAGCCATGCAACTGCACATCTCCGGCAAGGGCAGCAAAACCTTCACTTTCGATAGGTTGAAGAACAGTTTTGCAGCTTCTAACTCAACCCTTTCCACCCAGTCGCTGACTTTGGAATTTACGCCCAATCCGATTTGGTACGCCATCCAGGCCATGCCCTATCTGATGGAATATCCCTATGAGTGCAACGAGCAGGTTTTCAGTCGCTACTATGCCAACGCCTTGGCTGCCAACTTGGTCAACAGCCATCCGCGCATTAAAACCGTATTTGACGAATGGCTGAACAGTACGCCTGACGCCTTCTGCTCCCAATTGGAAAAGAACCAGGAACTGAAATCCATCCTATTGGAAGAGACACCGTGGGTGATGGATGCCCAGCGCGAGTCGGCCCGCAAGCAGAACATCGCCTTGCTCTTTGACCTGCAACGTATGGCGCGCGAAGGCAAAGACGCCTGCCGCAAGCTGCAGGACCGCCAGAATGGAGACGGCGGCTGGTCGTGGTTCAACGGCGGACAGAGCAGCACCTATATCACCGAGCACATATTAGCTGGTCTGGGACATCTGCAAGTGCTGAACGTGCCCACCGACTTCAACAACAGCACGCAGCGCAAAGCCATCAGCTACATCGACCAGCAGATGTACGACTACTACCAGCGTTATCAAAGAAAGGATAAAGTTTCCGGCTGGGGCGACATCCACTACCTGTATGCCCGCAGTTTCTTCATGAAACAAGCCGTTCCTGAGAAATGCAAGGAGGCCTATTACTTCAACTACAACAATATCAAGAAAAATTGGAAGAACCAGTCCATCTATATGCAGGGAATGATTGCCTTGATTTGCTATCGCAACGGAGACACGCAGTTGGCCAAAGAGATTGTCGGCCACATCAAATCCATGGCGCAGCACAATGAAGAGATGGGCATGTTCTGGAAGAAATCCGGCTACGGCTATTTCTGGTACGAAGCACCCATCGAGCGCCAAGCATTGCTGATTGAAGCCTTCAATACCATCACGAAAGATGAAAAATCCGTGGAGGAGATGCAGTTGTGGCTGCTGAAGCAGAAGCAGACCCGCTGCTGGCATACGTCGACGGCCACGGCC
>JAKSMD010000023.1 GCA_024400815.1 Bacteroidales bacterium | reverse complement strand
TTGCTTGACAGGCAAGAGGTCACAAGTTCAAATCTTGTACAGATCACCAAGAAAATGAAGCACTTGCAAGAAATCGCGAGTGCTTTTTTTGTTTGTACAATTTTGGTACAATTTTTATTATGTTATTCGGCATTTCAGCCTTGTTTTTTCTCATTCCGTTTTGTACGTTTTGCGTACTGATTTTTCTTTTTTTTATTCCATAGTATTACGACATAGGATCGAGTACCGATCTTGTTTTAAAAGGGATAAAACAACTTCACAACCAAGATAATGGTAACGAACATGATGAGGCATAATGGCAATCCGAACTTGGTGATGTCACTCACTTTGAAGCCGCCCAGCGAGTACATCGGAATCATGTGCGCAGTGGAGATGTGTGTGGTAAAGTTGCAAGAGGTGCCCAGCATGATGGCCAAGGGCAGCGGATTGACACCCAATATGGCAGAGAGTTGGATGGCAATCGGAATCAGGACGGACACGACGGAGGCATCGAATATAAACTGCGTCATTACGATGGCGGCCGCCGTAAGTACGATAGTGGCCTGCATGGGATTAGAGCCACAAATTTGCATAATGCCGTTGGAAATGGCACTGGCCAACCCGCTTTCTTTCATAGCCGCACTGATGCAAAAGGCACCTGTCATCATGGTGATGATGGTCCAATTGATGCTGGACCACGCCTGAGCACGGCTGCTGCACCGCAGTCCGCACAGCACCATCGTAGCACAGAAAACCGCAGGCAGCAATGACACTATACCCAAAGCGGGCAAAAGGACCACTAAAGCCATCACGGCCAAACTAACCCATGTTTTCCAGGTAGGCTGGATGATGGGCGGAGCCTGATGCGGCACCAACATATTGTTGAACTCCGAGAGCTTTATTTTTTCGCCTTCAAACAACAAGAGGTCCCCCACCTGCAGCTCGGTTTCTCGCGGAAGGGTTCCCACCCTCTCGCTGGAACGCATCAAAGCCACCAATGTGACGGCATGTTCTTCTTCAAATTGAGTATCTATCAATCGCTTGTGTGCCAACGGACTTTTCGGCGGTATAGAGAAGAATTGGATGTTCTTTTTCACACCTTCATTTTCACGAAGGTTAAAAAGATGCTTGGTGGAATTGGCAAATCCCATGCTGTTGCGCAGTTCCAACAAGGGCTCGATATGGCCAGAAAACACCAGTCTATCACCGCCAAAGATAGGCTCGTCTGGATTGACGGGTGAGATGACATAGTGGTCGAAACGCACAATACTGACCATTTGTCCATAGGGGAGTTTGTCTAATTGCAATTCTTGCACTGTTTTAAACACCGCGCTGTTGTCTGAGGGCACAAGCATTTCCACAATGTATTCCTCCGTGTTCAAAGCAGCCTCTTGGGGGTCGGGGCATTGAGGAAGTCGGCGCTGCAACATCAGGATGTACAAGATACCGACCAAGGTGCAAAATCAAGCCGCCCGCAAGCGGGGCGAACATGTTGTAATGCACCCCCGTGGCCTTTTCGCAGAAGCTGAACACAATAAGATTGATGGGATAACCGGTGATGGTGCAAGAGCCACTGAGTCCAATGATAAATGCGACCGGCAGCAACATTTTGGAAGGGGCAAGTTTGTTTTTCCTACTCCACTCTGCAATCGGCTGGTAGAGAATATCACCAACTGAAGGATTGGATATAAAGGCACTTAAGATAGTTGAAGGGACCATCATGCGCAGCAAGGAGACGGTGTTGCTATGATGCTTGCCAAACAGCTTCTTTGTCAACCAAGACAGGGCACCCGTGTTGCGCAGACAGCCTGTAATCACAAAGAAGAAAAGCACCGATAACGTGGCCGGGGTGATAAGGCCCTCAAAGACATCTGTGGCACCCAGCACACCCGTAACGACCAATGCAAGCATGGCTATAAGGTACACCGCATCGGTAGGTATCTTGGTGACGAACTGTGATAAAATGATGAACAAAATTACGGCAAGCGTAATCCAAGCTTGTATTGTCAGCCCTAAAATTATCATAACAAAGCATCGTATTTTTTTAGGCCGCAAAGATAAAAATTTATTAGGCAACTATAGTGGATTGATACTACATGATATACTGACGCAAAACAATCCTCAGGAAGAATGGGGCTATGCAGCCGTTCATTCTATTTCAAACAGGCAAAAAGCAAGGGCATCCTTCCGCACAAATCGGGAAGGATGCCCTTTACTCATTCTGTTTCCATGCCACTGTGTTTCTCACTCTTACAAACGTTTAGACGCATGCAAGACAGGTCGGCCACATTGTTTTCATGTCGAAACTCATGGCTTCAAGAAGGTTTTTGTCAAACTATTCGCGGGCTTTTATGCGAATGATAAAACCAATTTGGTCTTCCGGATGTGATTCTGGGGAGATGCGATTGATACGGACATCATAAATACCGCCATATCCCATTTCCAAATACTTGGAAATTTCATGGTTCGAATCACGAGGAATAAAACCAAGTTTGTAGTCTTCATAGTAAATCGCTACAGCGTATGGGTCAAATTTGTTATCTGGTTCACGGACCAACTTCAGTGTGGTTCCGATTTTAAGTTCCGAAAAGGCTTCAGCTCCGTCCCAATAAGAGAAGCCTGCTATGTGACTCGTTAGCAAATGTCTTTTTTCCATAACCTTTATTTTTGTTGTTTACGGATGCAAAGAAACAACACTTTGCTGACAGTTTCTGTCAGTAGCATAAAAAAAATCACTGACAGAAATTGTCAGTGACTTTCACAAGGATGAGCGACAGACGGGGTTCGAACCCGCGACCTGCGGCTTGGGAAGCCGCCGCTCTACCAACTGAGCTACTATCGCAACTTTTTATATGAACTGTGATCTGATACGATCCGTTACACATTAAAACGAATGTGCAAGATGTCGCCATCTTGTACCTCATAATTTTTGCCTTCCACATGCAATTTGCCGGCCTCCTTGCATTTAAGTTCAGAGCCGAGGGCTTTCAAATCTTCATATTTGATAACTTCGGCACGAATAAAGCCGCGTTCCAAATCGCTGTGGATAACGCCTGCTGCCTGCGGGGCCAACATGCCGCGATGAATCGTCCAAGCGCGGTTTTCCTTGCCACCCACAGTAAAGAAGGAAATCAAGTCCAGCATCTTATAAGCAGCACGGATAACTTGGTTGACTGCGGGTTCTGTCAAACCGACATCAGACAAAAATGCCTCACGGTCCTCCTCGCTGTCCAGTTCTGCGATCTCGGATTCAATTTTCGCAGCAATGACCAGCATTTGTCCGCCATTTTCTTCTACATATTTTTTAACAGCATTAGAATAAGCATTGCCGTTCACCGCATCGTCATCATTGACATTGCATACATAAAGAACCGGTTTTTCCGTCAGCAGCATCATATCTGCCACTACGGCACGTTCATCATCAGAGACTTCCAGCGTACTGACATTTTGGAAACCTTCCAAATGTTCTTTATATTTTTTCAGCACCTCATAATCGCGTTTGGCATTCTTGTCCCCAATTTTAGCGGCCTTTTCAACCTTTGTGATTTTGCGATCAATTTGTTCGAGGTCTTTGCATTGCAACTCGAAATTCACGATTTCGATATCGCGAACGGGATCCACAGAGCCTTCATCGTGCGGGATGGCTGGATTGTCGAAGCAGCGCAACACATGGATGAGAGCATCACAAAGACGCACGTCTGCCAAGAGACTATTGCCATTACCTTGTCCGCCCTTAGCCAGACCCGGAATGTCAACCACATCCAAATTGGCGAAAACCAACTTTTCGGCTTCGATAAAAGTATTAATGTGCGTCAATCTTTCATCAGGCACTGCGCACACGCCAATATTGGATTTATTCGTTGCGAAATCCGTAACTGCAGCTTTTGTGTTAGAGATGCAGTTGAACATTGTTGTCTTACCAGAATTGGTCAATCCGACGATACCACACTTCAAGCCCATAGTAAAAAAATTAGAAACCGAGAATTACATCTTCCACATGGTCAATTTCAGGAAGATACTGTTTGAGTGTTTGTTCAACACCATTTTTCAAAGTCATTTTAGCATGAGGGCAGGATCCGCATGCGCCGCGCAATTTCACTTTTACAACATTGTCGGCAGTCAGTTCTACAAATTCAATATCACCGCCATCTTGTTGGAGGTATGGACGAATTTGATCGATGATAGAAATGACCTTCTGTTCAAGGGTAGGGTTTTCCATATTTTGCTGTTTTAAATGAGGTCGCAAAAGTACAAAAAAAGCGCTTTACTTCGAAATTGCGCGAGGCATAAATTTTCAATAATTTTTATGTATGTTTGCGCCCCTAAAAAAACGGAAGATGAAGCGACAGCATTCTATATTATTGCCTCTCCTTTTCGGACTTATCCTGTTGGCTTGCGCCATCGGGGCCATCTTCATTGGGGTCATCGACATTCCAGCCAAGTTGGTATGGGGCAGTTTCCTTCATCGGTTCCACATTTCTGGCGGCATCATTGTACCGGCATACTATGATTTAGCCATTTGGCAGCTTCGTTTGCCGCGCATCGTCATGAGTTTGGTGGCCGGTGCCTCATTAGCCATCTGCGGCTGCGTATTCCAAAGCATTTTCCGCAATCCCATTTGCGATCCGTACATCTTAGGCATATCCTCTGGCGCATCCTTGGGAGCCGCCATTGCCATCATTGCCGGATGGAATGTGGTGACCTTCGGCATTACGCTGCCCGCCCTCATCACCGCCATCTTAACCTTGCTGCTCATCATGGGCATCGCTCGACTGCGCAAGCAGCATTCCACGCAGACCCTGCTACTCACCGGCATCGCCCTCAACTTCTTCATCTCCGCCATCATCACATTATTGATGGTGCTAAAGCAAGAAGACATGCAAGAAATCTTCTTTTGGACCATGGGCGGACTTTCCACAGTCACCTGGGCAGAAATAGGCTGGACCTTCCCCACCCTAGTCATCGTGGCAACGATTCTCTTTTTCAATGCAAAAAATCTGAACATCATGCAGCTGGGGGCAGAATCCGCACAATCCTTAGGCGTCAGCACCCAACGCGTAACGATGACCACACTTGTCGCCTCATCGGTGCTCATCGGCGTGGTCGTCTCCTTCTGCGGTGTAATCGGATTCATCGGATTGATTGTGCCCCACATCTGCCGTCTCATCTTCGGCAGCAACAATCGGCACCTCTTTCTCTATGCAATGCTTTTCGGAGCCTGATTCCTGCTTATCGGGGACACCCTCGCCCGAACATTCGCAGCGCCATCCGAGTTGCCCGTCGGCAGCATTACTGCCTTAGCCGGCGCCCCGTATTTCATTTACCTCCTGCTCAAGAAACAATAAAAGAAGACTCAAAATGCTAATGGCGGCCGAAGGCGGTTTCAGGTTTCAGGTTTCAAGACTCCAGAAATCAAATGTCATGCTTGATGGCAAATGTTTAAAGTTTAAACAGAGACTCACCAAAAGCAAAGTTCATAGTAGAAAAGAAGAAAGGTAAAAAAGTAGAGAAGTAGAAAGGCAAAGGCGGCTACTGGATAATCGCGCCTTGTTTAAGTGCTTTCTGGTAAAGTTCATCTACATGCTTTTCAATAAACTGAGCACGGCGCTGATTAAGGAGCATCATGCGCGCAGCAGCTTGCTCCTCATTAGTTTCATTAACGGAGCGTTTGTTTTTATAATCCAAAATCACCATAAGGTAGTGATAACCACCAGCGTCCTTTTCAATATACTGATGATGGTCTGCCACATCCGAACGAATGCTGAAAGAGACCTCATTTTGGATATCCTCCAAATAGAGCCAGGTTTCATCATCCACCAGATATTCAACAGAGTCTCCCAACATCTTCTCCAACTTCGGCTTGTTTTCAACCCGTTGGGCCTCATCGAATAAAATGGCTTTCACCGGTTCAATTAAGGAAGAGCCTTGCGTGAGTTTCACATAGTTCAATTTTACAATTTCCTTGTCAACGGCATAGCGTTTGTCAAAGGTTTTCGTAAACTCCTCCATCTCCTTTTCAGAGACCTTGAAGACACTTGTATCTGACACCAACTTATCATAATAAGCATTCACGAGCAAGTTGTTTCGATACTCCTCTAATTGTTTGTCAAAATTCTTTTCGCGGAGAGAGAGTTTCTGTTCTGCTTCATGGAGAATCAATTGCTCCTTAATCCAATTATCAATATAATGTTGTGCCAAAATCGTACTATCCTCCGAAGAGAGTCCGGTAGGCATGTTGTCCTGCAACTCTGACAGATACAATTTATGATAATAAACCTGTGCCACGACCTTGTCTTTAGGTTTATGGCAAGATGCGAGGCACAGGATTACAGATATGAGGAGTAATAATCTTTTCACTTTATTTTTTCAAAATGGCTTCGAATACCTTTTCCTCCATTTTGACGGGGTACTTCCTGCGCAAATCTCGAATCCAGTTGTTATCTAAGAATTCTTGATATCTGCTTACGACAATCGCTCTTATTTCTTCCATCGGTTTGTATTGGATAGAATCATTCGGATTTTCTACAGGGTATTCCTTTTTAATTTTCTCATAGAAGTTTTCCAGACCGACGGTATCTTGAATAGCGGCATTCCACACCTTTTGGGAATTGATTTCGTACAACAACATACCATCATGGAATTCAGAAACAAGGTCTTTATATTCGGGATATTTATCCATCAAATGGTCGTGTTCATAGCGAATAATAATTTCATTGATGAAGTTAGGATAGATTTGATTGAGGAAATCTGCCACAGTGCCTTTAAGTTGGGAACCTTGGAAGCGGGAGACATAGTGTGCGAAATCTTTAGCCGAAACGGTTTGGTCGGCGAAAGTGCAAATCGGTTTGAGTTTGGCAAGTCCATTCAAAGATTCAATATCTAAAGCCGTAGATTGGAAATAGGATGCCGGCACATTCTTAGAGAAGAACTTCATCGCAGCGGCCTTGCCCTTTTCTTCATAATTATATTGTACTTTGAGTTTTTCAATCAAAGATTCGCGACTTTTGCGAGCGCGCTGGTCGCGAGAGAGTCTGTTTTTCAGCAGATACTTGCCTTCTTCATTGACGACAGCATATTCGATAGAATCGAGTTTGAGGATATGCCAGCCAATCGTAGTCGGAACGGGTTCTGAAATCTCACCCGGTTTCAATTTAATGGCGGCTGCAACATAATTGCCGGGGCGACGACTCGGGACGAACGGATCCATCTTGCCGCCTTTCGTTTTGGTGGCCACATCTTCAGAATACGCTTCTACCAAAGATTCAAAAGAAGCGCCGGCTTTATATTTATTTTGGATTTCATCCAATTTGGATTTGATATCCTTAGAAGGAGCGTAAATCGACAAAGCGGTAGTATCCTTCAAGAAAATTTGAGCCACATGAATTTTAGCCATAGCAGGCACTTTGTCCAAGACATAAACAAGGTGATAGCCAAATTGCGTGCGAACGGGCTTGGAAACGGTGCCTACCGGAGTGTTGTATGCAGCGGTTTCAAAGGGGTAAATCATCTCCATAACGGAAAAATAGCCCAAACGGCCGCGATTGCCCGGCACCAGTTTATGCGTCTGCGGATTCGTATAATCGCGAGCGGATTCATCTTCTGAATAAAGCGCTGCGGCATCATGGAAATCCAAGCCACCCATAATCTTATCATAAACATTCATGATCTTGCGATAGGCCTCCAATGTGTCTTTAGGAGAAGCATTGGGTTCGCAGCGCACCAAAATATGAGATGCGCACACCTGATACTTAGAACGTTCATACGCTTCGTTGAGCAAGAAATCGCTCACTTCCGTATCCACCAAATAGGGCTGTGCGGATTGGTTTTTATAGGAGCCCAATTCTTTCACAAAAGCTTCTGCAGTGTCCAGCTGCATCGATTCGGCATCTTGCACTTTCAAACGGTAGTTAATAAAAAGATCCAAATATTCGCGCAGATCTTTCTCTGTAGCAGTGCTTAAAAGGTTATTTTTTTGATAGGCCTTCACAAATTGGTCTTTCGTAATGGTTTCATTGCCGACCGTCATCAAGACAGCATTGTCATTCTGAGCAAAAACGCTCATGGCGACAGAAGCAACTAAAAGTGTCAAAAAAATTCTTTTCATTTCTAAATGTTAGTATTTAAATATTAAATGGTTACCAATAGGATCTCAGGCTCCATTTCCCTTGCGCACAAAGCTGACACGCAGCAGAAATAAAGTCCGCAAAAATAGTGAAAAAAACAACACCACTGCACATAAAAAACACGCTATGGGGATGTCTTTTTGATTTTCAATTTTAAGAAGGAAAATGGATTATCGAATTTGCAATTGCGACAGCAATTCGCCCACCACAAAGCAACTTCCTCCCACAAACACGATATCGTCGGGTGCGGCATCTGCTTGTGCCGCGCGAAAGGCGACAAGGACACTATCATAAATAGCGCAATCAAAACCGCCGTCGGCGAAACGCTGGGCCAACTGGTGGGCAGGCAGCGCACGCTCTATATCCGCATTGCAGACATAGAATTTGGCTTTTGCGGGCAGGAGGGGGATAACATGGTCAACATCTTTATCGGCGACCATGCCCATGACCACACGGAGTTTACGGCAGGGCATATCCGACAACTGCTTCATCGTCAAGGACAATCCGCCCACATTGTGGCCGACATCGCAGATAGTCATCGGTTCTTGGCGCAACACTTGCCAGCGGCCCATAAAGCCCGTATTTACAACCACCTTTTGGATGGCCGCCACCGTAACATCTTTATCTGCCGGCATCAGCTCTTGGAGTACATCAACAGCTTGCAAGAAGGTGCACAGGTTCTTGCGCTGATACTCGCCCGCCAAAGGCATATTAACATGTTCGTAAAGCGTATTGCCTAGAACATCGATCACCTGACAATCGGAAAGTTCGCCCTTTATCGTGAAATTGTCTTCTGCCAAAAAGAGAGGGGCATTCTTTTGCTCCGCAATATCGGTGAAAACAGGAAAACTTTCAGGATGGAATTCGCCCACAACGACGGGGGTGTCTTGCTTGATAATGCCGGCCTTTTCAAAAGCAATTTTGGCAATCGTGTCCCCTAACAGTTGCGTATGTTCCAACGTAATATTGGTTATCACAGAAAGCACTGGAGTCAAGACATTCGTGGCATCCAAACGGCCACCCAAGCCGACTTCTACCACAGCGACATCCACATTCTGTTCAGCAAAATACCAGAAAGCCAAGGCCGTGGTCATTTCAAAGAAAGAGGGTTCTAACTGATCAAAGTGGGATTTGAACTGGTTAAAAAACGCAATCACCTGTTCCTCCGAAATCATCTGTCCGTCGATACGGATGCGTTCACGGAAGTCCACCAAATGCGGCGATGTAAACAAGCCCGTTTTCAGTCCGCGTTCCTGGCAATAGGAGGCCAGCAGATGAGCCGTTGAGCCCTTGCCGTTGGTGCCGGCCACATGGACGGACTTGAATTTACGTTCCGGATTATCTAGCATTTTCAAGAGGTCTTCAATATTCTCAAGACCTTCTTTATAAGCAGCGCTTCCGATTTTATGGTACATCGGGTAAGCGTGGAAAATTTCTTCTAGGATTTCTTTATACATCGTAATTTTTAATACCGCAAAGTCGCTAAGTTGTTTTTATATTTCATGACACAAGGCTTTTAAGACACAAAAGATGTGTCAAAATCAGAAAGGCAATAGGAAGACAGTGTGCTCTGCGGGAACTATTTGAACACAATCACGCGAAGTTCCTCTTTACCTGGTTTATACTTCGCTTTTTTGGCTTCCCGAACACATTGTGCTTGAATTTCTCGATTGGTTATTGTAGTATGGCAATCTCTGCCATTTACCATTCGATCAATAACATGGGCTTCTGACACCGTTCCATCTGCCATAACATGGACTTCAACGCTAACCTGACCTTCTTCGGTCACAGAAGTGTTGATATTCCGAACCATGCTACGAGGTCCGCTGCCATAACCAATACTGCCTCCAGAGCCGCTGCCAGATCCAGGTCCGAGGCCAGATCCTGTGCCGGTGCCGATGCCGCTACCGGAACCGCCGCCAGAGCCGCTACCGCCTTTTCCCCCTTTGAAAATAGCACCTTGGTCTATTTTAGGTTGTTGGGGCGTCGTAGTGGTTTTGGCAGAAGTCTTAGGAGCATGGGAAACAGCAGGTGCATCTTGAGCATTCTGCGTGGCATAATTGGGAGAAGATTGGGTATGGGTGTTTTGTGGGGTAGGCACATCCATACCACCGCCACCTCCGCCGCCCGCAGCTGCATCCAACTCGACGTAGAATGTCTTCTTTGGAGGAGGAGGTGGGATCAATGATTTCAATCCGAACGAAAGCAGGAGCACGATGACTAAGACCATCAGCGCCACTGTCGTACCGGCAGAAATCAGATTATCTTTTCTATTCTCGCTCGTTTCTTTCATTGTCCTTCGGTGGCAAGCACCATTTTATAACGGTTTTCTTCTGGGAAAGCTTCATTCAGTTGATTCAGCACATCCATCAATGCAACGACATTCTCCACAGGGACGGTCTTGTCAGCGCGGAGGATAACCGATTTTGCATCAGAATTGTCCTGTGCGGCAGCAGCCTGCAAGGCAGGGAGAAGTTCTTCATACGGGATAGGTTGCGCATTAGATCCTTCCGGATTGACAAAGTACATCAAATCCGCATTGATATAAACCTCAATGTTTTTGGACACCAGCTGCTTATCAGAATTGCTTTTCGGCAGCACCAGGTTAATCGCATTCGGCGACACCATCGTAGAGGTCAGCATAAAGAATATCAGCAGCAGGAACACCAAGTCGGACATGGAGGTTGCGCTGAAAGTCGTATCGACTTTATTTTGCATTTTAATAGCCATGGCAACAGCTTTTAGACATTTTCATGCAACAAGTCCATAAATTCTGTAGTGCGGACTTCCAGATTATAGACCACATTAGAGATTTTGGACACAATCATATTGTGGAACACGAGGGCCAGCACGCCCACAATCAAACCAGCGACCGTAGTAATCATAGCGGTGTAGATACCCGATGAGAGCGTTCCGATGTTGAAGTTATTAGGGTCAGCGGCCATATTGTGGAAAGCGGAAACCATACCCACAACCGTACCGAGGAAGCCGAGCATAGGGGCAATAGCCGCAATCGTAGCCAAAGCAGAAACGCCCTTTTCCAAGCGGCCGACTTCAATGTTGCCTTCATTTTCAACCGCCGTGCGAATATCATCCAACGGGCGACCTATTCTGGAGAGGCCCTTTTCAATTAGACGAGCCGATGGGTTGTCGTTGCCTTTGCACAAAGCAACAGCGGAATCCAGTTTGCCATCATGAATGAAATCGCGGATATTATTCATAAAATTATACTCCTCTTTGGAGGCGCGATTAAGCACCATCAGTTTCTTTACGAACAGATAAATGGCAAAGCCCAACATCAAAAACAGTGGAATCATAATCCACAAACTGTTTGCTGCGAACACCAATTTGAAATAGGAAGTCTCTTGAACTTGAGGAACTTGGTCAGCAACAGCAACTGCAGAAGTGGCATTTGCAGCCTGCAATAACAATAAATGCTTCATAACTAAAAAATTTTAGCAAAAATAATATCAAGTTTGTGAAACATGAACTTCTCGGCTCTTTTTTTTCTAACATGGCCATGTTCATATTCTATTCATACAAACGCCAAAGGTCCGAAAAAATTATTCTACTTTTGTCCCATTGTCGAAAAAACCGCAAAAAGCAATCAAAACAATGAAAGTCAATTATCCCAATTCCCCAACCAAAAGCAAAAATCAGCAGAAATACCGAAAGAAAAGCACCACCTTGAACAACCACGTCAAGGCGCAGGCAAAAGCCAAAAGCCCTAAAAGCAAAAAGAAAAGCACGAAGAAATCCTCTTCGCAGCAGGGAGATGCTTTGGGCTTTCTGAAAAGCCAAGGCATGATTCAGTGTTATGGCATCATCTTGATGCTCTTCGCATTGTTGTTGTTCGTATCCATATTCTCCTTTTATTTTCATGCACACAACAACATCACGTATGTTATGAACCACGGTGCCATTCCATCTGAGAGTGTGGGGGCCTACCTCGCATACGGATTTGTGCAGTCCACATTCGGTGTTTTCGCCATAGGATTCTCCATCCTTTTCTTCCTCTATGGGTTAAAGATCACTTTCGACAAGGCTCCGCATCCGCTGTTGCGCACCACTTTCAACATGTTGGCAACGATGGCCTTTCTCTCCATCTTTTTCGGTTTGTTTTTCTACAATGGCGAGAACAGCTTTGTTTCTGGATTTTTCGGCAATAGCATATCCCAATTTTTACTGGAGCATACCGGCAAATTAGTCACCGGCATCATCGTATTCGCCCTTTTTGTCACCGTCCTCATCCTTTGCTACGGTCTTCCAGTGCGTTCGCTTTCCGAACAAGCCATCACCGCCTACAACGAGCGGTTGGACAACATTGAGGCCAAAGATGACAAAAGGAAAATAGGACGCAAAAAACTTTTGAACAAAAAGAAAGAAGATGACTATGAGGAAGAGGCCGAATCCGAGCATGAAGATTTGGACGACCTCTACATTACCAACCATGGCTGCCTAAGCGAAGAGTACCAGGGCAAGAAAGTTTATGAGTTTGAAAAAGAGCACGAAAGCGCACCTGAAAAGGTCATTGCGAAAGAGCCCATCAAGCACGAACCGGAGCCCGCCGTGGAAGAAGACGAGGTGCCGTTCGAACTTACCAACTCCGAAATCACATTAGAGGAATCTCCCAACGGGGAGGAAGCAGAAGAGATTCCCGCTTTGCCCGAGCCGACCTTTGAAGACCTCCAAGACCTGGAACCATTTGATCCGCGCAAAGAGCTTTCCACATATGAGTTTCCGCCGATCGACTTATTGAACGACTACCCGGCAAAAGCCGCTACCGAAGAACTGATGAAACGCGAGTTGTTAGACAACAAGAAACGCATTGAATCGACTCTGAAGAGTTTCGGCATCCCTATTAAAAAGATTACGGCCACCGTTGGTCCGACTGTCACCTTGTACGAAATCATCCCAGATGATGGGGTGCGCATCAGCAAAATCAAGAATCTGGAAGACGACATCGCGCTGAGTTTGGCCGCTTTGGGCATTCGTATTATTGCGCCTATTCCTGGTCGCGGCACCATCGGCATTGAAGTGCCGAACAAGAATGCCAACATTGTGTCCATGCGCGAAATCATTGCGTCTGACAAATTCCAGAACAACAGCTACGCCCTGCCGATCGGTTTAGGACGCACCATCAACAACGAGGCCTTCGTCGTGGACTTGGCCAAGATGCCGCACTTGCTCGTGGCAGGTGCCACCGGTCAAGGCAAGTCAGTCGGCTTGAATGCGATTATCACCTCCCTACTCTACACCAAGCATCCTTCCGAGATGAAATTGGTGTTGATAGACCCTAAGAAAGTAGAGTTCACCTTATACGCTGCTATTGAGAACTACTACTTGGCAAAACTGCCCGATGAAGCCGACGCCATCATCACGGACACTAAAAAGGTGGTTCGCACACTCAACGCGCTCTGCAAAGAGATGGACGACCGTTACGATTTGCTGAAGTTGGCCAAGATGCGTAACATTAAAGAGTACAACGCCAAGTTCTGTTCTCGCGGGCTCTCCCCTGCCATGGGGCACCGCTATCTGCCGTACATCGTGCTCATCGTGGATGAGTTCGGCGACCTCATCATGACGGCGGGCCGTGATGTAGAAACGCCACTGGCGCGCTTGGCCCAGCTTGCACGTGCTATCGGCATCCACTTGGTCATTGCAACCCAAAGACCTTCTGTCAACATTATCACGGGTAGTATCAAAGCCAACTTCCCCGCTCGTATTGCCTTCCGCGTGCAATCCGGTGTGGACTCCAAGACCATCTTGGATGCCACAGGGGCAAACCAGTTAATCGGCAAAGGCGACATGCTGATTTCTACGGGCAGCGACATTGTCCGTTTGCAATGCGCCTTCGTAGATACGCCTGAAGTAGAAAAAATTGCTGAATACATCCAAGAGAAATCCGAACTCAGTCCGATTCTCGACCCATACCAATTGCCAGATGTGCCCGAACCCGGTAGCGAACCGGCTGAGCCCAACTATGATGACGAACCCAGTTCTGGCGAAATCGACCCATTGTTCGTAGATGCCGCCACTTTGATAGTACAAACGCAGCAAGGTTCCACCTCTTTCATCCAAAGAAGAATGAAATTAGGTTATAACCGCGCCGGTCGCATTATGGACCAGATGGAAGAATTTGGCATCGTAGGACAAGCCAACGGCAGCAAGCCACGCGAGGTGCTCATCAAGACCAACGAACAGCTGCGCCAACTTCTCAATACCAAAGGTATGCTTTAGAACTTTTTATACAATAATATATTATAGTTAAACTTTCCGCCAAAGCGAGCATCTCTCCATCTCGTTTTGGCATATTTAACAATAAAAATTCCATCTTGATATGAAAAAATTCAAATTCATCATCATCCTCGTCAGCATTTTAAGCATGAATGGCTTGATGGCTCAAAACACCGATGGCGGTGCAACCGTTTTGTTGAAGAAAGTCGCTGCACAATATCAAGCATATAGCAGCATTCAATTTCATTATACCATGAAAACCACAAAAGAGGGCAAGACCTTGCACACCTACCAAGGCGACTTTGCCCTGAAAGGCAGCAAATACAAGACGAACTTCAATGGACAGACCTTCTTCTGCGATGGCAAATCCATTTGGAACTATCAGAAATCCACCAATGAAGTATCCATCTTTGAATATGACCCTGAAGATGATGAGAACATGATGAATCCGCAATTGATTTTGAAGAATTGGGACAAGCAATTCCGCGCCAAGCTCATCCGTGACGAATTCATCAACGAGCAGCCCGTTTCTCTAATTGACCTCACCCCGAAAGTCAATCAATCCTATTACAGAATACGCTTATTCATCAACAAGAACAACCATCGTATCATCCGCATTGCGGTTTACGAAAAAGACAACACCATATACACCTATTATGTGGAACAATTCAAGAGCAATGTCAGTCTTTCCGACAGTTACTTTGTTTTTGACAAGAGCAAATATCCTGGTGTAGAGGTCAACGATATGAGATAATGCCATTTATATTTCCAACAAAAAATCCCGCACATCCAAAGATATGCGGGATTTTTTTATGCTCTGTAGAGATGTTGCACGCAGCGTCTCTACAACGATTATCAAATATTAGTACAAGAAGCTCAGCAGGATACCTGCAGCGACAGCACTACCGATGACGCCGGCCACGTTCGGACCCATAGCGTGCATCAAGAGGAAGTTGGTGCGGTCGTACTTGAGGCCTTCCACGTAGGAAACGCGGGCAGCATCAGGAACGGCGGACACACCAGCGTTACCAATGAGCGGGTTGATCTTGTTGCCTTCTTTCAAGAAGAGGTTGAGGAACTTCACGAAGAGCACACCGCAAGCTGTTGCGACCACGAAGGAGAATGCACCCAAAACGAAGATGAGGATGGACTTCGGGGTCAAGAAGTTGGTAGCTTGGGTAGAAGCGCCTACCGTAAGACCAATGAGGATAGTTACGATGTCGATAAGCGGACCGGAAGCGGTGTTGGCCAGACGTTTGGTCACGCCACATTCTTTCAACAGGTTACCGAAGAACAGCATACCGAGCAATGGTAGGCCGGACGGAACGAGGAAAGCGGTCAGCAAGATACAGAACAACGGGAAGAGCACTTTTTCTCTCTTGGAGACGGCTCTTGGCGGGCGCATACGGATCAGGCGGTCTTTCTCGTTAGTGAAGAGGCGCATGATAGGCGGTTGGATAACCGGAACCAAAGCCATGTAAGAGTAAGCGGACACAGCGATGGCGCCCATCAAACTCGGAGCCAACTTAGAAGAGAGGAAGATGGCGGTTGGGCCATCAGCACCGCCGATGATACCGATTGCACCAGCTTCCATTGGGGTGAAGCCCAACAGCAATGCGCACATATAGGCGGCGAAGATACCGGCCTGTGCGGCAGCGCCAATCAAAATCAGTTTAGGGTTGGATATCAATGCCGAGAAATCCGTCATGGCACCGATACCAAGGAAGATCAGTGGCGGGTAGAAACCCTTGATGACGCCGAAGTAGAGGTAGTTCAGCACAGCGCCATTCTCGTACACACCAATTTGCAGACCATCGGTAAACGGGATGTTACCGATAATCATACCAAACCCGATGGGCACGAGCAGCATCGGTTCGAATTCTTTAATCACACCCAAGGCGATAAAGAACAAGCCGACACAAATCATTATAATATGGCCCCATGTGCAGTTTCCGAAACCGGAGTATCCGAAAAACTGGATGATGCCTTCTTTAAAAAATTCAAACATGTCTTAATAATTTAGTTATTGAACTTGTTGGTTGGGTTGTGATTATTCAAAAACAACGAGGACATCGCCTTCCATAACGGAGTCGCTGCGGTGAACTCTAACTTCCTTGATCACGCCGTCCTTTTCAGCATCGATGTTGTTTTCCATCTTCATAGCTTCGAGGAGGAAGAGGCGTTGGCCAGCCTTCACAGCGTCACCTTCTTTGCAGAAGATGTCGAGGATGGTGCCAGGAAGCGGTGATTTGAGGGTGGCGCCAGAAGCGGTAGCTGCGGCGGGAGCGCTCTTCACATTTGCGGTGGCAGCAGCAGGAGCGGCAGCCTTGTTGGTGTTGGCACTAACCTTTACAACGGGTTTCACCTTCACCGGCTGTTTAATCTCCATGTCCATTTCCACATTGTAGGGAGTGCCGTTGACTTCAACTTGCACAGCATTGTTCTCTAAGTCGCCCACTTCTACGGAATATTTATTTCCGTTAATTGTAAATTTATAGTTTTTCATACTTCAAAGTCTTTTAAATGAATTATTTTCTTAATCTCGGAGTCTTCTTCATCGTGAGTTCCTTCTGAGCCCAAGGAGAATAATGGGCGGAAGGCATATCAATGGTGATGATTTCACTCTCTTCGTCGTGCATGCTGTTGAAATGCATGTGCAGTGCCATTGCGATGGCAGCAGCCTCTTCGCCGGTGATTTGATCATCGTCCTTTGCTGGAGCAGCGGTTGCAGCAGCCACAGTGTCTTTCTTTTCTTCTGCCGGAGCATTCTTGGCAGCATTGCGAGCAGCGACCTTCTTAGTAGCGTAACCGAATAGTTTCAGCATTATGTAAATGACGATCAAGGCGATAAACACTACAGAAATGGAAATAACAGCCAAACCGATACCGTACGGGTCATCTCTTTTCAGTTTTTCCTGTTTAGAGATGGTGACTTTGGTTTCGTTGGTGGAACCGGGAGTGAATTGATCCATCATTTCAGCCTCTTCCACGATGCCGTCGTGGGCGAGACCGTAAGACATAGCAGTATCCATCAATTGCTGCTTGGGATAAACCATCAAATCGATAAGATCCTTACCGTCTGAGGAAATCAAAGCAATATAGCTGGATTTGGAAGTACGAGGGTCGAAATTGACGTGGAAAGTACCATAGAGCGGTTGCGCATCCATATAGAACACAGCGAAGGAACGTTGCTGCATAGCGGTGTTCACATCCGTTTTGGGGATACGATACCAATGCTCTGGGATACCGTTTTTCTTAACGGAAGCCAAACCGGTGGTGTCATCGGTGAGATAGCAGCCGGCGAGGTTCACCGTATTGTATGCGGTATTGAAAATTTCCACCCAAGGCACATGACGACCGTATTCATCGTCAAAGTTGTCCGTATTTTTAACAAAGATTTCGTTGAAGCGCAAGTCGCGGACGGACTGACCGAATGTCGAACCCGTGACGAGCAGAGCTACCAGCAAAACCAGTATCTTGTTCAAATATTTCATAATTCTCTATCAGTTTTGTAGATAATAGATTATAATGGGAGATTGTCGTGTTTCTTTGCGGGGTTCTCCAGGCGTTTGTTCTTGAGGGACTCGAGGGCGCGGATGACTCTGAAACGGGTGTTGCGCGGTTCGATGACGTCGTCGATATAGCCATATTGAGCAGCCACATACGGGTTGGAGAACTTGTTGCGATAGTCTTCCACCTTTTCGTTGAGGAAGGCAGCTTTTTCTTCTGGGTTCTCAATTTTCTTCATTTGAGAGCCATAGAGAATTTCAGCAGCGCCACTGCCGCCCATAACAGCGATTTCGGCTGTTGGCCATGCGTAGTTGATATCGCCGCGAAGGTGTTTAGAGCTCATCACGCAGTAAGCGCCACCATAGTCTTTACGAAGGATAACGGTAACCTTTGGAACGGTGCATTCGCCATAAGCGTAGAGCAATTTAGCGCCGTGGAGGATGATGCCGCCGTATTCTTGGCCTGTGCCGGGCAAGAAACCAGGAACGTCAACCAACGTCACCAATGGGATATTGAAAGCGTCGCAGAAACGGACGAAGCGAGCGCCCTTGCGGGAAGCGTTAATGTCGAGCACGCCGGCAAGGTATTTCGGCTGGTTGGCCACGATACCGACAGACATACCGTTGAAACGAGCGAAACCGATAACGATGTTCGGGGCGTAAAGCGGTTGGATTTCAAGGAACTTGCCGTCATCAACAATGCCATTGATAACATCCTTCACGTCATAAGGCATGTTAGGATTATCTGGAATGATAGAGTTCAAAGTGTCTTCCAAGCGGTTGATAGGATCTTCGGTGGCTTCGAAAGGAGGTTCTTCCATATTGTTGGAAGGAAGGTAGCTGATGAGTTCGCGGAGCATTGCGATACCTTCTTCTTCGTTTTCGACTGCGAAGTGAGCCACACCGGATTTCTTGGAATGAACGGATGCGCCGCCGAGGTCTTCGGTTGTCACATCTTCGTTAGTCACCGTCTTCACGACTTTCGGACCGGTCACGAACATATAGCTCGTATTCTTGGTCATCATGATAAAGTCAGTCAAAGCGGGAGAATAGACAGCGCCACCAGCGCAAGGTCCGAAAATAGCGGAAATTTGCGGAATCACACCAGAAGCGAGGATGTTGCGTTGGAAAATCTCAGCATAGCCTGCCAAGCTGTTCACGCCTTCTTGGATACGTGCCCCACCGGAATCGTTAAAGCCGATAACGGGAGCTCCGACCTTCATGGCCTGATCCATCACCTTGCATATTTTTTGAGCGAATGTCTCAGAAAGAGAACCGCCGAATACGGTAAAATCTTGAGAGAAGACATACACCAAACGACCGTTGACGGTACCATAACCAGTAACGACACCATCGGAGAGGAACTTCTTGTTTTCCAAACCGAAATTCTGGCAGCGGTGTTGTACGAACATATCGAATTCTTCGAAGCTACCTTCGTCGAGGAACATCAGGATGCGTTCGCGTGCTGAGTATTTGCCTTTAGCGTGTTGCTTGTCAATACTCTCCTGACCTCCGCCTAAACGAGCTTTTTCACGAAGTGAAAGCAACTCGTTGATTTTATCTTGCATTGTCATAAGCTATTGATATTTAGTTATTTGTATTATTAAATTAAAAATTTTACCACTTATAATAAAACGGGTGCAAAGATAGGTTATTTTTTCAACAAAAACAAGTTGAAAAAACATGTTTTTTTTACTAAAAAAGAATGCGTTTGGGAAACACTAGTATTAAAAAAAATCAGTACTTTTGCGCTGTTTGTCATCACAAAAAAACACACATGAAGTATATATACAAAAAGGTTCTGCTTTGCATTTTAGGTTTATTTATAGCCCTCACTTCCTTTGCCCAAGTGGACACGGTCTTTTGGTTTGCGGTGCCGCACATCACGCACAGTCATGCCGGCAGGCCCATCAAGCTCTGCATTTCAACATTAGGGAGTGCCGCCACGGTAACCGTAACTCAACCTGCACGCGGCAATGCCACTATTGCGACCCTCAATGTGCCAGCAAACTCCTCTCAATCTTACGAGTTAGTCGGAAGTTCCGAATCGGCATTATCCAATTTCGAATGCAATCCCAATGTGACATCCAACTACGGTTTGTATATACGCTCTACGGCGAAAGTCAACGCCTACATTTCGGTTCAAGCAAACAACAGTGAAATTTACGCATTAAAGGGGCAAAACGCCTATGGCACGCGCTTTTTCATTCCGATGCAATCGCAATATCCCAATGCGAACGTCTATTCCGATGCACGAAATAGCGTGGAAGTCATTGCCACCGAAGACAACACTTCTGTAACCATCACCCCCTCTGTGACGCTCTATGGCGGTTCGCATCCGGCCAACACGCCATTCACCATTATTTTGAACCGCGGACAAGTCTATAGTTTTGCCTCCAATTCGCAGGATGGAAACAGCCATCTTGATGGGAGCATTGTCGTCTCTGACAAGCCCATCGTAGTTGACATTTCCGATGACTCCGCCACGCCCAACGGCAGCAATCAGGACTTAGTCGCCGACCAAATCGTGCCAGAGGACCTGGCCGGTGAGGAGTACATCGTCATTCCTTCGCCTTCGGCGGCCAACAACACGACGGGCAGTGGGCTCAGCGACTATGTTTCTATCTTTGCTTTGGAAAATGGCACGGACGTAACGATTTACAGCAGCACCAATGCCTCTGGGACGCCCTTTACGGCAACCCCTTACGAAAATCTAAATCGGGGAGACAAACGCAGTTATCATTTCACCAACAACAATCCCATCTGCGTGATTACCACGAAGCCTGTTTTTGTTTTTCAAGTCACTGGCGCCGGCAACGAATTAGGCGGCACGCTCCTACCCCATGTGTATTGCACAGGTTCCACACTGGCATCTTACAAGCCAGAGCCGCATGTGAGCGGTCATACCAAGCACATTTACCTCACCTTAATTTGCAATAGTGCCTACACCAATGGGTTCCAAATCAATGGTTCCTCATCCTATTTGAGTGCGTCCGACTGGATGAATGTGCCCGGACACACTTTCAAATATTGCCGCAAAGAAATTGCTTCACTGAATACCGCCAATTCCATTCGCATCACGAACTCTTTGGGCAAATTCCACTTGGGCGTTATTGACTACCATCAAAATGGAGGCGGTTATGACGATTGTTCTATCAGTTATTTCAGCGACTACTCCACCGCCAGCAGTTTGGCATGGAACACCAACTTGATGCACAACTACTATTGCCAAGGCGACACCCTTTTCTTCGAATTTGACACCGTCAATGTCAACAACCTAAATGTCACTGGTCCCAACGGCATTTCGGTCAGCGAAGCGCCTTATTACATCACCGACATAGAGCCCAGTCAAGCAGGCCAGTACACCGTAACCGGCAACGACGCCCGCGGCTGCCTTGTAGAGACGTTCATTGACTCCATCCAAGTCGAGATACACCCCAACTCAACCGCAACGGCTTATGACACCATCTGCCCGGGCGCTGAATATTACGGCTACGGCTTTCATGTTTCCGCAGACCGAACTGGAGTGCCTGGGTTGGTAACAGACACGATGCGACTTCAAGATCATCAATATGGTTGCGACAGTTTGGTGGTTTTGGAACTCACCGTGCGAGACAGCGTATTCACTGAATTCACCATGAGTGCTTGCGATGAATACACTTGGAATGGCAATCATTATTTCAACAGCGGCGACTTCGTGCAAACGCTGACCGACAGTCACAACTGCGACAGCATCGTAACCATGCATTTGTCCATTGTAGAGCCCTCGGTGGAGGTAGCCTCTACCAGTTTAGACTTTTGCGAAGACGGCGTCACCACACTAACGGCGACCACAGATCTTCCTTACTATCAATGGAGCACTGGCGAGACGACCCCATCCATTGAGGTCACCCAATCTGGCACTTACACAGTGAAGGCAAGTGATGGAGACTGCGAAGCCACAGCAAGCATCAATGTGCCCTACTGTGGCTTCAACCTATATTTGCCAAATACCATTACCCCAACGAACCAAGATGGTTTGAATGACTATTTCCACATCCCACCTTATATCCATCGATACATTTCAGACTTTGAAATCTACATTTTTGACCGATGGGGAGAGATCGTCTATCACTCTAAAGATATAAATTTCAAATGGGCGGGTGAAAATGTAAAGATACCGGGAATTTACAAATATGTAATCAAACTGACCAATTTGGAAGGTCGTCCGTTCCGTTATGACGGCCATATCACCGTCCTATAAAAAAACAGATTATTGATTGCTGACATGGACATCCAACTGGTTGAATGGAATTTCAACGCCAGCTTGGTTAAAGGCGTTATATACTTTTTCATTCATATCGTATTGGACAGTCCAATAGTTTTCGGGAAGGGTCCATACTAAAAGCAAAAGATTTACCGAACTTTCGCCCAGACTATCTACCACTACGCTAGGGGCTTTGGGTTCTTTCAAAACTTTTTCGTGATGATTAGCCACAGACAAAAGGACCTCGCGCGCTTTATCCACAGACTCGCCGTATGCGATGCCGACAGAGACCGTCACACGGCGCATCGGCAAGTTGAAATGGTTAACCAGCGACTTGGTTGCCAATTCCGTATTCGGCACCGTAATATTGCGATTATCGTAAGTCCGCAAGGTCGTACAGAAAATCTGAATTGACTCAACATAACCTGCATAAGAGCCTTGTTCAATGTAATCGCCCACTTTGAAAGGACGGAGCAACAAGATAATCACACCGCCAGCAAAATTCTGCAATGTGCCTTGCAAAGCCATACCCACTGCCAAGCCGGCAGCACCTAAGATAGCGACAAAGGAGGTCATCTTAATGCCGATGATGCCCATGACCGTCAAAACAAGGACCACCTTCAACGAGATATTGATGAGTGAATTCAAAAACTGTTGCAGAGAAGGGTCAACTTGATGTTTTTGATATGCTTTAGCAAGCATGCGGTCCAATAATTTAATCAACTTCAAACCCACATAGAGAACCAGAATAGCAATCAGGATTTGAGGGATATTTTTAAATAAAACATCCGTTAGAAAAGTTTTAGCAGCTTCAATAAAGTGTTCCATCTTCTTTTAATTTTTATAAGGACAAATAATATTTATTCAAAATCATTTTCTTCGTTTACATCCACACAGGGACAAACACCATGCTGCAGGACCGAAGTCTGCGCAAAAAGTTTTCGCTAGGAAAAACAGATTCAGATAATTCTACAGTTCAAAGGTAGAAGTTAATATAGTTCAATCCATTCGTAAGGATTTTGCATATAATCCAAAAAGCGAAGAAAATCCTCACGCGGCACCATCAGAGATGCGGTATTGATACAAGGATGAAAACTGAGGCGTTCGGCATCTTGCAGTTTTTTATCGATGAAAACATGGACGTGATGCTCCGTATCATTGATCAGTCCGAACGGGGTCACAGAACCCGGTTGTACGCCAAGATATTTCATCAAACGAGGTTCGGAAGCAAAGCTGAGTTTGCCTTGATGGAGTTGTTTTTCAATCGCATGGATATCCATATTCTGATCGCAATCGAGGAGTACCAGATAGTGTTGGTTGCCTTTATGATTGCGAAAGAACAGGTTTTTGCAATGTCGTGCATCATGCCCAGCCCAGAATTGCTTTGCAATCTCAATGGTAGGGGCAGGCGGATGTTCCAGATACTCAAACGGGATATGCAATTCGCTCAGCAGAGCATATAATTTCGGATCTCCGTTCATTGCGTTGTTATTGAACCATCACTTTTTGGATAGACTTGCCTGTAGGGGTAGTCATTTCCAACATATAAAAACCTTTAGCCAGGTTAGAGACATTCATCATAGTGTGGTTTTCACCAGATACTGCTTCCACATCTTGGGTTCTAACAATCTTACCTGCGGCGTCCATCAAGCGGCACAACACGTGGCCAGACTCATTCAAAGAGAAGTCCACATGCAAATTATCGGTAGCAGGGTTCGGATAGACATTCACATCTTCCAATCCGCTATATTCATCCACACTGGCAATAGCATAATATCTCAATTTGAAGCCATCGTTCTGGTCCCAGTTGTCAGCTACAAAATTGATTTTCATCTTCTTGAAATTGACATTGTAAATGTCAGTGGGCGGATTGTAGATATCAAATCTCTTATATAATGTCGGTGGGTTTGTTGACGCATTATAGACATCTACAAAGTCACCATAGCCCAAGTCGAATTTGGTGAAATTGAAAGCATAGCCAGAGATGTAGTTCAAATTCACGATCCAGTTGCAGTTGGTTTGAGGCAAATAGTCAGCGCCATCGGTAGTGCCATCGCTGATTTCAGTAGTCCAGTCAGACACATTGGTTTGGGTAGCACAAGAGCGTTGCGGCAAAGTGGTAGAATAGCTGATTTGGAAGCCATAGCAATCCGTATTCTCAGCACTGCCGTTGGAGGTGAAAGTAATCAAAACGCTATCGGCGGTTACCGTAAAATCTTGAGTTGGGAGATTCTTGCCCGTCAAAACGGCCACAGTGTTGCTGGAAGTAGTCGGGCCATCATAAATTGTAACATAATCCACATCCGTATTGAGGTCAATGCGGTCGAAATGGAAAGTATAAGAGTTTGCATGCGGAACAGCCACCATCCAAGAGCAATCAGGGTTAGACTGGTAATGTTTTGCGGTTGGGGAGCCATCTGTAATATAACCGAAAGAAGCTGTTTTGCGGGTATGTCCTTGGCAATAGGTGTCGGGATAAGCCCCTGACGGGAAGATGTTGAAAATAGCTTCAGCGCCATAATCGAAATGGGAGCTACCGGAGACAAAATTATCGATGGCATAAAAGCCGTTGGAAGCGCCGCCCCAACCATAGTTAATATGGAAGCAGTCGTTTTCGTCATAACCATCGACCACATAAGCGTGGCAAGACTGATAGTCGGCGGTACAGCCAGAGTAATACACTGGGAGTTTTCTGTCGATTTGGTCTTTCATAGCTGCTATGAATTCAGACACTAAGGTATCCAAATAGTTGCCACGATAGTACGAAGTAATGCTTTGGTCATATTTGAATCTTTGGGACAATTGGCGTTTGGCCTCATCCGTTTGAGCGCCAGAGCCATCGTAGTTATAATTCATCTGAATAGCCACACCAAAGTGGTAAGCCAACTTGGCAATTTCATTAGCATAGCTTTGGGGTTCATTGCACATAGCATCCCAATGATATTTATGATTGGTATAATAAACGGTTTGTCTTGGATAGCCATGAGGAATATAGGAAGTAGCGCCCGAGCCACTTTCTGGATAGTGGTGATAGTTCATAATTTGAGAGCTTGCCAAAGCCACACATCCATTAGGAACGCGGTAATCGTAATAGGAACCGGCATTCACGTCCCATGGGCAATAGGTATTATAAAATTTGTTCTGATTCCAGCGGGTAGTCAAAAGTGGGCCAGCGGAGAAAGACTTCGACGGGTCGGCGACGAACTCTTCAGCGAGATAGCGAGACCAATCAGCAGCGGCCTTCGCTTTAGCAGGCAATTTTGCGGTTTCAGCAAAGCGGATCTCTTGTTTGTAGAGATGGAAAAGATCGCGCACAGGCGGAATCATCTCAAATTTTTCGTCAAAGGAATAGGCCAAAACCGGAGGAGTTGCCAGAGAAGCAGACACGATTACAAAGCCGAGGTCATTGACACTGAATCGATACAAGCAGACCATGCCTTCTTTGTCGGCAATAGTTTCTTGCAACTGATAAGACGGAGCTTTGGTTTGCGCATTGGGGTATTTTTCACTTAAAAAGCGATTACACACCATGGATGCCTGTTCTGCAGAAACAGATTGGGCGGAAACAGTCATCGTCATCAAACAAAGGAGGGAGGCCAGAGAAAAAGCAAGTAATTTTTTCATAAACAGTTTGAAAATTACAATATTATACTAAGAAATAATTCATTGGAAAGTTCTCTAATAGACTACTAACCAAATTTCATAAACAGGCAGCAAAAATACAAAAAAAAAGGCACGGAAGTCTGTCCCATGCCTTTTCGCTGACAACGTCGATTTTATTACTTTTTGCGTGTCCACGACCA
>JAKSMD010000022.1 GCA_024400815.1 Bacteroidales bacterium | reverse complement strand
AAGGAAGACCGCAAGGTTTATCAGGAAAACGGCAATTTGCAGTCGTTTGAAACGCTCGTCGGCAAAGACGAGAACGGCGATCCCGACTTGCAGTTGATGAAAGTCCTGCAAGCACTGAATCCTGTTGTGGTAGTGGATGAAAGCCACAATGCCGAAAGCGATTTGAGTGTGGAAATGTTGCAGAACCTCAATCCGAGTTTCGTGCTCGACCTGACGGCAACGCCACGCAAGAACAGCAACATCATCAGTTTCACCGACGCCTGCGAACTGAAAAAGGAAAATATGGTGAAACTGCCCGTCATTGTCTATAACCACCAAAGCAGGAACGATGTCATTTCGTCGGCATTGGAACTGCAACGCCGTTTGGAAAACGAGGCCCGAAAAGCGCAGGAAAAAGGCGGAAACTACATCCGCCCGATTGTCCTGTTTCAGGCACAGCCAAAGACCAGCGATGACAATCTGACTTTCGAGAAAATAAAAAACACCTTGCTCGAACTGAAAATCCCCGAAAACCAAATTCGCATCAAGACGGCCAATCTGAACGAAATAAAGGACGAGGATTTGCTTTCGCCGACGTGCGAAGTGCGTTACATCATCACCGTCAACGCCTTGAAGGAAGGTTGGGATTGTCCGTTCGCCTACATTCTGGCATCGTTGGCCGACAAAAGTTCGTCGGTCGATGTAGAGCAGATTCTCGGGCGCGTTTTGCGAATGCCGTGGGTACGCCGAAACGCCAATCCGATGCTGAACATGAGTTATGTGCTTACGGCATCGCCAAAATTCTTAGACACGCTCGACAATATTGTGAAAGGCCTGAACCGCGCCGGTTTCAGCGACAACGATTACAAAATTGCCGAACCCGAGAAACCGAAAGAGCCCCAAGTGGTTGTGCCGTCAACCGAGCAAGGCGATTTGTTTGCGCCACAAAAGCCGGAAAGCGACAACGCAACGGAAGTTGACGATTTGGATTCTTCAAAAATAACATTCTTAATTACCGATAATCAGCAAAATGCGAATGCGGAAAGTCAAGAAGGAAATCAGGATTCGGTGGAAGAAACATCGAACACCGATGTTGACGAAATAGTGAAGAAAGTTGAAGCCGAAGCCGAAAAAGAAGCGACAGCAAATAATCAGAAAAACAAGCCTCAAATTCCAACCGAATTAGAAAGTCAAGTGAAGACATACAAGATGAAAGACGTTTTCAAGGAATCAGCAAAATCCTTGAAAATACCGCAGTTTTTGAGCGATGATACATCGCAAGAACTGACCAATGAATTGTTTACGGAATTGCAATCGCAGAAACTTTTCGAATCCGAAGAATTGTTGCGCGACTTTAAATTGGGCAACGAAGATTCGAACATTGATTTCGCCGATGTTGAAACTTCTATGTACAGGGTGGATTTGGATGAAGCAAACAACAATAAACCAACCTATTTGAAAGTGGAGGGACGTACCCACGAGGCCATCGTCAATTACATTCTTGATCCCAAACAAAAAGCGCACCGAGTGAAAAACTGCACCTATCGGCTCAAAAACATCATCGGCAAGATGTATCCCATTCCCGACAGGGAAATTGAGCTGTTCATTTCCCACGTTTTGGAACGATTCACCGACGAGCAGTTTTCTGATCTGCTGAACCACGAATATTCGTATGCCGACAAAATAAAAAAGAAAATCAAGGAATTAAGCAACAATTATAAGGAGAAACAATTCTTCAATATGGTTGACAAGGATTTGATTTTCACCGAAGAAACTTATCGATTGCCTGCCGAAATCATTCCATCAAAATCAATCAGCGGACTGCCGAAATCGCTTTACGAAAAAGAGGGCGAAATTGACGGATTCGAGAGGGAAGTCATCAACGATGTGGCCAATCTTGAAAACGTCGAGTTCTGGACACGAAATTTAGAACGTGCCAAAGGTTTCTGTATCAACGGTTTCATCAATCACTATCCTGATTTCATCATCAAGACGAAAAAAGGGAAAATCGTGTTGCTGGAAACCAAAGGCGACCATTTGGATGCCGAGAAGAAAATCAAGTTAGGCAATCTTTGGGCGAGCAAGGCAGGAAACAACTACAAATATTGCTTGGTTTACAAAGAAAGAAAAGTAGATGGTGCTTACACCAAAAGCGAGTTTATTGATTTGGTGAAGGCGTGGTAATTACGATTTGACAAGCCTCCTCGCCCCACCTCTGAGGGGATTTTTTCTGCTACTCGCAGATTTCTATTTTAATGAGAATCTGACATATTTTTATCTATCTTTGCGCGTTTTTTCTGAAAACGTAATCTGAATGGTCAAATGCCGCAATTTTCCGAAAAATAACGCCACTTATGAGAATAATCCAAACCAAATCCGCTTTCAATCTGAATCTTCCCTATAACGTAATCTACTATTTCCCGAGTGGATACCGTGAACTCGATGATGAGATGGCGAAGGCTGTCGGAAGATGGAAGAGCAGTTGGAAGGTGAGGGATATCCAGCAATTTGACTTCCTTTACAAGTATGTGCCGGAAGAGCTTATGGATACCTTGGGCAACTTAAACCCGGCAGGCGTGGATGCGGCAAAGGAGGAAACATACGGCGAACTTCTTCTGCGCAGATTGTTGGGCAGAAGCGATGGAGGAGTTCTGGCTGTCCGTCCGGTCCCCGATCGTTTCGCCACAGATACGGAAGATGATGTTTGCGAATTGTTCGTCGCAAGCGAGATAAGTCCCGCGTCAACCTCCGCATTCTTTGCGCTGGATGAATTCGCTGTGGCTGTCGCCAAATCCAACTTCGAACGAATGACCGGTAGGGATTATCACCAATATCGGATGCGGCAGGATTTTAAGAATGACTCTATTCCTTATAACGGCGGTCCTTTCCTGCAAGTAATGACCGTCGGCAGTCGCGACTTCCAGCTAGTTTCCAGTTATACCCCAAGTGCGGAAAGTATTATTAAAAAGAAGATATCAAAAATGGGGATTACGTGCCAGACTGCCCAGATGGAGGATATTATAAATTGGCTTCAGCAAATGATGGAAGAGGCGGAGAATAGTAATAAAATCTGCCAAAAGGCCCCGTTGTGCATTGATTACGATGATCATAAGACGTTTTCGTACGAAGTCGTTGTGGAAAACGGCAAGAGCACACCCATTCGATGTGAATTCATTCGCGGTGTGGTTGCCAAAGCATTCTATATCTTTCTTCTGCGGCATCCGGAGGGCGTAGCTGTCAAAGAACTGATGAAACACAAACGGGAGTTGAATGTCATTTACAATAAGCTGTCAGGAGCGCTCCTCACTCAGGAAAATGAGTGCATTGACAATCTTTGCAACAACAACAGCGATGTCATCAAAGTGCTAAGGTCTGATATCAAATCGACCTTTAAATCGTTCTTGGCCACCGGTATCGTCTCGGATTACTGCGTGGAGAATCAACACCAGAAGTTGCGTATTCCGTTGGAAGACGACTATGTGGATTTGAAAGAATTTGATTTCAAAATCAATATCTGACCGGTTTCTCCGATTATTCTGAATTTCGGGGGGAGATTGCTTAAAGTAAAACGGAATTATCCCCTTTAATCTTGTTGAGATCCCTTCACTCCGCTGCGCTCCCAGTGTTCGTTGGGTGACGTGGTAAACGTTGGAGGTTCCGCTACGGCTGCTGCACAGCCTTGCGGAATCTCCAAGGCTAGCCCTCACACCGTCGTCGCTTTTTACCCGCCCACATCGCGTCGTCATTCCGAAGCGAAGCGTAAGAATCTCTTTACAAGACAGAAAGGGGTAATTTCAGAAAAAAAAAATCACGCAATGCTTCGATAATTCCCCAAAAGCTGCTATACTTGCATCATGAAAACGATAAGCGACCAAGTGGGATTTTCCAAAAAGTCTTCTGTAACGTTACAAGATTTTGAAATGCACTATTTAAAATGCTTTTTTTGCGACGTCTTTTTGAGACGAAGAAGTTCTTTCAAATCCTGACCTTTTCACGCTGCCGGAGTGCCGAAACACGGATGTCTGCTAATAGCAGACATTGACCTTCGATGTTTTTTATCTCCATTTTTGCAGCGCGAAAATGAAGGGAAGCAAATATTCTAGCATTTTATTAATAGTAACAATAAAAATCAAAACTATGAAAAAGACAAAGACAACATTCAACGCCATGATGGCACTGGCTGACATTTCCAAAAAGCTCGAAAACTCCGCCTACAAGATTTTGAGTCTGTATAATCCTTCTTTGGATAATCCTCGCTTGAATGGCCACTTTGACAGACGATTCGAAGATAAGCAACCTGAGGGGACACTGGACTTGCAGAATCCCGAGGTGATGGATGCTCTCAAAGACAATGTCGAAAAACTCGGCAAATTCCTCAAAACCACACCTATGGAGACATTGGTCTTTGTGGCCACCTATTCCATCCAGCTTATCAGCGGAAATGATGTGGACACTCGCGACTTCAGCAAATACTTCGGCTTCAGTGGGATGGACTTTCTGCCGTTGAAAAAGGATTTGGAATCCATCATCAAAAAGGGCCTTGTTCGCTATGTGGAAAAACGTCGCAGAAGTGATGAATATCGCGTGAACCGCGAGGTCGAAAACTGCTTCTTGGAAAACAAGCCTTTCAAAATCCAAAAGACAAAAGCCATTGACAGATATCAGTTCTGCAAAAACATCTCATCTTATATTGAAAATCGAGACCAGGAAGAAATTGACACCTTGTTCCTCTTCGATTTAACTGAAAGAGAGGAAGCGTCCAACAAGAATCTTACATTTATCAAACAAACGATGAAACTGCTGCCCGACATCGAGGACCGCCTGCTTTTCTATGAAGTCTGCGCTGACTCTATGTCAACCCGCTGCCACTCCCCCTCTGTTGATTGCACCCTTTCGGATATTTATGATGATAACCATAGAAGATTCACGGTGGCCAGATCCATCATGGACAATTCCCACGAACTTATGGTGAAGGGACTTATTGAACTGCGCCCGACCCAGTTTTTCTCCGAGGCGGAGGTGGAACTCACTAACAAAGGTAAGGAACTCTTCTTGGAACAAGATTTCGTACTTTTCGAAAGCAAGGGCGGACACGACAAGCGTCTGATTTCACCAGACCAGATTCCAGACCGCCAACTTTTCTTCGGCAAGGAGCTTTCCAAAGACCTCGACTTCCTGAAAGAATCATTGACGGAAGAGAAATTCGTGGGATTGCAGGACCGTCTCAAAGAACGCAATCTGCCCACCGGTGTCAATGTGTTGCTGTACGGACTGCCGGGCACGGGCAAAACCGCCTCTGCGGAGATGATTGCCAAGTCCACCGGACGCAGCGTCTATCACGTGGACATCGCAGCCTCCAAGAGTTGCTGGTTCGGACAAAGCGAGAAACTGTTCAAGCGCATCTTCGACGACTACCGCCATATGTGCAAGACGGAGGAACGCAAGCCCATCCTGCTGTTCAACGAGGCCGACGCCCTCTTCAGCAAGCGCAAGGACGTGGATTCCGGAAACTGCGCACAGACGGAAAACGCCCTGCAGAACATCCTGTTGGAGGAGATGGAGAAGATGGACGGCATCCTCATCGCCACTACCAACCTCTCCGAAAACCTGGACTCCGCCTTCGACCGTCGCTTCCTCTTCAAAATCAAGTACGGACAACCTGACAAAGAGGCCAAGACCGCTATCTGGAAAAGCAAATTGGAGTGGCTCACGGACGATGAGTGCCGCAAGTTGGCCGCCAACTACGACCTCTCAGGTGGCGAAATCGACAACATCGTGCGCAAAAGCGAAATGGAAGCCCTGCTTCACGGCAACCGTCCCGACCTGACCATGTTGGAAAGCTGGTGCCGCAACGAGAAATTGAACAATGGCAAGTGCAACGCCATCGGATTTAACAACTAACACCTTCTTTTAACCATTGACCATATACATCCTGAAAACATTTTAAAGTGAGAAGTGAGAGGTGAGAAGTGGGAAAACTGCCTCACCTCTGATCACTGATCACAAATCATAAATCAAAAATCACAAATCACAACTTATGACGTACAAAAAAGACGACATTTTAATTTTCCTTACCAACGAGCCGATGGCGCACGCCAGTAAAATGATTGGCAAACCTATAGACAATTGTGTAAAAACGGCATTTGAAATCGGAATTATCCCCTTTAGTCTTGTAAATTTTTATTTTTGATGTATTTTTTGTTATATTTAATTAGAAAAAACATAAATAGATAAACATATAAAAGGCATTATGGAATACATTTTTGATTATGATGAGTTTACAAAGGACTTTCAACAAGGATTGTTTGAGAAATTAATTTTAGAACATCGTAATGACTTAAAACCGATAATTTGCATAATAATTGGTGGACCTGGTGCTGGTAAAACATATTGGATGAAGCATAAGGCGGATGCTTTCCTATGGAAGCAATTCAAACAACTTGATATAGACCACACATTGCAAAAATACCAATTAGAAACCTGCAATGAAGTTGCCGATGGATTGATAACCTCCTTGTCTGATTATGAAGTTTGCGTAAACAATACAAAACGAGTTTTAGACAAAGTTAAACAAAAAATGCAAAACCGTCTAAACGAAAGGACGGATAGGGTTGGTTCGTTTGGTATGTATATTGATATAACGAATATTGACGTTGACAGTAAAATAGGCAGTAGAACATTATGGGAATGGGCAAAAGCAATGGATAAGATTGATAAAGAGGATAAATTAGAAGAGTTTTTACTCAAATATAAAAAAGAATTTTACAAGACCTATTTCAAAACCATTTTTGCAAGTGATTTTAGTAAAAGAGACAAAGCGAGTGCCGAATACGATAAAAACTTGAATACAAAATTGCGTGATGATATTTTCAACAACAATAACAGCACTTGCATTGCTATAACTGGAAAAAGCAAGTCCGATATAAAATGGATAATTGACCAAGTAAAACATACTGATTCAGTTATTTCAATAGTGTATATAGATACACCTTTAGAAGATGCGATTGCGTATGACAAGGAGAGAGATAGAACTGTTGGCGAACAATTTGTTCGTGATACAATGGGTAAAATTTCTATGACGTGGGATGAATTGAAACAAGACTATGAAAATATGGGTATATGGAAAATGTTTCATCTTGAACCCGTAAAAAATAAGACAACCAATCAAATCAAAACACATAAAGTTTGTGAAATTTTCACAAACAAAACTATGATTTATATGAACTCTTAATTTGACAATATATAATAGCGTGTATTTAATAATGTTTGATTGTTACAAGACTAAAAGGGATAATTCCGATTATTTTTAATCTTTATTTCTTATGGGCTTAGATTTATATTCACGAAGAAAATATCGGCATAAAAAGTTCGTCTATCTGCTTGACGATGAAGAAAAAACCGCATGGATAGCCCAAGGACACATCGGACGGGGCAAGCGTTACCGCATCCCTGAATTCGTGATAGTGGATGGGGAACGCTATTCGATTGAGAGCATGGAAATCGGAGACTGCTGTTTCGCCGGCTGTCCGAACCTGCGAGACGTAGTGCTGCCCGAGGGCTTTGAAAAATTGATGATACAAAGTTTTATGGAGAATCCAGGACTCCGGCACGTTGATTTACCGAGTACCCTTACGGAGTTGGGATGGGAAAACTTTGTAGATTGCCCAAATTTGGAAACCGTCATATTGCGCTCACCGAAGAAATTGGAATTCAACAGAAATTTCGGTGCCCACTTCCAGAGCCTCCCCATGAAAGATCCGTGCTTGTATGTACCTGCCGAACTTGTAGGACAATATCGCGAAGATCCAGAATGGCAAATGTTCAAGCGCATTCTTCCCATTTAACCGTCAATTCATATCACCACATCTTGTTTTCATAATTTCAACACATTATGATACTCGACAGCGAGAAACTCAGAGAATATCGTCAGGATGGAATAACCTGCCTACTGTTCGTGCCCAAGAACGTGTTGGAATCCTACCGCAACGATGAAATGCAGGAATGGGACATCGACTTGAAGATTGCCCACATCAATAAGGAAAAGGGTAGTGAAATTGCCGAGGCAGAGGATTTCCGAAAAATGGTGGAACACATCAACAAGCGAGAGGCAAAAGAATGAGAATGAACTACTGAAAAGACCAGATTTTAGAATAGCAAACAACTCTACTACTCGCAGAAAATCACTTGACAGCCTATTTCATCATACTTTTGCAGCACCATTTCTCCCCCACCCCACCCAACCGGACCGCACGAGGTGGAGGAGGAAACGGATGGGAAATTAGGTATATTCCGCAGGACATTGCCTATTGACCATAGCCTCGGAGAGGCTAAATCTCTGTAACCCCACATAAGCGCAGTATGCGCGCAATGTGGGGCTAGGCGAAGCGTGCGGCTACACAGGCATCTCGGAGAGATGCGACCTCGTTAGCATGCAGATCCTCCAGAATGAAACCATCCTAATCGCGCATAAAGTACTCTTCACGGATTTCCAACCCATTCTCCAGCAAAAATGCCCTGTACTCATCCGCAAAGGTCGTTCTCTTGTGATGTTCCTTCTGATTCTTGATGTAGTTGATAATCATATCCATATCACGATTCGAATAGGTGAATGCTGCATATTCCTTTCCCCACCCGTTAAATGCTGGAAAATCCTTGTTTGCCTTCAACCATTTGCTGGATGATATCTTCAGCCCTTGAACGAAGTTGGCAACCGTTGTGGTTGTCGGCAAGGAGACAAAAAGATGGATATGATCTGGCATGCCCCCTATGCGAATAAGTTTCGCATTTTGATTTTTGACGAATCCTAACATGTAGGCGTATAGTTCACGCTCGTGCTCTGTATTAATTGTGTTTTCACTCTGATACGTCCTGAGGACGATGTGGTATAATAAATTTGTATAACTCATAGTGGGGTGTTAACGTAATCAGGGATTATGATATTGTGTGTGATGCAAAATTTCAGTCGCATCTCTCCGAGATGCCGTTATCTGTGCGCATATTCTCATCCCCCATATTGCGCTTCGCTTATATGGGGTTACTCAAATCTCGCCTCTCCGAGGCGAAGTCTTCTGCGAGTACATCCTCATCCCCATATTGCGCTTTGCTGATGTGGGGTTACACAAATCTCGCCTCTCCGAGGCGAAGTGGAGATTCATTACGCTGGCAAATCTGGTAAATTATGCCACCGATTCAGGTATTTTAAGGTCAAAGACACCCAAATCTGTTTGGACGATGCCAAGAGTTTCAAAAAGTGTTTTTTTGCTTCATCTATGAAAGGGTGATGTTTTTTGCCGCAGGTCATTGCCTATTGACCATAGCCTCGGAGAGGCTAAATCTCTGTAACCCCACATAAGCGCAGTATGCGCGCAATGTGGGGCTAGGCGAAGCGTGCGACCACACAAGCATCTCGGAGAGATGCGACCGGACCGCACGAGGTGGAGGAGGAAACGGATGGGAAATTAGGTTTAACAAATGTGGTCCGATAGATGAATCATAACATATAGATATATAGTTCACGCTCGTAATCTGTATTGATTGTTAATGGCAGACGGGGGGACGTCAGACCGTTCAAAGCCATAAAAAAAGAGTGACTGAAAAGAATCAGTCACTCTTTTTAATGGTGCCCAGAACAAGAGTCGAACTTGCACATCCGTTCGGATACTACACCCTGAATGTAGCGCGTCTACCATTCCGCCACCTGGGCAGGTTAAAATATACCCTCTTTTATAATGTCGTGAATATGGATGACACCTTTATATCGATTGTCGTCATCAACGACGAACAAGTTCGTGATATTTTTGGATTTCATCAAATCCAAGGCATCCACAGCGAGGGCTTGTTCATGGATAACCTTAGGATTTTTCGTCATCACGTCAATAGCTTTCAAAGAACTGTATTCTGGCGTTTTCTGCAACATGCGTCGAAGATCGCCATCAGTAATATCGCCTACCACTTGGCCATTTTCAACCACAGCGGTAACACCAAGACACTTACCTGAGATTTCGAGAATCACATCCTGCATAGGCGATTGGGGATTAACCTTTGGCACATCATTGTACTTATAAAGGTCGCTGACTTTCAAGAAAAGTCGTTTGCCCAAAATGCCACCCGGGTGGAGTTGCGCAAAATCTTCTGAAGAGAAACCTCTCAACTTAATCAGCGTTGAGGCGACAGCATCTCCAATGGCCAACTGAGCGGTAGAGCTACAAGTTGGGGCCAAGTTGTTAGGGCTGGCTTCGCGGGCGACTGTACAGTCAAGTACATAGTCAGCTTCTTGTGCCAGATGGGAGTTGCGATTGCCAACCATCGCAATCAGGACATTCCCATTTTTCTTCAGGAAGGGCGTCAACAGCGAAATTTCCGGTGTATTGCCACTTTTTGATATACAAAGAACAACATCGTCGGGTTGGATGATGCCAAGATCTCCGTGGATAGCATCAGCCGCATGCATAAACACGGCCGGCGTGCCCGTGGAGTTCAGGGTGGCCACAATTTTCTGTCCAATAATGGCGCTTTTTCCAATCCCTGTAATAATCAACCGACCTTTAGAATGAAGAATGGTTTCTACGCTTTTCACAAAATCGTCGTCCAAATAATGCTTCAAATTGCTCACAGCATCAGCTTCTTCTTGCAAGACTTGTGCGGCGTAGGTTATTATGTCTATTTTCTCGTTCAAGTGTATTCTTTATTCTTGAATATCGGTCATTTTTGCAGCAATAGCCTTTTGAAATCGTTCATACTTTCTACGGGCAATGGCTGTATTTCCAAAATTGCTTAGGAAGGCTTCTTTCGTCAAATTTTCCACCTCCCGATTTTGGAGGCGCAAAAATAAGGAACTTTTTAATATCTTCGGCGATTTCAGGTCATTTTTTTTGTTTTTCGGACAAATTTCCTGACAAGCATCACAGCCAAAGACCCGAGGCGCATTTGCAAGTACTTCATTGTCAGGATTTTTATTCTCTATTGTATGATAAGCATAGCATCTCCTTGCATCCACACGATAGGGGTCTGAAAGTGCATTTGCGGGACAATATTCCACACAAAGACGGCAATCGGCACAATCCGAAAACATCGGTTTATCGTAACTATCCACTTGAAAATCCGCCAAAACAGTCCCCAGAACGAAAAAGGAGCCAGAAGAATTGTGGATGAGTCCATTCTTGCCGTAACAGCCCACTCCAGCTTCCGCGGCCCACTGTTTTTCAGAGATACAAGAACTATCCACTGTGATACGGCAATGTGCTTCGGGCAATATTTGCTGTATCTTTTCCACTAGCAGCGTCAAGGCATCTTTCACTAACACATGGTAATCTTCCACCCAAGTGAAGCGGGCGGTACGATAACGGTCGCTTTGCGGTTGTTCCGCAATACGATAATCCAATGCCACAACAATGACACTTTGGCAATGGGATAACAGTTGTTCTGGATCAAAACGCTTTTCCACATCGCGTTCCAGAAAGTGCATCTCTGCATGATAACCCTCTTCAATGGAACGTTCAAACTGCAGTTTCGCACTATCCAGCGAATGAGCAGGCGCTATTCCGCAGTGGGAAAAACCTATCTCCAACGCCCAATTTTTGATTTGTTGACTGGATAAAATGTTCACAACACTACAATTTCAGGGCCTCAAATTTGTCTGGAATTCGAATAGATGTAGGTCCGGGCACATCAAAACGAATGACTTTTGATGTAGCTTTGATTTCCAACAGATGATTTAAATCTTTGAATGTCATCTGGGTAAAAAACGATTTTGCGGAATCCAGGGCCACGAAATCGGTATATTCCAAAGCAATTCTCTTTTCGCGCAGAGATTCCTCTATCGCTTCAGTCTGACCATTAAAAGCAGACTGGATAGCATAGAAATCAAGCGGCAACTTGGTCAGCAGGCGAAAAGGGGCATACGAGCCTTTATAATATTGGTATGTCAGTTTATTCACATAAGTGATAGAATCAGGGGTAAATACAATGCGAACAAATTCAATCCCCGCAGCGTGCAAATTGAGATAAAGAATGCTGTCTTTACGATTGACCATATAGAAATTGCAGGTTCGTGTGCCGCCAGTATCAGAGATATCGGCTTTCCCGCGATAGGTCAGCCAGGTATAATCGATTGCCATCGGGGGCAATTGCGTAGTGTCCACCGAGTCCACCATGTCCATCGAGTCTGCCCTCAGCGTCGCCAAGCTATCAGGTGCTTGTGCAAATGCAATTATGGGCATCATGCAAACGATGCCCATAATCCATAATTTATATGTCCATTTCAAAATCCTCATCGCAACAAGGTAACAGAGCCATTGTACTCTTTCGTTTCACCATTCAATGTCTTCAAGAGAATATAGTAAACATAGACACCTGCGGGACAAGGTTTACCGGTTTTGCCACGACCATCCCAATAGTCATAAGGATTGTGTGTCTTGAAGAGGATATTGCCATTTCTATCGTAAATAATCATGATATATTCAGCCGGGTCAACACCTTCGCCAGATGGAGCAAAGCGTTCGTTTACGCCATCGCTATTCGGGGAGAAAGCATTCGGAATATAGAAGAAATAGGGCACCGTGACAGAGACTCTGGATTTGATAGAGTCGCGACAGCCTGCACTATCCACCGCCGTCAAAGTGATCGTATAATAACCAGCATGCGTATAATCATGAGATGGGTCTTGAACATCATTGACTACATTATCTGGAGAATACATATCGCCAAAATCCCAAATCAAAGAGCAATTAGGGGATGACATATTGGTACAATAGACCGTACCGATGTCATTTTCAACATAAATATCCGTAGGCGTAGCATAGAAAGAAGGCACAGGGCTTGGAGTCACATACACCATAAAAGTATCCGTCGTATGGCAGTTACCCACCAGCGTAGCCGTAACCACATATTCTGTTGTATCCGTTGGAGAAACCGTAATCGTATTGCCCGATTGTCCATTATTCCATGAGAGTTCATTGCTCGTTGGGTGCGTAGCGGTCAGGACTGTGCTTTCGCCAAAGCAAATGTGGTCAATACCTGAAATTTCAGGTCTGTCCATTTCGGTAACACGCAAGCTGGTCGTATCGGTATTTGTACATCCATTGTCAAAGGTAACTGTTACGCTATAAGTGCCAGACTCTTGCGGATGAACGATGGCGTTTTGAAGCGTATCCCCGCAGCTCCACAAGAAAGACACTGGCTGAATATTAGACGTAGAAGTGCCGACCTGTGAAGACAATTGGACTGGATCACCCGGACAAGTAGATGCACCAGAGTTATTTGAAGCAGATACGCTCGGAATATCAACATGGACATAAACGGTATCTTTCAAGTCAAAGGAGTCGCCACCAGCATTCGTATAGTGATAGACGGCAATATAATAGGTGGAGCGGTTTTGCGGGCTGACCACTTGTGTGAAGTTGGTACCGATAACGCTATCCGGATGAATTGTGTTCTGATACCAAGTAATTGTTGCATTAGGATCCAGCGGAGTAATCGGCGTGAAACGCCAACCTTCGGATTGGGCATCGGAAAGGACCTCCCATCCTGTCATACCACGACCTGGAGCAATCAAAATTTGGGAAGAGGTATTGTTTTGCAATCCAATAATACCTTCATGATTAGTACTATTGGTAGAGGCACAGCATTTTCTATATTTCACAAAGACATCTATAATGTTCGTTCCCTCATAAATCACCATTTGATAGGTATTGCACCATTGCAATTGAGAGTATTCGCGGCCATAGAGACCTACACGATCATAGTTGAACACGAAGGCACGACAGGGGGCTGTTCCTTGCACACCTACGCGGATATTGCCATCGCCGTAGTAGTGACCAGGATAGATGTCCTCATAAACACCATAGATGCAATTCTTAAAGATATAAGGAACAGCATTATATGGAGGAGATGTTGGGGGAACCGGATAGCTGTAATCACAATACGAGCTAGAAGGCACTGTCATCGAAATCAAACCATTAGCGCCTGGCCACACTCTCGTATAGTTATTTCCAAAAAAGGAGAATGTAAACGGAAGAGCCGTACCCGACATATTAATCCAGTCATCATCGACACTTGCGCCCAACGAGTTACCCAAACTATAGTCAAAGATACGAGAGGAATATGGGATAGATTGGACCGTATAGTCATAAGTATAAGGACCCGTAGCCACCACTTTCGCTTTGAGAATCGTAACAGGGTTAGCGCAGTCATATTCTATCCAACTAACACTGGTATCATTGCGGGTAATATCGATGCTCGGACAGGCAGAACCTTCCGGACTTTCAAACAGTTCAGCGAGGCAGGTCACATCTGCTGCCCAGCCGGGTTTGTTCGCATCACCGGAAGCAGCCACATATTCTATGGTAATGGTAGAACCGCTGGAGATAATCAATGGGGGTTGAGAAGTAGAAGTACAGAATTGACCAATCAAGCGTTTATTAGCGTCGTAATACTGGCCATCATAAATTTTCATAATACCGTTCACACTAAATTGAGTGAAATGCATTTGGATATGAGAGCCGGCCGGAGAGGTAAATTCTGTCCAACTCGTACCACTCGTCACACCGATATTTCCGTTAGGGCCACCTTGGTCATAGAACTTAGCATTGCAAGTCATGTACGTCGCACCATTGCTCATCTCGCAAATAGTCGGATCCAGCAACAACGCAGAGACAGTTGCCACCCATCCGGAACTCAATTCAGCATAATCATCAGTGCCATCGGTATGGAAGACAAATGTCAGCCATCTGCCCGTTGCCGTAATTTCGCCTGGGGTATTGACACCGTTGTAGGCACCTATAAGGTCTGCGGTGCAATCAGAGCCATCGTAGATATACAGCGTATCACCATAGCCCATGCTGAAAGATTCGAAAAAGATGTGCAATTGAGAGTTGCTCACATTGGTTCTCAAGGACATCGTGTCGCTAATATCCGTGGCAAAATAACCCAGCGGGTGGGCATTGGGGCCTAATGTTCCAGGGACACCGCCCGAATCATAAAAATAGAGCGCTTCTTCACCAATTTGAGTATAGGTTGCGGCTGAACCCATGAGAATTTGTCCATATCCTCTTCCTACGGCGAGGAGCAATACGAGAGAAATCAAAAGCAATAATCGTCTATTCATAAGCCTATTTATGTGCATTAAACATATTCTTAACGGATAAAATCTTTCATTGTTGCAAAAAAATTGAAAAAAAAGGATACTATCATCTATGTGGTTGACTTCTTTAGAGTTCCAACGACCACATCGGCTGCTTTCGCAGAGGCAGAACCATTGCCTAAAAGGGTGTATAGTTTCTCGTAATCCGATTTCATTGCGGCAATGTTGGCTTCATCTTCTGTGATTTTGCGCATTTCCTCAAGCAGTGTTTTCGTATTGAAATCGTGTTGAATAAGTTCGGTTACGACCTTCTTATCCATAATTAAATTAGGCAGAGAGATGTAGTTAATACCCTTTATCAGACTTTTCGCAATGAGGTAAGATATTTCGCTACCCGCATAGCAGACCACCTGCGGCGTGCCTATCATAGCCGTTTCCAATGTTGCCGTGCCCGAGGTGACCACTGCGGCCTTCGCATTAGCCAACATCGGATAAGCGTTGCCTGAGATACATTTCACATTCGAATCTTTCAGATACTTGTCGTACAACGACTTGGGCTGCCAATCCACGACGGAGACCAAGAATTGGTATTGCGGAAACAGTTCTACCATCTTGAGCATTTGCGGCAACATGGCCGTAATTTCCTGTTTGCGACTGCCTGGCAAGACGGCAATAATCTCACGGTCATCCAACTGATATTGCGAGCGAAATTGCAGCACTTCATCACTCGTCTTCAAATCGCGGCGCACTGCATCCAATAGCGGATGTCCAACATAGTGGACTTTCATACCTTGCTGGCGATAGAACTCTTCCTCAAAAGGCAAAATCACCATCATTTCATCCACACAGCGCTTAATCTTCTTAATTCGTCCTTTCTTCCATGCCCAAATCTGTGGAGAAATATAGTAAAATGTCCTCAGTCCGTTGGATTTTGCAAAATCTGCAATACGCAAATTAAATCCTGGGTAATCCACCAAAATGAGAGCATCAGGTTCATATAAAAGAATGTCCGTTTCGCAAATACGAAGATTGCGAAGAATCGTTCCCAGGTTGGTGAAAATTTCCCAAAAGCCCATAAAGGCAAGGTCGCGATAGTGTTTGACAATATCACCACCGGCAGCTTGCATAAGATCGCCACCCCAGCAGCGGAACTCCGCCTGCGGATCGCGGGCCTTAATGGCTTTCATCAAATTAGAGGCGTGGAGATCACCGGACGCCTCACCGGCTACGATATAGTATTTCACAAATGCTATAAGATTTTCAACAATTCGCTATCGGCTATTGACCAATAGCAAATTACTAATTATGACAATAATCTCTTCACAATATCAGACACCATCTTATTGTCTGCCTTGCCTGCGAAAGCTTTGGTGGCCTGGCCCATGACTTTGCCCATATCTTTCATGCCTGCAAAACCGCCGGCGACAATGATTTCTTTAATCTTGGCTTCCACTTCTTCGGCAGACATCATCTGCGGCAAATAGGTGTTAATGATATCCAATTGGAATTTTTCTTCTTGATAAAGGTCGTCACGATTCTGCTGTTGGTACATTTCTGCAGAATCCTGGCGTTGTTTAACCAATTGCTTGAGAATTTTAATTTCAGCTTCTTCGCTGATTTCTTCAGCGGCGCCCTTCTGCGTCTTAGCCAACAAAATAGCGGACTTGATCGCACGCAGAGCATTTAATTTTTCCTTTTCACGAGCCAGCATTGCGGCTTTAATATCATCGTTGATACGTTGTTCTAAGGTCATTTTTTTTAGTTTTAAAATAGCGTGCAAAGATACAAAAAAAGTTTCAAGTTTCTGGTTTCAAGTGAGGAGACCCCACAAAAGTCAAAGTCAAAGTCAATGTCAAAGTCAATGTCAAAGTCTATATGTAGAGAAGTAGAGGGGAAACTCCAAAAGGCTAACGGCTAACGGCCAATGGCGGCCGAAGGCCTACAGGCAATAGTTCAGGTTTCAAATACGGGGGTAACAAAAATTTATGTAATTTTGCCGCTTGCATTACAATAGCGTAATTATTATTAATATTAAAATATAAAATTCTTACTATGAAAGATTTAAAAGAGCAACTGAAGGATCTCGGCATTTTGGATCCAGTTGAAATTTTCCACAATTTGTCCTATGACGAACTGTACAAACATGAAACCAACCCTGCCCTTACCGGTTACGAGAAGGCATACTTGACCAAGTCTGGCGCCCTCTCCGTGGACACGGGCATCTTCACAGGACGTTCTCCTAAAGACAAATACATCGTCATGGATGAGAACACCAAAGATAACGTATGGTGGGCTGACCCTAACAAGAAGGGTTCCGACAACAAACCTATCGACCACAAGACTTGGGAGCACCTCAAAGGCCTTACCCAGAAACAACTTACAGGTAAGAAGGTGTATGTCATGGATGGTTACTGCGGTGCTAACGAGAACTCCCGTATGAAGGTTCGCTTCGTATCTGAGGTTGCATGGCAAGCCCATTTCGTCAAAAACATGTTCATCCGTCCGACAGAGGAAGAATTGAAAGACTTCGAACCAGACTTCGTCGTTTTGAATGCGGGTAAGACCACCAATCCAGATTGGAAAGAAATGGGATTGCACAGCGAAGTATATGTGGCCTTCAACCTTACCGAAAGAATGGCTCTCATTGGCGGCACCTGGTACGGCGGCGAAATGAAGAAGGGCATCTTCTCCGTGATGAACTACTTCCTCCCGTTGAACGGCATGGCTGCTATGCACTGCTCCGCCAACCAAGGCAAAGAAGGCGACACCGCCATCTTCTTCGGACTCTCCGGCACGGGCAAAACGACCTTGTCCACTGACCCGAACCGCGCCCTCATCGGCGACGATGAACATGGTTGGGACGACAACGGCATCTTCAACTTCGAAGGCGGCTGCTACGCTAAATGTATCAACCTCAGCGAAGCTAAAGAACCGGATATTTTCCACGCCATCAAGCGCGACGCTCTCCTCGAAAACCTCGTAGTAGACGCAGAAGGAAACATCGATTTCGACTCCGCAGAAAAGACTGAAAACACCCGCGTTTCCTACCCTATCTACCACATCAACAATATCGTGAAACCGGTATCCCGCGGCACTCACCCAAGCAAGATCATCTTCTTGTCTGCTGACGCATTCGGCGTGCTGCCTCCAGTTTCCATCCTCAACCGCGAACAAACCATGTACTACTACCTCAGCGGCTATACCGCCAAGTTGGCTGGTACCGAACGCGGCATCGTCACCCCACAGCCGACATTCTCCTCTTGCTTCGGCGCTGCCTTCCTCTTACTGCACCCAACAAAATACGCAGAAGAATTGGCTAAGAAACTCGACCAACACAACGCTACCGCATATTTGGTGAACACCGGTTGGACCGGCGGCGGTTACGGCGTAGGCGAACGCATCTCTTTGAAAGCCACTCGCGCCATCATCACCGCTATCCTCAACGGCGAGCTCCTCAACTGCGAAACCGAAATCGTGAAACCGTTCAACCTCTACATTCCGAAACATGTTAACGGCGTGGACGACAACATCCTCAATCCGGAAAACAGCTGGGCTGACAAAGCCGCTTATGCTGAAAACGCTAAAACTTTGGCAGCTTCCTTCATCAAGAACTTCCAAAACTTCAGCGATACCAAACAAGGTCAAGACCTTATCAAATTCGGTCCTGAACTCTAAAAGAAGTAAGATCGTATTCGGCAACCCGAATATGCTGGGATTCATAATTCCACCCTTTTATCGGATTCGAAATTCAAATCCTAAATATCAAAAGCGCCGCAAGGCGCTTTTTTTCTTTCATCCTTGGACATCATTGACTTTTGGCCTTCGGCAGCCGTTAGCCATTAGCCGTTAGCACTTTGGAATTCCCCATAATTGTCAATTTTCAATTATCAATTTGACTTTTGGGAGTCGCTGTTTAAACCTGAAACTTGAAACCTGAAACTATTCTATACTATCTAGAAAAAAACTGAACAACAGGTATATACCTGCCTTTATTTTCGCAGAAACTCTTCGTCCGTAAGCGTAAGTAAGAAGGCCTTAAGGTCGTTAAGTTCCGCCGGTGTAAGATGTCGCCCGCCTTCGTTCAATTTGTGCATCAGCGGACTGACATACGGGGACGCTTGCAGACCTTCGTTATAGAAAATCAGGACCTCATCCAAGGTTTTGTAGCGGCCATCATGCATATAAGGCGCAGACACTGCCACATTTCGCAAAGAGGGGGCGCGGTACGCACCACGGTCCATCGGATTGCCCGTGACCATACTGCGGTCGTGCTCGTCCGTAAAGGCGGCATCCAAACCATTATTGTAGAAAAGATGCGTGGTAAAGAGAGGTGAACCATCGCTGCCGTGACAGTGGAAGCAGTCGGCGCCCTCCTCCGTAGTGAAAAGCACATAGCCATGCAACTCCTGCGGAGTGAGTTGTTCTAATCCGCGCAAGTATCTATCGAACTTAGAATTGCAGGATACCAACGAGCGCACATACTGCGCAATGGCTTTCTTTATTCTCTCTATAGTAATATCTTCGGTGCCAAAGGCCTGCTTGAAAAGCTCAGGATAGGTATGGTCAGCACGGATGGCCGCCAATGTACGCTCCTCTGTTGATCCCATCTCATCCGAAGCAGTAATGGCCATAAGGACGATGTCCTCAATGGTACGTTGTGAAACATTCGGATTATCAGCGGAAATAAGTCCATTCCAGAAATACCCCTCATGATTGAAAACACAATTGGTCAGCGGCATGGCATTATGATGGGTAGGAATCCCCGTACGTCCGCGAGGCGCCCCATTGGGGAAACGGGGATTGTCGAGTCCAATATCGAAATTGTGCGCCCGATCGTGGCATGAGGCGCAGCACATAAGCGAGTCTGGATCACTTCCCAAATAGCCCGCCAAATGAGGATCTTCGAACAATCGCTTGCCCAATGTCACCCCTTCAACGGTCATCGGATTGTCAGACGGGATATTCAAGTTTGTGGGAAATCCACGCGGCACCACCATATCCAAAGGCGTTGGCGCCGGCACCGGGTCCACACAGGAAGCCATCCCCAACAGCAAAAGCAGCGGAATTAACAAACTGAACCTTATGGACGAAAACGATTTCAAGTTTCAGGGATAATATTAAAATTTAAAGTTTATAAACAAAATCGGAATCGTATAGTTGGCCTACTTTGCCATTGGTTTGACCATTAGAATGCCTTCCTTCTGGCCTTAGCCATGTCATCATCGGCACATCTACTTCACGCCGGCAAACCGCACTTCAATACTCACTTCAGAAAAGACTAAGTTGGTCGCCACCTTCATCGCCCTTGTCATCGGAGGGTTTTTCCACTTCGATATCTTCGAAAATTTCTTTTGCGACAGCATCGTCCACGTTCTCGGATTCGGAGTCTTCAACAAGATCTTCCTCTTCGGGTTCCTCCTCTTCAGGTTCATCGTAAGGCAATGGTTCAATAAAGGATACCGACTTAATGTCGTTGAAAGCCACGCGCTTGCCACGGGCTTTTGAGGACATTATCTCCACATATTCCGCGCAAGAGACAATCTCCGTCAGGTCCTCCTCACTCTTCTTCGGACGGTAAACGACTTTGATTTGCGGCAAGTGATCGATGCTGATACCCACAATGGTCGTAGCGCCATCATCGGTCACAAAATCGACTTTCTTATTAAAGGTTTCTGGAAGCAAACGCTTCATGAAATACTTGTCTTCTTTTTTCTGATAATAGACAACCGTGATAATCAAGTTCTTATTCCACTTCTTGATAATCCCCAAATCATCTTCAAAATGGAGGGTAGTCTCGAAGCCCGTGACACGATAGTACCCTGACTTATAGACAGACAATATTTTATCATCTTCTTTGAAGGCGCCTAACAGTTCGCCACGGCCATCGGTGTTGATACGCATGATGGAGTCTTCAAAATAAACATTGATGGCGCTCAAAGTGGAGATGCCCTTTTGGCTCATCGTAATGCTGGCAATCGGATAGCGGCTCAGCACATTGCCCAAGGCAGAACGGCTCTTAATCAAAAGGGTACTGAAGTCGTAATCGAATTCCTTCTTCTTCAACTTAGGTTTCGGTTTCAACTTCACGCGAATCACTTCCGCTTCACCATTCGGATTAGATGTGAAATAGAGGACTTTAGAGCCCGTCTTGCCCTTGGTCAAGTCATATTCTTTGTCGCGGGAGATACCTCCGACGGCAAAACGCTTCACCATGGCCGGGCCGTTGGTGCCATTGACATAGACCATATTATAAATATGTCGGTCATCGCCGCGTTTGAACACTTCCACCAGGATGATGTTCTTGCCAAAGAAATGCTTGTCGGAGACACGACTGATGGAGAACTTTCCATCTTCGCGGAAGACGATGATTTCGTCCAAGTCGGAGCAATCGCAAACATACTCCACGCCTTCATCTTTCTTGAGTGCGGTGCCGACGAAGCCCTCTTTCTTATCTAAATAAAGTTTCTGGTTAGCGACGGCCACTGTAGCGGCGACAATCGTGTCAAAATTCTTAATTTCGGTGCGGCGTTCACGACCTGCGCCATATTTCTTTTTCAACTGTCTGAAGTAATTGACCGCATAATCAATCAAATGATCGAGATGGTTTTGTACTTCGTCCATGTTGAGTTCAATATCTTTGATGTCCTGTTCGGCCTTCTTAATGTCGAATTTAGAAATCTTGCGGACGGGTTTTTCACAAAGGTTAAGCACATCATCGCGCGTAATTTCTTGTCTGAACAGCGGGCGATAGGGGTCGAAAGCACGTTCAATATTGTCGATTTGCACCTCCCATGATTCGGCCGAGCGGTTTTCCAACTCTTTGTAGATACCCTTGTCGAAGAAGATGATTTCCAAAGAGATTTTGTGCCACTTCTGCGCCAGTTCGTCGAGTTCTATTTCCAATTCGCGACGCAGCAAGTTGACCGTGTTTTCCGTATTGATTTTGAGGATATGTCGAACATCCGTGAACACCGGTTTTCCGTTCCAAATAACGCAAGCATTCGTGGAGTAAGTGATTTCACAATCTGTGAAAGCATAGAGTGCGTCAATCGTCTGGTCGGGCGAGACATTGGGTTGCAGATGCAAATAGATTTCCACATTCTCAGCCGTGGTATCGTCAATCTTCTTGATTTTCAGTTTGCCCATTTCCACCGCATTCGTGATGGAGGCGATGAGCTTCACGGTAGTCGTGCCGTAGGGGATTTCAGTGATAACGAGGGTCTTGTTATCCACCACATTGATTTTGGCGCGATTGCGCACTTTGCCACCTTGTGCGCCATCGAGGTATTTGCTCACATCTGCCGTTCCGCCGGTTGGGAAGTCAGGATAGATTTCAAAGTCCTCATTGCGCAAAATATGGATCGACGCATCAATCAGTTCATGAAAGTTGTGCGGCAGGATTTTCGTAGACATGCCCACGCCTACGCCATCCACGCCTTGCGCTAACAAAAGCGGGAACTTCACTGGCAGTGCGATAGGTTCGCGGTTACGACCATCGTAGGAGACTTGCCACTCAGTCGTTTTGTGATTGAACACCACCTCTTGTGCAAACTTAGTAAGGCGGGCCTCAATGTACCGGGGGGCAGCTGCCGGGTCACCCGTCAGGATGTTACCCCAGTTACCCTGCGTGTCAATGACATAATGTTTCTGTCCCAGCATAACCAACGCCGAGTATATGGATTGGTCGCCATGCGGGTGATACTTCATCGTATTACCTACCACATTAGCCACTTTATTGAAGCGACCGTCCTCCAACTCATCCAAAGAGTGCAAGATGCGACGTTGCACCGGTTTCAATCCGTCATACACATCCGGAATTGCACGGTCCAAAATCACATATGAAGCATAATCCAAATACCATTCACGATACATCGTTTGTGCATAGATAATCTTATGCAAATCAGATGTATCTTCTTCGGAATTTGTGTTCGTAATAAGGTCTTTAGGTTCTAATTCTTCTTTCTTGTCGTGGGTATCGTCTGCCATAGGTTTAGGTGGTTTTTCAGCGGGTGCAAAGATACGAAAAAATAAGATTACAGTCTTGCATCAACGATGTCACGAGGCAAAATGCCTTTGACATCATATACAACCCCATTTCCTTTGACAAGCGATTTAATATCCATATCTAAGAATTCTTTATGAGCCACCGCCAATATCACAGCATCGAATTTTTCATTTTGAATATTATTTCGTGCATTTTCAACTTCAACGCCATATTCTTGTTTGACATGTTCCGCATTGGCCCATGGATCATAAATAGTGATGTTATCCGTATATTCTTTGAGCGTATGGTAAATATCGACAATTTTGGTATTTCGAATATCGGGACAATTTTCTTTAAAAGTAATTCCCAGAATAAGAATCTTGGAATCCTTTACCAACACGCCTTTCTTATTCATACACTTAATCGTTTGGTTAGCCACATATGCGCCCATGCCATCATTCAATCGACGAGCATTGCTCATCACTCGGGGGAGGACACCATAAACTTGAGCTTTTTGAATAAGATAATATGGATCCACAGAGATGCAGTGGCCGCCGACCAAGCCAGGACTAAGTTTGATAAAGTTCCATTTAGATGCAGCCGCTTCAATAACATCATGTGTATCGATACCCATTGCATTGAAAATCTTAGCCAGTTCATTCATGAAGGCAATATTGACATCACGTTGTGAATTCTCAATAATTTTTGATGCCTCGGCCACCTTAATAGAAGAGGCCTTATGGGTTCCGTTCACGAGGACAGCATTATATACAGCATCGACATAATCAGCGATTTCAGGGGTAGAGCCCGAGGTCACTTTCTTAATTTTCTCAACTGTATGTTGTTTATCACCTGGATTTATACGTTCAGGAGAATAGCCTGCAAAAAAGTCGACATTGAATTTCAAACCAGAGACACGTTCTACAACGGGAAGGCATTCTTCTTCGGTAACGCCCGGATAGACCGTGCTTTCATAAACGACCACATCGCCTTTGGAAATCACTTTGCCCACCGTATCTGAAGCGCCCCATAGGGGTTTAAGGTCCGGACGATTATTTTCATCTACTGGGGTAGGCACTGCCACGACATAGAAATTGCAGTCACGAATATCATCCAAATTGGTCGTACATTTGAAACCATGATTATGGATTGCATCTTGCAGCAACTCATCACTTACTTCCAGCGTTGCATCATGCCCAGACATAAGTGCGTCAACACGAGCCTGATTCATATCAAAGCCAACCGTAGAAAATTTAGTGGAAAAAAGTCTGGCTAAAGGAAGACCTACATAACCAAGACCAATAACAGCGATTTTTGTCTCTTTCATATTTTATGCTAATGAGTAATTTTTCTAATATCGGGAACTTCGGAAAGTTCTTTATTAATTTATAAAATCAAATCACACTTTATGTATGACAAAAAAGAAAAGAGCATGTCGTATAATGTTGATATAATTATTAATAGTAAAAAAATAATACTAAAAACACATATGTTCATTACAGACACAACATCGCTGCAATAATCGCAAAATTTCGCGACTTCTGCAAGTGTTTTAGTTTAAGAAAAAAGTTGCTCGTGATAGTTTGTCAAAGGACAATAAAAAAAGCAGCTCAAAGAGCTGCTTTAGTCGTAGCGAGTAGGAGATTCGAACTCCTGATCTTCAGGATGAAAACCTGACGTCCTGGGCCAACTAGACGAACTCGCCATCGTTGTCGTGATTGACGGTGCAAAAATACACTTTTTTTCTAATACATCAACACTTTTTTGAAAAAAAAAATTTTTATTTCATTTTATCTTGTTCAAAACTGAAACCCAGACGTTTACCGGTCTTAATCAAGTTCTGATCTTCAATTTGGAGCATCTCATCGACGGTGATAATCTTAGTTTCATCATAATCTGGAACCAACAAATCGAAGTTTATGGTGTAAGTTATCGCAGATTTGAGTATTTCTTGCACTGTATCTTTGTTGATTTTATTGGTGCTAAAATTATTTATGACTTGTGCAAGTTCTCGTTTTCCTTCAATGTAATAATGGCCTTCTTTGTTAATCATGATACGACCAATCATATAACCGAGGTCGTTAATACGATTATATTTGAAAGAGTCGCCGAGGAAATTGAAGATTTGAATCATACCGCAATAGGAGCGCGTCTTATCTTCTTTGATATATGGTGTACGCATCACTTCATGGTCGCGGGAGAACTCAAAAATGTTGCTGTGCATAAGGAACACTAGGACATCACCTGCAAATTTCAATTGGAACTGATATTGGTTCTTATTAGTATAGAGCACAGCGACATCCTCATGATCGTCGGCATAATTTGTTCTATAAAAATCCTCGAAGCTTTTGGCGCAATCTTTGAAGAGCTGCATGGTTTCGAGCGTGACACCAAAGATATCTTGTTTGAGTTGGCCTTTGGTGATTAACAGGTTACATAAGGAATCGTCCATATCTAATTATGAATTAAAATCGGTTTGTAAATGAGGCTGCAAATATACGAAAAAAGTATTGTGAATTTCACCTTCGTTTGAGTTTGATTATCAACTTACTATTGGGGAAAAGGATATTCGTTTTCGGTTTTCATCCACCGGTTGTAGATTATCCAAGCAGCGCGATAGGTATTTTCGCGATTGAAGCTGCCGTATTCGCTGTTAGTGACAGGCTGCGGCGTGGCGGGAAACTTATTCCGTTGAAGCACCCATTTGTGTTCAAATTCAGAAAGTTTGGCTTCAAAGGCCTTCTCATCGAATGTCCTACCCTGCTTCACAGATTGGATGACCGCATTGAAAAAGAGATTCCAGCGTTTGGCGTAATAGTCCTTAACCAATCCACCCCACATACGGTTCGCGTAATCATTCAGAACAGGTCCGCCCCAAATAGTGAGTATTGTCCTTGCTTCTTGCTCGTAATAGTTCTTTTCGGACTTCGTAGTGCCCAACGCTCGGGCATCTGCAATCCACGGTCCTACCATAAACGAAGGATGCGTTGAGAGCAATCTATCGACATCCTCAAAAAGTTGGTTCGCCAACCGCACTTGGCGCTGCATTTCAGGCACATCCTTATTCTTATAGGCCTGCGTAAAATCATTACGGATATCCATAAAATGATTTCCCATCCATTGTGAAAAAAGGTTCACCAAATCATAGCGATAGGAATCCCTATTGACGGTGCCGGCGCTGTAATCGTTGGAGACATAAGATACCTTGGAGACCATCTTCATGCAAATCTGTCGAAGGGTGTCATTGTTATAAGAATAGTACGGTTTGGTATAGTAAGTTCCGTGTCCTTCCAGGGTGGGGCGAGCGACCAGTTGCGTACCGAGGCCATAAAACGACCAATCCTTGTAAACACTGTCATTGAGCAATTTCCACACATTCTGATAGAGTTTGTTGCCGGAGCGCAGCCACGCCCAATTTTGAATCCATGCATCGACGTCGGGCTGTTTTTCCCAAGCACGTTGGAACAGGTACTCATAGATTTGCGGACTGACATCGAAAGATTCGAGCGTAGAGCCAATGCCCACCATATTGGGACCAGCATCGTGCAGTGCCGTACCGAGTTTGTTTTCAAGTTCATGGATGTTGCCGACCAGCATCGTGTTGCCGCCGAAATTGCCTAAGTAGCACCAGACGAACGGCTGACTGAAAAAGTTCTCTGTCATGCGCCACACTTCTGTATTTTCGCAGAAGTAGTCGAGCAGCAGTAGTTTGTCGTCAGGTATCGGCGTCAGATAGGCACGCAAGCGTTCGGTAGTCCATGCTTTGCGCTTGTAATAGAACACCCAGGTCATCTGAAGCCAGCGGGCCTGCGGATCAACTTTGCGCAAAGAGTAGTATATATTTTCTGACACATCTGAGAGATACTCTTCTTCCCAATGTGGCGGGTCCATCTCATTAAAAGGGTCAACGCCATATATGTGGTCCGTACCAAAGAGTTCGATTTCTTTTT
>JAKSMD010000021.1 GCA_024400815.1 Bacteroidales bacterium | reverse complement strand
TGTCTGCCGCTGAACAGATAATGATATCGTATGACTATTGGATTTCTCTTGAAATGAAACAAAAAGGGACGGCGCACTGCACCGTCCCTTACAATAATATATATAGGTGAAAGATTACTCAGTAACTCTTTCCAGCCATTTCACCATGCCGAGCATAACGCCCATAGAGACAAGGCAGATAGCCAAGAAGACGATCCAGCAGTACTTGATTGGCCAAGCGTTGTACATAACCGGTCCGATCCAAATCATCAAGTTGCCGATAGCGGTAGCACCGAGCCACAAACCTTGGCAGAGGCCGACCATGTGGCGAGGAGCCACTTTGGAAACGAAGGACAAGCCCAGCGGAGAGATGAACAACTCAGCAACGGTCAAGAAGAAGTAGGTCACGATGAGCACCCAAGGAGCAGCCTTTGCCATACCGGCAGCAGCCATCTGAGCAGCGTCCATCAAACGGAATTCCGTACCGGAAGGATAGTTGTTGATGATGGAGATGATGGTCAGGAACAAGTAAGCACAACCGGCAATACCCATACCGATAGCGATTTTGCGAGGGGTAGAGATAGCTTTGCCTTTTCTTGCCAATGCTGCGAAAGCAATCATAATGATCGGGGTAAGCACGATGACGAAGAACGGGTTCACCAATTGCCAGATTTCAGGAGCGATGGATTCGGTTTGGACGAAGTCGCGGGCGAATACGGACAATGACTGACCGTTCTGGTGGAATGACAACCAGAAGAAGATGGCGATGCCGAGAACTGCAAACAAAGCGTACAGACGTTGTTTGATTTCCTTAGCCATAGCTTGTTTTTCTTCTGCGGTATATTCAACAACTTCTGCTTTTTCTTTCTTAGCAGGTTGTGGGAATTTCTTCTTAGTGCACAAGAAAATAGTGAGGGATATCAACATAGCGATCACAGATGCGATGAATGCGAAGTGGACGCCGGTGTTGAAAACGGTAATGTAGTCGGAGCAGAATGCCGTGTAGTCAGTGATGGCAGCACCGTTGGTGGCCAGGGCAGCCGTTTCGGTGAACTTCTGGGTCAGTTGGCCATCTGCCAAATATTGGTGACAAAGAGCAGACATGTCGGCATTGTAAACAAAGTTGTGAGCATTCAACCACCATTGGCGAACAGCAGGAGCGATCAGCGGAGCAAACACACCACCGATGTTGATGAAGACGTAGAAAATCTGGAAGCCGGAGTCACGACGATCTTTAGCGACTTTGAGGGCTTCAGGGCCTTCTTTGGCAGCTTCAGCTTCATATTCGTCATACATCTTACCCACGATAGCCTGCAAGTTGCCTTTGAACAAGCCGTTACCGAAGGCGATGCAGAGCAATGCGATGCAGGTGAAGATTAAGATACCCCACCATTGGCCAGTGCCGTCTGCAATGAGACCGTTGGTTTTGCTGAACAATGGAATAGCCAAAGCCACATAACCGAGGGACATGATAATCAAACCCCATTGGATGGTCTTGTTGTAGTTCTGGGTCTTGTCGGCGATGATACCGCCCACCAAGCTCAACACATAGATGCCGAAATAGAAAACAGAGTAGATCAAACCAGCAGTGCCATCAGGCAAACCGAATTTGGAAACCAGGAAGAGCAACAGGATGGCATTCATGATGTAATAACCGAAACGCTCGCCCATATTGCTTAATGCAGCTGCGATAAGACCTTTCGGATGGTCTCTTTTAGCTACTCTCACGTAGTAAAGCAAAAACGGGATTACTACGACGAGGCAGATGATAAAAATAGTTAATAACATAAGGATTAAGTAATTTGATTAATGAATAAATGAAAATTCAACTTATTTGTACATCTCGATTTTCTTAGCGATGTCTTCTTTGGGAACGCGGCCGACGAGGGTGTCTTTCAATTCGCCACCTTTGACAAAGACCAGCATCGGGATATTCATCACGCCGAATTGAACGGCGATGTCGTTGTTTTCATCCACGTCGCACTTGCCGATGACGACCTGGCCGTCGTATTCTGCTGCCAATTCGTCGATGGTTGGTGCCAACGCTTTGCATGGTCCACACCACTGTGCCCAGAAGTCGATAACTACTAATTTATCACCGCTCACCAGTGATTCGAAATTGCTTGAGTCAATTGCTAATGCCATAATTATGATATTTTAGGTTTATAATTTTTTTTAGAAGGCGCAAAAATAAAAAAAAATGCGATAAGGCCTAATTCCCTGATATGATAATTTGGAACAAATCTCTTTAAACCATTAAACTTTAAACCTTAAACTATCGATCTCAACCTTTTTTTCATTTACCCATTTGATTTTTTTGTACCTTTGCCCGCTTTTTTGAAAGTTTAATTCATTAACATAACTCATTAATAATTATGCCAAAAGTTTCCCAAAAAGGCCAATCTATTGCCTTCTCTCCAATTCGTAAATTGGTTCCCTTTTCCGATGCTGCAAAGTCACGCGGAATCCATGTTTACCATTTGAATATCGGCCAACCGGATATCGAGACGCCGAAGGGTGCGCGCGAAGCCGTTAAAAACGCTGACATCCCTGTTATTGCTTACTCACACTCTGCTGGTAACCTCAGCTACCGCAAGAAATTGGTGGAATACTACCACAGTGTAGGCATTGAAATCACCACCGACGAAATCATCGTCACCACCGGTGGCAGCGAAGGCCTCACTTTCGCCTTCAACGCTTGTATGGATCCCGGTGATGAAATCATCATTCCGGAACCGTTCTATGCAAACTACAACACTTTTGCCAAGATGAGCGGCGTCGTGGTGAAACCGATCCTCTCCTCCATCAAGAACGGCTTTGCCCTTCCTACTATCGAGGATTTTGAAAAGGTCATCACGCCGAAGACGAAAGCCATTATGATTTGTAACCCGAACAACCCGACCGGTTGTCTTTATACCAAAGAAGAAGTTCTCCAATTGGGCGAAATCGCTAAGAAACACGACCTCTTCCTGTTTGCAGATGAGGTTTACCGCGAATTCTGCTACGATGGCGCAGAACATTTCTCCGTTATGCATTTGAAAGGTTTGGAAGACCACGTCATCCTTTTGGACTCCGTTTCCAAACGTTACAGTGCCTGCGGTGTACGTATCGGTACATTCATCACACACAACAAGGAGGTTTACTCTACCGCAATGAAATTCGCTCAAGCTCGTCTTTCTCCTCCATCCTACGGCCAAATTCTCGGCGAAGCTGCGGTTGACACTCCGAAGGAATACTTCGACGCTGTCATCACCGACTATGTGGCTCGTCGTAACACCGTTGTCAACGGCGTAAACGCCATCCCTGGCTGTTTCGTTCCAATGCCTAAGGGCGCTTTCTATTGCGTTGCCCAACTTCCAATCGACGATTCCGACCGCTTTTGCCAATGGATGCTCGAAGAATTCAACTACGAAGGCGCAACCACGATGATGGCTCCTGCCACCGGCTTCTATTCCACTCCAGGCCAAGGCAAAAACGAAGTTCGTATCAGCTACTGCTTGAATGTGGAAGACCTTAAGAAAGCAGTGAAATGCCTCGAAGAAGGTTTGAAAGTTTATCCAGGTAGAATAAACTAATGGACCGTGAACCGACGAGGTTTGCCTTAGAAATTTATTCAAATTTCAGATACAAGAGAGGATGACTGAAAGTAGTCATCCTCTTTTTTATGGTTTTTGTTTAAGTTTTTATTATCTTTGCGGCTGTTTTACTTATATGTATAAAATGAAAAAAACTATTCTGATAATCATCACATTATGCTGCATGCTACCGGCTATATCATTCGCCCAGCGCGGTAGCGTCAGCAATGTGCGCACCGATTTCTCCAGCAAGGACTATGTGGACACGATGGCTACTATGGTGTGGACTGGCGTGAATATGTCTGGCCAGTTGCCCTTGGGCTTGTTGAGAGAGTGGTTTACCCCTAACCTCGCAGTAGGTACGGGTGTCAATATTAAAACAAACCACAACTGGACTTTTGACGTCTGCTTTAACTATATGTTTCAAAGCAGCCTCCGTGATACCACCGCTCCATTTTTAGGAGATATGGTGGATGATTATGGTCGAATCATGGATGGCAATGGCCGTACTGCGCTTGGGGTCAGTTTTGAAGGCCGCTACTGCTACGTCGGCGCTGGTATCGGAAAGGTGATTCCCGTCAATCGTTGGAAGAATTCCGGTATTTGGCTTCGTTACAGCATGGGCTATTTCACCCATAAAATCAGAATCAATGACTATGACCATCAGGTTCCCCAATTGGATGGCGACTATTTGAAAGGATACGACCATCGCTCCGGCGGCTTTGCCATGAGCCAGTTTGTCGGCTATCTTTTCATCCAGAAAAATAGGCTGTTGAACTTCTATGGCGGTATTGAGTTTTTCGAATCCTGGACAAAACCCAACCGCAATTATATTTTTAATGAAGGTTCAACCGCTAATGCAAAATATAAATTCAGCGGACTTATCGGCCTCAAGATAGGTTGGAATATTCCGTTGTACGAAAAGAAATCGGTTACTACTTTCTACTATAAATAATCTATGCGCATTCTCATCTCTATCGGCATTGCGCTCTACACTTTCGGCATTGCCGTTGCTTCTTTATTCAACGAAAAAGCACGTCTTTGGATCAAAGGCCGAAAGGACATTTTTCAAAAATTGGCTGACACTTTTGAGGGCACCGAACATCCTGTATGGATTCATAGCGCCTCGCTGGGTGAATATGAACAAGCCCGTCCGCTCATTGAAAAAATCAAGAAAGAATCTCCAGAAACCAAAATCATAGCTACCTTTTTCTCTCCTTCTGGATACGAAATTCGTAAAAATGACAAGTTGCCCGACTATGTTTTCTATCTGCCCGCAGATACAATGCGCAATGCGAAACGCTTCGTCCGCATAGTCAACCCCCAAATGGCCATCTTTGTCAAGTATGAATTTTGGTTCAATTATATTCACGAACTGCATCAAAATCAGATTCCTTTTTACTATGTGAGTGCTATTTTCCGTCCTTCGCAGTATTTTTTCAAACCTATAGGAAAATGGTTCGCAAAACAATTGCAGCAGGCGGCCGGATTTTTTGTGCAGAATGAATTGTCGAAACAATTGCTTCACAGTATCGACATACATCAAGTGGAAGTCTGTGGCGACACCCGTTTCGACAGAGTATATGCCATTTCGCAACAATCCTATTCGTTGGATTTCATCGAAAATTTCAAGCAGGATAAAAAACTCATTGTGGCAGGCAGCTCCTGGGGGCCCGACGAGATGCTTTTGGCACAATTGCTGGTTCAACTGCAAGGGTATAAACTGGTGGTCGCTCCCCACGAACTCAATCGTAAGGCCGAAGTGATGGCGACGTTCCAAAACTTCCGTACGATGGCCTACACAGAGATGGATGGCTGCGATTTGGCAGATTATGATGTCCTTGTGATAGATACGATTGGCATCTTGAGTAAGATTTACAAATACAGCACGGTGTCCTATATTGGCGGCGCTTTCAAAACCGGATTGCACAACATTTTGGAAGCAGGCGTCTTTGGCGTTCCGCTCTTTTTCGGCCCGCATTACAGCAAGTTCAATGAAGCGGTGATGCTCGTTCAGCAGAAGGGCGCTTTTTCCATTACGACCGCTGCTGAAATGCTGGCAGTACTTCAGCATTTTGATAGCACACCCGCATACTACGAGGAGACTTGTCGCATCTGCAAGCAATATGTGGAAGACAATATCGGCGCAGTAGATAAAATTTATAGCGGAATCTGTAAAATTTGATGACAAAATAGCCATTTCGGCACTATACTTGTAGAAATATTAATCATTAAAAAAACTATAGAACATGAGTAAAAAACTTATTATTGTAGTTGTAGCTATCATTGCTATTATTTTCCTTTGCTTTGTGGGCCCGTACAACCGAATGGTTGGTAAAGACGAGACTTGTTCCAGCGCTTGGTCAAATGTGGAAAACGCCTACCAGCGTCGTTTGGATTTGATTCCGAACTTGGTAAAAACAGTTCAAGGTGCTGCTGATTATGAAAGAGGAACTTTGGAAGCAGTCGTAAATGCGCGCGCAAAGGCAACTTCTGTTCAAGTGGATGCGAACAATCTTACAGAAGAAGCGATTGCTCAATATCAAGCTGCACAAGATCAATTGGGAGCGGCTTTGAGCAGAATGCTGGTTACGATAGAACGTTATCCGGAGTTGAAGGCAAATCAGAACTTCCTCGAATTGCAAGCTCAATTGGAAGGCACCGAAAACCGCATTGCCGTTGAACGCAACAAGTATAACGAAACGGTGCAAGACTATAACAGCTATATTCGCACGTTCCCGAACAACATCATTTCAGGCATGTTCAATTTCGATAAAAAAGGCTACTTCAAGGCCGCCGCTGGTGCCGAGAATGCACCTTCTGTGGATTTTAATTTTAACTAATCATGCGAAAGTTCGCGCTTTGCCTTTGTTTGTTGGGATTTTTGCTGTCGGGCTGGGCTAGAAGTGCGGACAGCGCCATCCCAGATGCGCCCAATCCGCCCCGCTTGGTGAACGACTTTGCCGGGGTGCTGAGCAGTGTCCAAACATCCGCAATGGAGCAGCGACTGGTGGCTTTCAACGATACGACCAGCAATGTGATTTGTGTCGTTACGGTAAACGATTTGGGCGGTTATTCGGCGGCCCAGTTTGCGTATGAGATTGGCGACAAGTGGGGCGTGCGCTCCAAAGACAAGCGCAATGGGGTCGTTATCTTGGTAAAACCCAGCACAAGCGCTTCCAGCGGCGATGGCGAAGTCTATATTTCCGTTGGCTATGACTTAGAACCCGCCATTCCTGATGCGATTGCCAAACGCATCATTGAAACGAAGATGATTCCCGAACTGAAGGAGGGCAATTATGCGGCGGCCATAGATTCGGCTTTAGCCTATATTTTGCCTTTGGCAGCCGGTGAGATTTCTGTCGAAGACCTGGAGGAAGACGAGCCGACAGCAGTGCAGATCATCTTTATGACCCTCATTATCATCATCATTGTATTCACCATTTTATCCCTTAAAAACAATTCCGGCCCTTCCGACGGCGCAGGAAACGGTCCGTCTCCCTATGCTGGCCGCGGAATCTTTATGGGCCCTACCTACATGGGCGGTTATGGAGGAGGTAATTTCGGTGGCGGATTCGGCAGTGGCGGATTCGGCGGATTCGGTGGAATGGGCGGTTTTGGTGGCGGCGGCGCTGGCGGAAGATTTTAACCTTTTGGCATAATTTTTGTATTTTTGCCACCTTTATTAAAAATCTCTATTTATGGCAAATTTTTTAACAAAACTATTCGGTACAAAGGCTGACCGCGATATGAAAGAGGTGAAGCCCATACTGGATAAAACCCTTAAAGCATACGAAACAATTAAAGATCTCTCAACGGATGAACTGAGACACAAAACCGTTGAGTTTAGAGAAGCTATTCGCTTGGCCACACAAGAGGAAGAATCTCGTTTGGAAGAAATCCGCAACTATCTGGATGCCAATTACGATCTTCCGGTGGAGGAAAAGCAATCGCTCTATAAGGAAACGGAAAAACTCGAAGACAAAGTTTACGAAACGACGCAAAACGTCCTTCTCGAAATTTTGCCCGAAGCCTTCTCTGTTATGAAGGAGACGGCCCGACGCTTTAAAGAAAATGAAATCATCGAAGTACAGGCCACCGACTTGGATCGAGATTTGGCTGCTACCCATGACGGTATTGAAATTGACGGCGATGTGGCTCGTTACCGCAATGCGTGGTCCGCAGGCGGCAATATGATTACTTGGGATATGTGCCATTACGATGTCCAGTTGATTGGTGGCGTCGTTTTGCATGAAGGTAAGATTGCCGAAATGGCAACGGGTGAAGGTAAAACCCTCGTGGCTACCTTGCCAGTCTATCTGAATGCTCTTCCAGGCAAGGGCGTTCATGTGGTTACTGTCAATGACTATTTGGCAAAGCGTGACTCCGAATGGATGGGCCGCCTGTATGAATTCCTCGGCCTGACGGTGGATTGTATCGATAAGCACGAACCTAACTCCGAAGAGCGCCGCAGAGCTTATATGGCCGATATCACCTATGGTACGAACAATGAATTCGGTTTCGACTACCTTCGTGACAATATGGCCCGCAACACCACAGAACTGGTGCAACGTCCGCACAACTACGCCATTGTCGATGAGGTGGACTCCGTCTTGATTGATGATGCTCGTACGCCGTTGATTATTTCTGGTCCCACCCCGAAGGGCGACCAACAAGAATTTGACCAATACAAGCCTATCGTACAAAAGCTCTACGATGCGCAACGTGCCTATATCACCGAGATTTTGACCAAAGCCAAGAAAATGCTGGCCGAGAATCCGGACCCGAAACCGCAAGACGAAAGCGCTATGCTCTTGCTGCGCGCGCATAGAGGCCTCCCTAAAAATAAGGCCTTGATCAAATTCTTGAGCGAACCGGGCATGAAACAGGTTCTCCAACGCACAGAGGCCTTCTTCATGCAAGACCAAAACCGCAATATGCACTTTATTGATGATGAACTCTATTTTGTGATTGAAGAAAAACAAAATACAGTTGACATTATGGAAAAAGGTATTGATGTCATCAGCAAAGATGCAGACGAGGCCAAGATGTTCATCATGCCGGATGTGGGCGCCGAAATTGCGGAATTGGAAAAAGAAAACCTTACCCCAGAAGAAAAAACCGCGCGCAAAGAGGAAATCTATAGCAACTTTGCCGCTGCTTCAGAACGTATCCATACCGTCCACCAATTGCTCAAAGCATACACCATGTTCGCTAAGGATGTGGAATATGTCATCATCGACAATAAGGTTAAAATTGTGGACGAACAAACGGGCCGTATTATGGAAGGCCGCCGTTATTCCGATGGCTTGCACCAGGCTATTGAAGCAAAGGAAAATGTGAAGGTTGAAGCCGCTACGCAAACCTATGCTACCATTACGTTGCAAAACTACTTCCGTATGTATAAAAAACTGTCCGGTATGACCGGTACGGCTGAAACGGAAGCCGGTGAATTTTGGAATATCTACAAATTGGATGTGGTCGTTATCCCGACAAACAAACCCGTTATTCGTGAAGACTGCAACGATTTGGTGTATAAAACAAAACGCGAAAAATATGCCGCCGTGGTCGATGAAATCATTCATTTGCACGAATTGGGAAGACCTGTTTTGGTGGGTACGACTTCTGTCGAAACCTCAGAATTGCTTTCCAAGATCTTGAACATGCGACATATTCAACACAATGTCTTGAATGCTAAACTGCATAAGAAAGAAGCCGACATCGTGGCAGAAGCCGGTCATGAGGGTACGGTGACGATTGCTACCAACATGGCAGGTCGTGGTACCGATATCAAGTTGACCCAGAAAGTAAAAGAACTGGGCGGTTTGGCCATCATCGGTACGGAACGTCACGATTCTCGTCGCGTTGACCGCCAGCTGCGTGGCCGTTCTGGTCGTCAAGGTGACCCAGGCAGCTCTCAATTCTTCGTCTCTTTGGAAGATGACTTGATGCGTTTGTTCGGCTCCGACCGTATTGCAAAGGTGATGGACCAAATGGGCCATCAGGATGGCGATGTTATCCAACACAGCATGATTTCCAAATCTATCGAAAGAGCTCAAAAGAAGGTGGAAGAGAACAACTTCGGCATTCGTAAGCGCTTGCTGGAATACGATGATGTGATGAACAAACAGCGTACGACTATCTATCGCAAGCGTCGTAATGCTTTGTTTGGCGATCGTTTGGCCATCGATATCTCTCAAATGTTTGAGGATGTCTGTACCACGGTGGTGACCGACTATTGGGAAGCTAAAGATTATGAGGGCTTTAGTGCAGAAATGATAAAGACCTTCGGCATTGAGTCTCCATTCGAAGAAGGCAATTTCCTCCAAGAACGCCCGAATAAGTTGATTGACCAACTCTATCCGATTGTTTACGACCATTATAAAGAAAAGTTGATGCGCGTCAGCGAACAGGCCTATCCGGTAATCGAGCGCGTCTATTTGGAACACGGCGACCGTTTCCAAAATATTGCCATTCCATTTACCGATGGCAAAAAGACCATTAACATTGTGGCTCCTTTGAAGAGATGCTACGAGAGCAAGGGCCGCGAAGTGGGTCTCTCTTTTGAAAAAGGAATTACCTTGGCCGTTATCGACAATGCCTGGAAAGAACATTTGCGCGCTATGGACGATTTGAAGGAAAGCGTACAAAATGCTTCTTATGAACAGAAGGACCCGCTTTTGATTTACAAATTGGAATCCTTTAATTTGTTTGACCAATTGCTGATTAGAATCAGTCAGGAGATTGTATCCTTCTTGAACAAGGGCAAATTGCCTGTGGCGGAAGAAACGCAAGTGAGAGAAGCCCAATTGCCTCAGTCAGATGCTAAAAAGCTGACGACGGGACGTTCAGAAGTTCCTGGCGGCGGTAGGCAAGTGGCCACTGGCGGTAAAGGCAGCCAGCCTTTGCGCGTAGAAAAGAAAGTCGGACGCAATGATCCTTGCCCTTGTGGCAGTGGCTTGAAATATAAGAATTGCCACGGACGCAATGTGGCCGAATAATTAGATTTATAGTCTGCCAATAAAAAAGCTCGGTTACCATCTGTGACCGAGCTTTTTGTTTCCTCTCCGGTGGTGTTCAGGCTGTCGTCGCGGGAACGGGTGCTGATGCCACAAATTGCGTTTTCAATGACGGCGCCGTTCTTGAGGATTCTGAAATTCCGTAACTGCGCTTAAATGCGGTAGTATCATGAATATTTACGTTAACAATAAGCTTATCTGTTGGATATCCCCAAAACAAATACATAGATTGATTAGGGAAGTCCAGCGTGGATAACCAAAAGTCATATCCAGACAAAAGAGAGTCCATTTGTGCCTGGCTATATATTCGGTATAATGTGTCATATTGAAGATGATCGTGACAATAGTCTGCATCAAACAAGAATCTTGTGATAATAGGGTTGTTTTCACGGTGCGGCTTATTTTGTGGCAATTCCGGATCTTCACATCCTGTGAATATTCCGATGCTTATTGCCGACAAAAGAATTAAAAAAAGTTTTTCATATCCGTATTTCACTGGACTTCTTTTGTTTATGTTTCCCCCTCTGCTCCTCTTCAACCTTGCGAAGCCCGTTGGGCAAGGTCGGGAGCGGGCGGCGGCGAATATAGTGTTTTTGCGCCTGCGGCGTAACTTCCACAAATTACTCTAATTAAGACGAATTATGACAAATTATGTTAGGATGATTTGTGGTCTTCACGCCGTAGGCGAGAAAGGACAACTTTCTAATTCCTTTCTATACAAATAATGTTATAATAATCTTTGTGACTTAAATCATTCACCCAGCCACCATTCCAGTCTCTTTTCAAGAACAACATAACATCTATGGTGTCTCCCGTCTGGTAGACTTTGGGCACATTTCCGCATATCATCTTTTCATCCCGGCCATCCATATCATAGCTGTGGGCTACAATCTTGTGTCCATCCGACATATATGGTTCCGACAAATATACAAACTTGCTGGGCAATCCATATTCGCAATCCTTCTGGCGCACACAAGAGAACATCAATGGCATAACTGCCAAAAAAACAAATCCTATTACGACTCTGTTTTTGATAATAATCTGTTTCATAATCCGATGTTTTAAATTATAACCCTATATTGTAACCTACTTGGAAAATCCCCATCGTTCCAAAGCCCAATTCAAAAGTGGCTGCATGTTTTTGACCGACACGAACACCCAACAAACCGATATGATAATCGGGCCACGCCACGCAAGCGCGACGGCTTGTAACATTTGGCTCATACGGACGGAACTCATATCCGGCAAAGTATAATGTTAGACACGCATTGATAGCGGAATAAATGGATAATTTGTCCGTGTTGTAATAGAACAATGCATAGCGTATCCCCAAAGTGAGGTAATTATAAAAGTCTTTTGTATAGAAGTCATTATCATACTGGATTGGCTTTCTCTTATTTCGTGTCCACGACACCGTCGCCCCTATGGCATGCAACTTGTTGATCCGATAATTGTAATTCAGGTTCAGGCTGCCCATCCAAATCTGATCATAAACAAATGGCTGCGCATCAACAATATCATCATTCTCAAACGTGCCAATAATGGGAAGCAAACCGTATGAGAACCCGAACTGATGTTTCGGAAAAGACTCTTGGGCTTTCAAATCGTTCCAGCTGATTTGGAATATCAAGCTCATAATAAGCATGATAGAAAAAAGAATTTTCTTCATAATAGTTTTCTTCCGGGCTTCTCTTGTTCTTATTTCCATCCCCGGCCCTTCTTCAACCTTGCGAAGCCCGTTGGGCAAGGTGGAGTGGTGAGCGGAGCGGCAAAGATAGTGTTTTTTTGGTATGGCCCACGAGGACGTTTCATGTTTTAGGTTTCAAGTTTCAAAAGGCGCTCCCAAAAAGTCAATGTCAATGTTCAATGTCAAAGTTTAAAGCCTCTTGGCGCCTCTGCGGTTTCATTCTCACCGCAAAGACGCGGAGATTTTTTTATTTCATAGGTCTCACATCTTTACGAACTTCTTCACAATCTTTCTGTTCCCATTGTTAAAGGTGATTAAATAGACACCTGATGGGAGATTGGATACATCAATCTGCGAAACAGCGGAATTGCAATCAACCTTTTGAACAACACTCCCCATCATATTTGAAATTACAAGCGAACCTACCATTTCTTTGGATGCTGAGAATTCAACGAAAAGCATATCGGCAGCTGGATTCGGATAAAGTTTCATTTCAGCAGCCTCATAATCTTCGATAGCCGCGTAACATTGAAAACATCCCAATCTGGGATCTGCTATATATGTCAGGGAATCTCCATGATGGACACACAAAAGGGCACCCAATAGTCTCTCTGAGTTATCTATGTATCCTGCAGGACCGAAAGTGGGCCCTATCCCTTCTATGAATTCTAATGAGAATAATGCATTGGTATCATATAATGCATCTGCCGCAAAAAACCTAGTATAACTATCTATATTATTAAAACTTTTGAAGTGTATAACTTTCCTCCCATTGATATAATAAACTGTGTCAACAGGAGTGCAAACTCCCTCCTCTTGATAGAAATGTGTATCAACATTTGACCACCCATCCCACGAATTAACAGTGTCATTTTGTGTAAGTTTCGGGAAGCAGAATGTGTCTCCAGGCATCAGCGACATATCACAAACAAGGTATTCTGTGTCATATTCTGGATAATATCTGAATATTCGGCCAGTCAAGGTATCCTCTCGCAAGTACGCATTACCGTATGCGTAATCTAGATTGTAATAGGTCACTCCATTAAAGACAGCTGTCTGTTCGGCAGACAATTCACCCACAAAGGTCTGAGTGCAGGACAATGTTATCGAAGGTTCAGCATTAAAAACCGGCAAACTTTTGCATGTAGCAGATACGACAATGTTATAGGTGATTGGAAGGGATGAGAAGAAAGGCCTGTAATTGCTTTCTCTAGTATTAGTGTTTTCTCTTTCCGCACTCATCTGGCATTTTGCCGGCGTCGCAGCAACGGCAAGAAAGAAGGACAAACTGATGAATAATAGTTTTTTCATATCCGTATTTTACTGGACTTCTTTTGTTTATGTTTCCCCCTCCGGTCCTCTCCAACCTTGCGAAGTCCGTTGGACAAGGTGGAGTGGTGAGCGGAGCGGCAAAAGTAGTGTTTTTTTTGGTATGGCCCACGAGGAAGTTTCAGGTTTCAAGTTTCAAGTTTCAAAAGGCTAATAAAATAATTCTTTTCATATCCAAAATGTTTTAATTGTCACGTACGAATAAATAATCTAATACATAAAAATTAACATCAGGGAAAAACAATCCGAAAGAGAACAATTTCATTTGTGAATCAGATTCTTCTTTGATAATAAAACCTGCAGGAATTTGTTGATTATTTTCCCAATAATACAATGTGTCGTTTGATCGCTTGAGTCTGGTTCCATTAGTAAACAGATAAACATTCGCATAATTTGAGCTCAAAGGATCTGGATCCGTTTTGACATCCACGAAACTACTATTTGATTGGAATTCTAAAGAAATCTCCATGTTTTCTTCAGGAACACAAATCCATCTATTACAAGAATTATTGCACTGAGTAAATAACACTTCCAATAATAGGACCAGCATAGTTTTAATAAAAACACTTGTTTTCTTCATAATAGTTTTCTTCCGGGCTTCTCTTGTTCTTATTTCCATCTCCGGCCCTTCTTCAACCTTGCGAAGCCCGTATGGACAAGGGGGAGAGGGAGTAGAGCGGTAAAGATAATGCAAAATGTTGATAATCCCCCCCGAAAAAATTAAGATTTTTTAACAAGGGGGGATTTCATTACCGTTTCACAAACCGCTTCGTTACCACGTCGTTGTCCGTCCGGATGCGGGCGAAATACAGGCCGGCGGGCAGGTGCGTCACGTCGAGGTCCGCGGCCACATCGTTGACCGCCACCGTCTGGAGCAACTTCCCGTACACATCGTAGATTTCAATGCTTGAAACCTGAAACTTGGAACCTGAAACCGTCAGTTTCCCGTTCGTCGGGTTGGGATAGAGCACGAGGTTCTCCTCCGGCAGGTCGTCGATGCCCACGTTCTGGAACTCGGCGTGGATGGTGTGGTCGGCATGGACAAGGCTGAACGTATAAGAAGAAAGCGCTCCCATTGAAGCATTATCCACCAACACATCCTGGATGACGTAGCCTGCGGCGGTGTCCGCCACAATGTCGAAGGTGATGTCGTAGCCTCCCATAATGTTGATGGTTCCAATCGGAAGAATCGTCCCCCCCGTACCTGCGGAAGACAATATTGTATATGATTCTGGAGCGGATGGAATCACCATGAATGAGAAAGTGATATAATCACTGCTACTTCCGTTGCTGGTGTCGCAAATAGACATGATACGCCCCATATAATTCTCATAAGGAAGCACATTCGCAATCGTATGCATAGGGGCTGTGCACAGTACTGTATCCCAAACTGTTGCTGATACCGTTTTATATTCAAGTTGCCAATGTTCTTCCTGACCGCCTGGATGCCATGAGACACTTGCCGAGAGTGTGTTGGCATCGGTCTGTACAACAGCATTGTTTGGAGCTGTACAGCAATTAGGGAAACGTATGACATTTCTTTCTGCGGAAAAGACAGGCGTATAGAGCTGGCTTAAGCCGTGATAACTCAATTCAAACGGCTGTGCACCTTCGGAGTGAATAGAGCGGAATGGTTCAGTCCAACTATTGCTGTTTTGGAATGTTTTCCATTTGTGGGAATTGAATCGATTTTGTCCTAAATGATTATAAATGGCGACAACAAGATTGTCCGTGCCGTTGTATAGGAAAAGACTATCCAAATAAATAGTGAGCCAATGCTCTGGTTCTTGGTTTAGGTCAGTAATGGTACCAGAAAACACCAAACTTAAAGATTCTGGGTTAACATAAGTGTTAACGATAATCGAGTCGGGTAAAGTTTCGTCAAAGTAACTCTGAGAAGTATGCCCCATGTATATATCCCATTCATAATTATCATAATATTGGGTGTTGAGCAATTCTATTTTACTAATGTATGAAATGCTCGCTAATTCTTGAGCTGTGAATATTTGTTGGGAGTAACTGTACTTTTTATCAAAATCGGGTAGATTTCCGTTATAAGTAAAATTGCCAGCACCTATTGTCGTCATACTTCCTCCACAATCCGTTTTGAAGTGAATAACATTATGGAAACTGCTTTCGTTCCCGTCATCGCACAATGCTCGAACCCGCACATCATAGTTCGTGAAGGAGGAGAGGTTGTGAAGTGTAAAGGGCCTGCTATTGGCGATAGTGCTCATCCAAGTCGTATCCTCGGTCGGTTTAAATTCAACTATCCAAGAGGATTCGCTTCCAAGAGGCTGCCAATCCAAAACTGCAATATCATCGCTCACGCTGTCATCATACAAATGAATTGGAGAAATACAAGATGTAAGGTCGCAGAAATGTTCGTATGTGAGCATGGGGGCGGTTGAGGCGCCCATGCCTATATTTTCACCGATTAATTCTCCGTTTGGGGCAAAAACGCTGTATTGAATGCCAGACAACTGCCCTCCATAGGCGTTTCTGCCAAAGCAAGTGACTGTGGAGCCGTCGCAGATTGGAATATAAACCGTATCAGGACCGCTTGTGGTCAGTTGAACTTCATAACGTAAAATTTCGTCCGCGTAAATGTCAACACTGCAATCTCCCCACCCTGGCGTGGAGGGGTCAGGATCTTGGAGTATGAACATCAGCGGGCATTGGTCCTCAGCAGCGCATGGCACAGTGGCCTGAGTGGCGCATTGATGACTCCAATCGCTAGTCTCTCCATTGCCGCAATTAGACTGCGCATAGAAATCCAACAATTGATTCAGTGGAAGTCCACTAAGTGAGCAAGGGTTTGAGGTTACATGAACAACGGTTCCTGTGCCCGGTTCATATCCGTGAGGACCATATTCAACATTCCAATTTGTGGCATCTCCTCGTTCTGTCCACGAAAGAACGATGGTGTCACCTAGGGTAGTGTCACAGGCTACATTGTTGGGATGCATACAGCCAGGAGTATAATCCAAAATCAAATTATCAATAAGCACATCATAGTTCGTGTTGATCAAAGCGACATATTTTTCCGAGGAGAGCATCCCATTCAATGCAGTAAGGGGGACTTCATACTCTTCCCACGTGTTTCCGATAACCAAAGAGGTATCGCTGATGAAGGAAAGGGTATCAGACGGAAATTCCAAAGCACCGATACGGATAGAAGATACCCCTATGGCGGATTTTGCCTTGAAGTTGAGCATTAAACTGAACACTTGGATGTCATTGGCCACGGGAGGCAGCGCTATCGCAGTGTTGTGTGGCAAAGATAGAGCATTGGGGACGGAATAACTATGTTCCGAATTGCCAAGGTATATGCCTAAAGCAGCGTGATCTATAAAGGGAATGCCGGTCCAGCATTTAGGTATTAGGGTTGTAAACTCATCTACGTAATAGTCATCAAAATATTCTACATAAGGCAGACTGTCTATAGTTTCGCATTCTGTTGAAAAATACACCATGTCCCATTCGCTATTTCCACCCCATGGACAGATTGACCTAACCCGGACCACATAGTCGGAGTTTAATGCTAAAGAGTTAATTGTCAATGCTGTTGACGGAGTATTGATAGCGGAAGACCATACGCTGTCCGTTGTCTTGCGGTATTGATATTCCCAAGAGGTTTCATTTCCGCCCGGAGCAATCACCAAGTCCGCATCACTACCGTTTACAGACACGAGTGAAAGATTTGGCGTTGCGCAACTTGAAGAACTGGAGCATTTGGACAAACGGAATATGCTGCGCAATCGACTATCATAAGTGCCCGCAATAGGTTCAGATGGCACAATTGGATTATTACTGGTTACGAAAATAGACCTGTTGGCATTTGTGACTTCCCCAGCACTCAAGCAAAAAAATTCGGTATTTTCTTCATTCAAGAGCATTGCAATGACAATATTGTCGGTCCCGTTATAGGTGAATGAATTGGACAAATTCAACCTTAACCAATTGTAGTCGTTTGACGGAATGGGCCATACCGTATCTGCAAACACCAAGGTTAACGAATCAAATGGAATCCATGAGTTAGGATTGGCAAAGACATCTTGTGTGGTATTTGCCATATAGACTTCAATATAGGCGTGTGGTTGTTGGCAGGTCCGATGTGAAATCTTATAGGAGAATTCTATGGCTGAAATATCGTCTGTCACATCTCCTAATGCAAGTTCCTGTGCGGAAAAGATTTGCTGCGTGTACGCATAACTGCTCATACCTCCTAATGGCAACTGGCTTTGCGTAGTAGTAGTAATGCCTGTGACAAACTGAGTTACGGATTCGCAAAGGGTTTGAAAAGAGACACTAACCTCTTCACCAGCGCCTGCTGCACATTGGCAATACACGCGCACATCATAGTCCGTCTCCTGCATCAGATCGTTCAACCACAGGTCATGCCCTGTCACAAAGACACTATCCCATGTGGCGGATTGGTGGTCACGATACAGAACAACATACCTTTGTTCGAGGCCATACTCGACGGGTTCCCATGTCAAATGTGCGGAAGTTCCCAGCACATTATCTACGGCCAAATGAATGGGTTCGCCACATACGGCATAATCCAAAATGACATCGTCAATATAGGTGACGCCCTTACTGAGAAAGCCAATATAGTTTCCATATCCATGGAAGTTATTAAATGCCACCGTATTGTGTGGATCGGCCACCGTCTTGACAGGAACAAATGTGCTCGCTGAGTATGGGTCGCTCATAACACCAACGACCACACTATCCTGTCCAGACAACCTTCGGGTTAGATTGAAAGAAAGTTTGAGTCCTCGGATGTCAATACTTGAAGTATCAATTTGGGGCAAGGTGGCCATCTGATAAGACACACTATTAGACGTTCCCTCCAGTTTTAAAGCCCCAGGCGTCGAATAGGCGTAGCTACTATCTGAAAATGTCAGATAATTCTCGATATGGGACGGTTGAGCATCCTGCAGTGGGGTGTACCTGAACCAGCAACTCGGGAAATTTTCATCTTGCCCTGTTCCATAACTGTCAAAATTCTCGGAATAGGGAATTTCTGTAATTGGCATGCATTGTGTCGTGAATGTGTGTACAATAGACCAGCTGCCTTGCTGATGTCCGCAGATGGCTCTGACATACACGTCATAGGTGGTTAACGGTGATAGATTGTTCAATGTGGCCACAGGGGCGTTGATTACCATATGGTTGCCGCCATTGTCAGGGTCAAAACCGGTCGTGTCGTACGCCAACTCCCAAGATGTTTCATATCCTCTATTCGTAAATTGAATACGGGCGGAACTGCTCGTGATGTGGTTGGAAGTTACAGGATATGGATAAATACAAGGTGGGGTTTCTTGTAATTCGAAACGCAAGGGGTCAATGTCAGAGGAATATTTAAAGAGAATATACTTTGCATCACCACCATATCCATTCAAAATGATTTCATAATGATAGATTCTCCAAGCGCGTTCAACATCAATATGCTGAATCACTTGATAGGTGCTCGCGTCATTCATATCTGATTGAACGCCAATTTCCACCCATTTATTAGGAGTTTGCGGCCAAAAATCCAAATATAATATAAGGTCTTGCATTTCACGGCTGTCAGAAATTGGAGGTGGATAACTGTTAATAGAGCCAATATTCTCTCTAACATACCAACAGTGTTCGTAAAAATAGCTTTGAAAATCCTCTACAAAGGGAATGCTTATGGTATCAGGACACTCTGTGGTGAAAGAACCAGCTGGGGTGTTTGGCGCATTGGTATTATCGTGGGGCTGACAAAGAGCGTGAATGTAGATGTCGTATGTGGTCATGGGATCCAAATTCTGAATGAGAACATTGGGCGTAGTGGTAGAATACCACTGCGTGGGTACGGTTAGAGAAGGACAGCAGGCATAGCGCCACAAAGACTCTCCTTGCACAGGCTGCCAAGAAACGGCCGCCCAGTTGTTTGAAATTGAATCTAATACAAAAGTTTCGGGATTGTGACAAAAGTGCTCATAGTCAAGAATAAAATCCTTCAAAAAGGTTGAATACTGGCTCCTCAGGCATATATATCTCGCCGTACCGTGATAATTAGATAAAGAAATGGTGTACACTCTGTTGAACACATGGGAATCATATTCCAAAGTGTCGTATGGAATGAATTCTCCTCCAATACTGTCTTGAAAGCCAATATACAGTTCACTTCCGTAGTCCCCCCAGTTCGGAGTATGTACTTTGAATTGAATGGCCAGACTGTCCATAGGAATGTTTTCTGCAATTTTGGGAGACGTTATACTTCCGCTGAAGGAGAGAGCCTGTTCTTCATCAATGATTTGAGCGCTGCCATTGAAATCCCAACAATACGGCCATCCCGGCATGGTGTCGAAACGGCATATATACGGTACATTCATAATCGTACACCCTTCCATTTGGGCATATAGTACTACGCTGCCACCCGCCCTAAACAGAACAAGCATCATAAATAAACGAAGTAAACAAGAATGCTTTTTCATACTCTATGTTTTTTATGGGTAAAAATAATATTTTTTGCATCTAATAATTTGTAGTTGTATCAACTTTTTCTTTTTCACAAGCGGAAAATAATGTCAACAATGTTAAAAATGCGATGGGCAATGTTTTTTTCTTCATAATATTGGGGATTTTGTTTTATTTGTGTTGGCAAAGATACTATTTTCATCGGCGGTTTTATCACATCACACCATAAATATGTCGCATCACGGCAAAAATATGACGAGGTGTATGAATTTTATTTTATTGTTATGGCCTTCAATTAATTACAATGTGATGGAATACGGCTTTTTGATGGTATATATTGGAAATATTGTGAAAGTCGTCCTTTTTTCGCATTCAAAAATTGGGTATGTTTGCACCGTTTTCAATTCGTTTCACTATGCAAAATATCCACAAAGTATTCATTGTTTTTCTGAACCTCCTGTTCTGTTCCGCATTGCTTTGGTTTTTCACCAGAAATGCCCTGCTGCGCCCCTATGCGGGCAGTGCTGGCAAAGAAATCCTTGCCGGTCTGCTGCTATTGGCCACTCTATATGCCAACTACTTCCTATTGTATCCAAAGCTCTACCACAAATATTCCCATGCCCTATATTGGACCGCTTTGCTTATAATCACTTTGGCCGCCGCTTGGGGGGATATGTCCATTGCCTACCCGAACATCGCAAAATGCAACGCCGAGTTGTTACAGATTGTCGGAAAGTCCGAATATCTGAGTTCGTGCTTTGCCTTCATTTTTGTTCGCAATTTTGCCTTTAACCTCTTCCCGTTTCTACTGAGAGAACGACTCTATGTGCAACAGCTTCTGGACAAGGAGGTGCAAGTCGTCTGCCAAGAAATGCAGAAAATAGATGTCACCGACAAGAACGGAGGGGTGCGCCTGCTTGCTGTTGGCGACATCTACTCCTGCTCTCAAGAAGGCAACTACACCTTCATCCGCACCACGCAAAACGAAACATACACCCGACTCGGCTCTATGAAGCATATGGAACAGCTTTTGGGGACGAACTTTGTTCGTGTTACCCCAAAGCTGCTACTGCCGTTAAAACACATCCACTCTTGCAGAAACGGCATCGTGATTATGAAAAAGATGCCGTTTGAAGAAGAAGGCCAGCTGCTCGCAATAGATTCCAAAAACAAAGAAGAAATTGCAAATGACATCTCTCAGCATCTGCTTCGCCTCAATGGGGAAGAAAGCAAAGCGTCGGTTGAACAGACCGCCAGGAAGAGGGGCAAGCGCAAGTCCGTTGTTCCTCCAAAAGAAAAGTTGGTGAAAATCCAGGCCTGCATACACAAGCACCCGGGCATCAAATCTGCGGACATCGCAGCAAAGACAGGCTTCTCATCTGCTACCGTGGAGCGCAGTCTTGCCGTTCTCAAGCAGCACGGACTCATCACGCACACCGGCTCCAACAAGACTGGCGGGTACTATGCGGTGGAGAAGAGCGGGGAGAGGAGAGATGGGAGAAGTAGGAAGTGAGAAGTAGGAACGCAATTCATTGCGTCCGCCTAAGGTTTAAAAGTAGAAGAGCAGAGGTGTATAGGGGGGCTCCCGAAAAACTAAAAGCCAACAGCGAATAGCCAATGGTTAGAAAAGTCAATAGTCAAAGTCTTCGGCGTTGCGAACTAACCGTCAACGGCTATCAAGAAGGGACTATTTCGGTATTTTAATCTTTTGTCCAATTTGGATGGAGTTCACATTTTTGATGTGATTGTATTTGGCTAATTCAGATTGAGATTTGTGATACTTTTTAGCAATAGAGCTTAAGGTCTCGCCCTTCTTAACCGTGTGTGTAGTATATGCCGGCTTAGCAGGAGCGGGTTTGGCAGGTGCTGGCGTAACAACAGGTTTTTGAGCGGGTGACACAACGGTGTCTTTTTTAACCAGAGAAGAATCTTTTACCATTGTGGTGGAATCCTTAATGGCGTTGCTGTCAGAAGCCGTAGCCGGCACGTTTTTCACAATCGTAGTGCCTTTTTTGACAAGCAACTTCTGTCCAACGCGCAGGTAGTTGCTGTGTATATGGTTCAAAGATTTCAGTTGGCTAACCGAAACACCGTAGCGAGAAGCAATGCGTCCTAAGGTTTCGCCTTTTTTTACATAATGGTATTTATTGGGGGTGGTTTGGACAACTTCAGTTTGCGGTGTCTCTTTCACTACATTGAAATACTCATCATAATTGTATTTAGGGATGGAGTCTTTCATCGCAATGAAGCGGATGAGGTCGGCGGAGCGCAAGCGGAGCGGACATTGTTCCGTGTAAGCGGGAATCATGTATTTTTTATATTGTGGATTCAAAGTTTTAATTTCATCCATGCTGATGTCCAAAACTTTAGATATCTGTTCGAAGAATATGGGTTTATCAACCATAACGGTATCCACATCGCCGGGGATAGAGATTTTGATAGGTTCGATGCCGTAGAGGTGATGGTAGTTCATCATATAGAGGGCGCCGATGAAGGCGGGGAAGTAGTTTTGCGTTTCTTTGGGCAAATAAGGGCAGACGCCCCAGAAGTCGGTTTTGCCGCCGGAGCGTTGGATGGCCTTGCGCACATTGCCGGCGCCGCAGTTGTAGGCGGAAATGGCCAACCCCCAATCTTTGAAGATGTTGTACAAATCGCGGAAATGACGCGCGGCGGCATCTGTTGCTTTGTAGGGGTCGCGACGGTCGTCCACGAAGGTGTTGACTTCCAGACCGTACAGTTTGCCCGTGCCGTACATGAATTGCCAGATGCCCGTGGCTCCAACGGGAGAGACGGCCAAAGGATTCAATGCGGATTCGATAATGGTGATGTACACCAACTCTTCGGGAACATCGTATTTGTCGAATATTTCCTTCATCCAAGGATAGTAGTATTGTGCTAATCCTACAATGACGGAAGAAGAACGTTGCCGCTGAACGGAATACAGCTCGATAAATCTTTTTACGCGGTCGTTATATGCCAAGGGCACAGCGGTGACAATCTGCTTCAATCGCTTGCACATGAGCGAATCGCTGTTGTCTCTCGCAAAGGTGTCTTCTCTTAATTTGGAAAGAACAGAATTGTGTTTTTGGACCTCGTTTTTAACATACCAAATATTCAGCATGGAGTCCATCATTCTTATTTCTTCGTTGACATAAACCTGAGTGGGAGTCAGTTTGGGATCAACTTTGCTAGTGTCTTTTTCGCCCAACAGTATATTTTGCGCTGGCAAGTGTATGGCTATCAGGCAGAGAAGGGCTATAAGAATGGTTGCTCTATATTTCATAAGGTGTGTGTTCGTTATACAATGTCTTTGCCATAGTGGGCAAAGCTGGTAAATAAAAGGCAAACCGACTATAGCGGAAGCCATAAGTTTAAAAATAAAACACGAAAAAAATCATTTTATCGTGTAGTCATTCCATTTTATTTCGTTTCCATCTTTAAATAAGGTGGTTAAAACAATTATTCCGTCTTCATTATAGTAAGTCCAAGGACCATCTTGGAGCCCTTGGTTGTACTTGCCAGAGGTTTTCACATTGCCATTTTCCCAATAAGCGGTGTATTTTCCATCGCGGAGATCTTGGTCGTAGTGGATTTCAAAAGCGAGGTGGTCATTGTCGTAGGTGGTTTTCCAAGTGCCATCTCGTCGGCCGCCATCAAATTTGCCGGTTTCAATAGCCGTGCCATTGCGGTAAATCCAGACGCCTTCTTCCAAGTCAGCGACATAATTGCCTTTGACGAGTGTTTCGCCATTTTCGTCATATTCCGCATAGGGGCCTTCAAAATCGCCGTCTTCGTAGTTTGCCACAATCATGGTGTCTCCAGAAGGGTAAAACCAAATCCATTCGCCGTCTTTATTGCCTTTGTTGCTGTAAGAACCGGTGATTTCAACGGTTTTATCGGTAAAATAGAAGTTCCATTCGCCAACAGGTTTGGAGTTTTTATATTTGCCTTTGGAGCGGAGTTCTCCTGTTGGGTAGTACTCTTTCCACAATCCTTGTCGCAGCCCGTTCATGTCGGTAATGCCTTCATAACGGAGCCAGCCGTTTTCAAAGATGTACCCTTTGATAACATTGCCGGCGGTGTCGAATTCGCGGCGCAGGCCTTCTGGCTTGTCTTTGAAATAGGTGGCAATAATAGAAGGTTTGCCGTTGGCATGGTAGGCCACGCGTTTGTCTAACTGTTTGGTCTCCTTGGCGTCCTCTACCAGTTGGTCGTGGTCATATTTTTCCACATACAAGAAGTTGCCTTCTTCATCGTAGAATTTGAAGAAGCCGTGCTTTTTGTCGTTCAGATAGGCGCCTTCAAGGCGGAGATTGCCGTTGCCCCAGAAGTATTTCCAGTTGCCTTGTTTGAGGCCGGATTTGTCGGAGCGGTTGATGCGTTCGGTGCGGCTCATCACCCCATGGTAGTATTTTGTTACGGCGGTAACAAGGCCCTCGCGATTGAATGTTTTCGCCAATCCGTGGGGCTTGCCTTCCACATAGGGCACGCTGCCCTTCAGCCAGTGTGCGGTATCATAGGTTAAGACATTTCCAATGATGCTGTCTTGATGCCATTGGGAGACGGTGTATTCGTCCGCTTTGTAGGTGATCTGTTCGCCCTCTTTTTGGTCGGCGAGATAGTGTGCCGTCATGACTTTCTCTCCCTTGTCGTTGTAGAAAGTCCACAGACTGTCTAACAGCAGGTTCTTGCGGTTGCCTTCAGAGATGAGTTGTCCTTCTGTATTGTAGGATTTCCACCAGCCGTCGGGTTTCCCATTGACCAAGGTGCCTTCGCTGGATTTCACGCCGGAAGGATAGTAAAAAGTAGTGTATCCGTCCGTGACCACACTGTCCTGGGCATAGCTGTAGCAGCATGCCAAGAGGATCCAGAGAAGAAGTCGCCACCGTTTCATCATAAATTATAAAAAGAGACGCTCCTTACGGCGCGTCTCTTCATTAAATATCTCGTTAAAATTATTTCGTGCCCGTAAATTCTACAATTCGAATTTCTGAGTTCACCAAGCCGGAGAGCATTTGAACTTCGTAGTAAACGACCATATTCAAAGTGTTGCCCTCAAAGGTGGCATCTACTTTGATGTTCTTGACTTGTTCCGTAGCCGTATCGATGTAATTGCTGCTGCCGAAGATAGATTGAAGAATCTGTGACATATATTCCACATTTTCGGAACTTGCGCTATATTTGCCAGTAGAAACGTTGTTTAATGGAAGAACGGCATAAAGAAGCACGCCATCTTGAGAAAGCGGGTTGTTGGTGATTCTGACGGAACCTTGTTTTGTTGTGCTGTCTTTGATGAACTTGAAAGTGCCAACATACTTTCCAGCGTATTGAGAACCATTGCCATTAGAACAAGCTGCAAGGCCCAATACCAATACCATGAGAATAGGGAATAATTTTTTCATTGTTATGATTTTAGTTAAAAAATTTTCAAGCCGCAAAATTACACAAAAAAATGTTACTGAGAGAAGAAAATTTCAAAGTCTCAAAAGTAGAGAAGTAGAAAGGTAGAGAAGTAGAGGGGGGACTCCAAAAAAAGTCAATGTCAAAGTCAATAGTCAAAGTCTCAAAAGTAGAGAAGTAGAAAGGTAGAAAAGTAGATGGGGGACTCCAAGAAGTCAATGTTATCAACTCTTCTCTACTTTCTCAATCAAATGTTTTTTTCTATTCGGAAAAAAATGTATTTTCGCAGCTTCGTTAAGCTGCCTATACTATTTACTTTACTATTACCTTGTCTAATGGTCGAATGGATTGGATTAGGACACTCTTTATTGTGTCAATAATTTTGATAATTAATAAGTTATAATAATAAAAAACAGTATGAAAAAACTCTCCTTTTTTCTTGTGGCTTTGACCGCATTGACGATGAGCTTATGCGCGCAAGGCACAAAAACATCCCACAACTTTGCCGTTTCCTGTGGTCAGGCAGGCAATGTGTCATACTCGTATGGACAAATCTTCAGCCATCAGGTGCTTGCCGATGACGGTTCTGATATGATTGCCGGAGTTCAACAGGCTCAGCTCATACATGAGACTCTTGACACGGCGCTTTGCCAGAACGATGTGCAGCCTATTGCTGGTTTCGACTTCCACTCCTTGGATGCTGAGGGCAACCTCATTCCGGAAGGCGTGTATGACTCCGCTCACTACAACTACAACTATCTGAATTATGACTCCCTGATGGAGATTACTCTCACTGTTTGGCCTATCTTTGAGGTGTACGACACACTGATGCTGAGCTATGAAGAAATGCAGGCTGCTGCTTTTGAGCCGGGTCGTAATGACAGACTGCTCAAAACGATGAATGATTGTGACTCGCTGCTGCACTACATGGTCTATGTTTGCGGTTTCCCGGAAGTACGCGATGGTGACAACAACAACTACAGCAACCTATTCTTGGGTCGCGAGTGTTGGACGGGCAGCAATATGCACGCCACACACTATACCGATGGCGCTGAGGCCTCTAACATGGTGTATCGTTCCGTCAAATATCCAGACGAAGCTTTGAACTTGGCCACCTATGGTCGCCTCTACACTTGGCAGACGGCAGTGGGCCTTCCCGAAAACAGCACGGGCATGCCGGAACGTTTAGCTGACGGCGGTAACTTTGTGCAAGGTCTATGTCCGGAAGGTTGGCACATCCCGACTGCTGAAAACGCAAATGATTTCAGCAACGTCATCGCCAGCGCCCTGAAATCCGAAGATCTTTGGTTGGTTGCCGGTGACAACACCTCCGGTTTCGACGCCCGTCCTGCCGGTATGTACAACCCCAACACGGAACGTTTCGAAAACCTCTTGGGCTTCACCCATTTTTGGACGGACAGCAGCATTTCCACTTTCGCAGCACGCGCCTGCTCCCTTGCATATGGCTGTAACGAGGTAATTAACGAGAACCACAACCGCAACTATGGCTTCAGCATTCGCTGCGTGAAAGACAATGCCTATGCTGATACGGAGTGGACCGAGGAACTGCGCAAAACCCCGAAAGAAGAGTAGGTTTCAGGTTTCAAGTTCCAGGAAGGAATATCTATACAATAATTATATAATATGTCGAATAATAATTTAATATCTTAATAATTTAGCATTTTAGCAACATGAAAAAGCTTTTATCAATTCTCGTCGTACTACTGTTAGCAGTTTGCGCATTCGCGCAAAACCCGAAATTGAACTATCAAGCTGTTATTCGCGACAGCGAAAATAAATTAGTAGTTGAACAACCCGTTACCGTGACGGTGAACGTGCTGAAAGCCGACAACACCTCGCAGTTCGTGCAGACGCTCAACGCCACCACCAACCGCAACGGTCTCTTGTCCTTGGAAATTGGCGATGAGACTGCTGCTTGGAGCAACATCGACTGGAACGGCGCCAAAATCCGCACCGCCGTTGCCTACGACGGCAATGAGATGGTTGACACAGCCGTTGTGAATGCCGTGCCTTTTGCACTGTACGCCAACACCGTGAACACAGCGGCCATCCCGCAAAGCGACTGGGCCGAGGCTGACAACA